>NZ_CP158299.1:2097500-2397500 GCF_040256395.1 Deinococcus sonorensis KR-87 | reverse complement strand
ACAGGAACGGCGGATAGATCGGGGTGAAGCTCAGCACGTCGTCGCCCGGCGCGGTCAGGCCCAGCACCGCCGCGTACAGCCCCGGCACCACGCCCGGCAGGAAACGCATGCCGCCTTCCGGCAGTGGCGGCACGCCCTGCTGCTCCAGCCGCGCCCCCAGCAGCCGGGTCAGGTCCGGGTCGCCGCGCAGCAGGTGATAACCCAGACCGTGTTCCAGCCGGTCTTTCAGGGCCGCCACGATGGACGGCGCCGGCGCGAAGTCCATGTCGGCCACCCACAGCGGCAGCACCTCCTGCGGGTAGAGCGTCCATTTGTAGCTGTCGGGGTGGCGCAGCACCTCGGGCGTCAGCGTGAAGGAGGTCATGGCGGCAGTCTAAACCGGCGCCGCCGGACGGGGGTACCATGGGGCCCATGCCCATCCGAGCTGTGCTGTTTGACCGAGATGACACCATCGCCGTGACCGACCGCGGCGTCTTCCGCGAGGCGGCGCAGTGGACCGCCCAGCGCGTGGGGCAGGACCCGCGCGAGGTGGGCGAGGCGCTGCAGCAGCTGTGGGCCGACACGCCCAGCTGGTGGGACCTGCGCACTGAAGCCGACGAGACGCGCTACTGGCAGGCCTACCTGGAGCGGCTGGCCCAGCAGCTGAACGTGCCGGTCTCGCGGCTGGACGGCTACCTGGACGCCTGGCCGTATCACCGCTACTTCCGCCCGGTCCCGGAGGCCCGCGAGGTGCTCACGGCCCTGAGACGGCGCGGCCTGAAGACCGGGGTGCTGAGCAACACCTTTCCGTCCATCCGGGCCTCGCTGGAGGCCACGCAGCTGGACGACCTGATCGACGTGGCCATCAGCACCTGCGCGGCGGGCGTTCACAAGCCGGAGGCCGGGGCCTTCCTGTACGCGGCGGCCCAGCTGCAGCTGCCCCCGGCCGACATCCTGTTCATCGACGACCGGCTGGAGAACGTGGAAGCGGCCCGGCAGGTGGGCATGGCGGCCGAGCTGATCGACCTGAAGCGGCAGACGCCCGGCGCGCTGCACCAGCTGAGCGACGTGCTGCAGGTTGTCGAGACGGAGCTGGCCGGCGCATGAGGGTCTTCGACGCGCATCTGGATCTGGCGTACAACGCGGGGCTGGGCCGCGACCTGACGCTCAGCCTCTCCGACCTGCGGGCCCAGGACCCGGTGGCGGGTGAAACGGCCTGCGTCACCTTTTCGGAACTGCAGCGTGCGGGCGTGGCCGCCTGCTTCGCCACCCTGTTCGCCGCGCCCGCCGGCCCCGAGACCCCACTCGGCTACGAAACGTGGCAGGGCGCGCGGCGGCAGGCGGTGGCGCAGCTGGACCAGTACCGGCGCTGGGAGGACCAGGGCCATGTGCGGCTGCTGCGCTCCGGCACCGAGGTGCGCGAGCACGTGCGCGACTGGGACGACACCCGGCCGCTGGGCGTGGTGCTGCTGATGGAGGGCGCCGATCCGCTGCGCGACGCGGGCGACCTGCCGGAGTGGGTGGACGCGGGCGTGCGGCTGATCGGCCCGGCGTGGCGGCGCACCCGCTACGCCGGCGGCACCGACGAGCCCGGACCGCTGACCGACCGGGGCGAGGACCTGCTAGTGGCGATGCGTGAACTGGGGGTGGCGCTGGACGCCTCGCACCTGGACGACGCGTCGTTCTGGCAGGCCATCGAACTGCAGCCGCTGGTGATGGCCAGCCACAGCAACAGCCGGGCGCTGGTGCCGGGCAACCGCCACCTCTCGGACGACATGGCCCGCGCCATCTTCGAGCGCGGGGGGGTGGTGGGGCTGGTGGCGCCGAGCATGTTCATCCGGGCCGGCTGGGCCGTGGGCGACACGCGGGCCAGCGCGTCAGAGTGGGCCGCCCACGCCGAACACTACGCGCAGCTCGGCTCGTGGCGGCAGGTGGGGCTGGGCACCGACCTGGACGGCGGCTTCGGCATCGAGAAGGGGCCTGACTTCCTGAACCGCTACGCCGACGTGCTGAACGTGCTGGACGCCCTGCCTGAAGCGGAGCGGCCGAGGGTGGCCGGGGGCAACTGGCTGCGCTGGATCGAGAGGAACCTGAAATGACCGACACCGTCTCCCCCCTGGACCGACGAATTCATGCCCATCATCCGGAGCGCCGCACCGCCGACGCGGCCCTGATTCCGCAGCTGGAGGGCGAGTGGACCGCCCTGTCTCCCACGCCCGCTTGGGCGGACGACCTGCTGAGCCTGCGTGCCTCACCCGACGAGACCGCCGCTCAGGTGAGCGAGGCGCTGCCCGGCGAGCGCATGGAACTGCTGGAAGTGCTGCCGGGCGGCTGGAGCTGGGTGCGGACCACCCACGACAGCTACCTGGGCTATGCCCGCAGCAGCGGCCTGAGCACCACCCCGCCGACGCTGAGCGTGCCGGTCACGGTGCTGCGCGGCCACGTGTACGCCGCGCCGCGTATTCAGGCGCAGGTGCTGGGCCGGCTCGGGTACGGCGCGGTGCTCTCGGTGCAGCAGCCGGAGCCGGAGCAGCACGGCGCGTACCGCTGGTGGCGGGTGCGGTACGGCGGCACGGACGGCTATGTCCGCACCAGTGTCACCGAGCCGCAGCAGACGCCGGGCGCGGACCTGCTGCACAAGTTCCTGGGCGTGCCGTACCTGTGGGGCGGGCGCAGCGCCTGGGGCATCGACTGCAGCGGCCTGATGCAGCTGGCCAGCGGCTACCCGCTCCCCCGCGACGCCGACCAGCAGCAGGCGTACCTGAGCCCGGTGGACACCCCGCAGGCCGGCGATCTGGTGTTCTTTCCCGGGCACGTGGGCTACATGCTGGATGAGCGCCGGGTGCTGCACGCCAACGCCACGCACATGGCCGTGAGCATCGAGACGCTGGGCGAGGGCGAGTACGGTCGGCAGCTGGCTGACTCCGTCTCCGGCTACGGCCGCATGACGCCGGAGCTGTGGGCCGCGCAGCTGGAGCAGGCATGACCCTCCACACCGAGACGCTGGAACTGCACACCCGGCAGCCGTTCGGCATCGCGCGCTGGACCCACAGCGCCTACCCGCGCACCTTCGTGACGTTTGAACAGGACGGCCTGACCGGGCGCGGCGAGGCGGCGCCCAACGCCTTCTACGGCGAGACCCGCACCACACTTGAAGCGGTGCTACCGTCCCTGACTGCCGCGCTCACCGACCCCTGGGACTGGGACGGCCTGAAGGCCCGCATGGACGCCACCTTTCCCCACGATCACCCCAGCGCCAAGTGCGCGGTCTCGATGGCGGCGCTGGAGTGGTGCGCGCGGGCGTCGGGCGTCCCGGTCTGGCGACTGCTGGGCCTGTCGCCCAGCCGGGTGCCGGAGAGCAGCTACACCGTCAGCCTCGCGGAGCTGCCGGACATGCGCCAGCAGGCCCGAGACGCGGTGGAGCGCGGGCACCGCGTGCTGAAGGTCAAGCTCGGCACCGACCGGGACGTGCAGATCATCGAGGCGCTGCGCGAGGAGGCGCCCGGCACGGCCCTCCGGGTGGACGCCAACGCCGCCTGGACCCGGCCGCAGGCGCGCCGGATGCTGGCGGTGCTGGACGCGGCGGGCGTGGAGCTGGTGGAGCAGCCGCTGGCCGCCCACGACCTGGAGGGCCACCGGGAGCTGCGCCGGCACAGCCGGGTGCCGATCATGGCCGACGAGAGCCTGCATCACGTCTCGGACGTGCCGGCGCTGGCCGAGTGCTTCGACGCCGTGAACCTGAAGCTGGCCAAGCTGGGCGGCCCGCTGCGGACCCTGGAGGCGCTACGCACCGCCCGCGCGCTGGGCATGAGCGTGATGATGGGCTGCATGATCGAGAGCAGCCTGGGCATCGCGGCGGGGGTGGCGCTGGCGGGCCTGTGCGACTGGGCTGACCTGGACGGCGCGCTGCTGCTGGCCGACGATCCGTATCACGGCCTGCACTGGGAAGCCGGACACGTGACGCGGCCCCAGGCCCCCGGCTGGGGCGTCGAGCGGACCGGCGCGTGACCCGCCCGCGCCCGGAGGTGGCCATCCTGGGCGCCGGCAACCGGGGCGGCCAGGTCTACGCCCAGCACATCACGGCACTGGGGGGGCAGGTCCGCTACCTGGTGGAGCCGGACAAGGCGCGCCGGGAGCAGATCGCGGCGCGGTACGGCGTGCCGGCCGACCAGTGCCTGAGCGACTGGACCCGCTTCTTTGCCCTGGGTCGGGTGGCCGACGCGGTGGTGATCGCCACCCCCGACACCCAGCATGTGGAGCCGGCGCTGCTGGCGCTGGCGCTCGGCTACCACGTGCTGCTGGAAAAACCCATCGCCCTGAGCGAGCCGGACCTGGACCGGCTGCTGGACGCCGAGCGGCACTCCAGCGGCTCGGTGACGGTCTGTCACGTGCTGCGCCACACGCCGTTTTTTCAGACGGTGCGGATGGTGCTGGACTCGGGCCGGCTCGGTCAGCTGGTGGGCATCACCCACGCCGAGAACGTGGCGCACTGGCACTACGCGCACAGCTTCGTGCGCGGCAACTGGCGCAGTTCGCCGCCGTCCGCGCCGTTCATTCTGGCCAAGAGCAGCCATGACCTGGACCTGCTGTGCTGGTTCGCCGGGGCCGCCCCAGCCTGGATCATGTCGGACGGGGCGCTGCATCATTTCCGGCCAGAGCATCGCCCGGAGAACGCGACCGACCGCTGCGTGGACTGCCCGGTGATGGCCTGTCCGTCGGACGCGCGGCTAATCTATCTGAAGCGCCCGGCCAATACCTGGCCCAACACGGCTGTCAGCCACCGCGGCGACATGCTGGGCGTGCTGAACGCCCTGCGTGAAGGCCCGTACGGCGAATGCGCCTACCTGGGCCGCAACAACCAGCCGGACCATCAGACGGCCTTGATTCACTTCCACAACGGGGTACAGGCCAGCCTGACGGTCAGCGCCTTCACCCACAACAACACCCGCACCCTGAAGCTGCTGGGCAGCAAGGGCGAGCTGCGCGGCCAGATGGAACTGGGCGAGCTGGAGTTTCACGACTTCGGCACCGGGACGGTCCAGCAGCTGTCGGCCAGCGCGGAGGGAAACCACGGCGGCGGCGACCTGGGACTGGTGGAACGCTGGCTGGCCTTCGTGCGCGGCGCGGCGGCGCAGCCCACGCCGCTGGCCGAGTCGCTGGCGTCCCACCGGCTGGCCTTCGCCGCCGAGCGCTCCCGGCTCAGCGCCACGGTGCAGCACCTGGGCCCTGAGGGAAGCCCGACAGTTGGTGCAGGGACTGGCCGGTAGCCTGAAGGCATGAACATCGCGGTGATCGGGGCGGCCGGCGGGGTGGGCCGGCTGGTGGTGCAACAGCTGGTGGAGCAGGGCCACGGCGTTCGCGCGCTGGTCCGGCGCCCAGAGCAGGGGGCCGACCTGTCCCAACTGGGCGCCGTCAGCGTGCCGGGCGACCTGACCGGCGAGTGGCGTGCCGTTCTGGACGGCACCGACGCGGTGGTGTGGGCTGCCGGGGCCGGCACCTCCGGCGACTTCCGGCGCATCGACAACGAGGCGCTGGTGCAGCTGGTTCGGCAGCTGGAAGCGGACGGTCCCGTGCGGCTGGTGGTGGTCAGCAGCATGGGCGTGGACCGCCCGGAGCAGATGCCGCCCTTTCTGCTGGAGGTGCTGCGCGCCAAGGCGGTTTCGGACGCGGCCGTGCAGGCCAGCCGGCTCGCGTTCACCATCGTGCGGCCGGGCGGCCTGAACAACGAGCCGGCCAGCGGCCGACGTCACGGTCGCGGCGCAGGCGCCGCGCGGCATGATTTCGCGCACGGACGTGGCCGCCGTGGTGGTGGCGTGCCTGCACCAGCCGGGGACCGTGGGCCACACCTTCGAGGTGGTGGCGGGCGAGACGCCGGTGGCCCAGGCGGTGGACCAGCTCACCACTCAGTCCTGAGCCGGGCTAGCGCTGGCGACTCGCCCAGGCATCCCGCTGGGTCATGGCCTGCTGCCGGGCCGCGTCCCAGAAGGTCGCCTCTGCCCGGCTCAGCATCTGCACCTGAGCCGCCCTGGTCTCCAGCGGCGTCAAGGGCCGGGGGGACGCTCTCTCCAGCCTCAGCAGCAAGGGGCGGTCTGCACCGGCCAGCGCCAACAGGACCTCACTGGCCCGGCTGTTCAGGAAGGCCTCGACCAGCTGGCCATAGCGGTGGCCCAGCTGCTGCAGCTCCGCCACGCTGGCCGCATAGACCCACGCCCCGGACGCACCCAGGCGACCCAGAAAGCCGCTCCACTCGCTGCTGAACACCGCCTCCAGCAGCTCCTCCGGGCGGCCCGGTGGGAGCCAAGGTCGGGCCGCGCGCAGGTCCGGCACCAGCTCCTCTTCCCGCGACAGCAACCGGGCGAGCGCGGCGACGTCGGCCGACCGGCCCACGTCGTGCAGCTCGGCCAGGCCGGCCAGCGCGGCGTAGGACGTGGCCTTGCCCGGCTCGGGAGCCGGACCGGGGAGGCCCAGCACGGTCCAGGCCAGCGCGTGCAACTCCGGGACCGGGCGGTCTGCTCCAGCCTGCCTCAGCACCTCCTGCAGGGCGAGCAGCGGCTGATCTGTCCTGACCGCCTCCACCAGCCGCGGTTGAAGCGCAGGGGGAAAGTCCTGCAGCGAGGTCGGTGCCGGGCTCACCGGGTGGTCCCGGCGCCGTCGTCGGGCGGCCATGCCCTGACCGGGCCGCTGTTGTTCTGCCAGCTCTCCATGGCAAGATCATGCCGCAGGAAACCGCGCCAGTGCACCACAGGAAAGCGGGCCGGAGTCTCCCCCGGCCCGCCTGCCCGCTTCCGCTTCGCTTATCTGGTTTCGGTCAGCGAGTAGCTGCCGCTGCCACTGTAGCTGTAGACCTGCCAGCGGTAGGTGCCGCTGCCGGCGGCGTAGCTGATGCTCTCGCTGCTGGTGCTGCTCTCGCTGGCCGCCACATCGTTCCAGCTGCTGCCGGAGAGCTTCTGGAGGTACAGGTCGAAGTCCGCGCCGCTGGGGCCGCTCAGCACCCCCTTGAGGGTGCCGCCCGCGTAGCTGAAGCCGGCGCTGCCCGGCTTGTACGCCGCGTAGCCGCTGCCGCTCAGGCTGCCGCTGTAGGTGGTGGAGGTGCCGGTGCCGCCGCCGCTGGGCAGGCTGAGCGCCTGGGTGTACAGCAGGCGGTTGGGGCTGCCGGTGCCGGCGCTGGTGACCTTGCCGGTGGTGGCGTTGCCGGTGAGGGTGGTGGCCACCTGGGCGGGCGTGTAGCTGGGATTGGCGCCCAGCACCAGCGCCGCCGCGCCGGCCACGTGCGGCGTGGCCATGCTGGTGCCGCTGATGGTGTTGGTGGCGGTGGTGCTGCCGATCCAGTCACTGGTGATGTTCTGCCCCGGCGCGAAGATGTCGAGGCAGCTGCCGTAGTTGCTGAAGCTGGCGCGCGCGTCGGTGTTGGTGGTGGCGCCCACCGTGATCGCCGCCGCCGCACGGGCCGGGCTGCTGTTGCAGGCGTTGGCGTTGTCGTTGCCGCCCGCCACCGCGAAGGTCACGCCCTTGTTGACGGCGGCCGTGACCGCGTCGTCCAGCGCCTGACTTGCCCCGCCGCCCAGGCTCATGTTGGCCACCGCCGGCTTGACGGCGTTGGTGGCCACCCAGTTCACCCCGGCGATCACGCCGCTGTTGCTGCCGCTGCCGCTGCAGTCCAGCACCCGCACCGCCACCAGCCGCACGCTCTTGGCCACGCCGTACTTGCTGCCGCCCACCGTGCCGGCCACGTGGGTGCCGTGTCCGTTACAGTCGATGCCGTTCTGGCCGTCGCCGATCTGGTCGTTGCCCACCGTGGCCCGGCCCCCGAAGTCGGTGTTGCTGGTGTTGATGCCGGTGTCCACGATGTAAGCGGTCACGTTACTGGCGGTGTTCAGGTAGGTGTAGCTGCTGTCCAGCGGCAGGTTGCGCTGATCCACGCGGTCCAGGCCCCAGGTCGGACCGCTCTGGACAGCGGAGAGCTTCACCACCTGATCCTGCTCGATGTACTTCACCCGGCTGTCGGCCCGCAGCTGCGCCAAGTTCTGGGCGCTCAGCTGCGCCGCGAAGCCGGTCAGGGCCGTGCCGTACACCTGCTTCATGGTCACACCCTGGGGGTTCAGGCCCAGCACGCTGATCACCCGTTCCGCCTGGCTCTGCAGGCTCAGGGTGTTGATATTGCTGCCCAGGGTGCCCTTGTTCAGCACCACGATGTACTGGCCAGGAATGGCGCGGGCCGGGTCCACGGGGAGCAACTTATCCGCCAGCGCCGGGCGGGCGGAGGCCACCGCATCGGCATCCGTGGACGGAGACTGGGCGACGGGTGCCGTGGCGGGGGTCTGGGCGGTGTTCTGTCCACAGGCGGCGAGCAGCAGGGCCAGACCAAGTGCAGCAAAGACGGGGCGGGTCATCATCGTGTTCCTCCAACGAAAGCAGAGATACGAAACGTTCTGATCTCCTGCGCCGTAAGCGTAGAAAGACCACCGGGGGTCCAGCCACCTGGGGGGGTCAAGTGCTGACCTGTGAATAACACAGCCCTGATTGCCCGTCCTTAAAATCTGTCTAGTCAGGTTGAATTCATGAATCTTAACCGGCCTTTTGATGCAAAATTCGATCTGTTTTCTATCATTTGTTTTAGATTTTGACATCTTACTTTTCAATTGTGCGGTGTGAAAAAGTGCATAGAATTTAGGCCAACCTGCATAAATGGGTACAGTCACCTTCCTTACCCGGAAGACAGGCCCACCTTTCTCCTGAGACCAGCGTTTCACTCCCTCCCGGCGCAGCGGTTTACACTCAGGCGGATGGACAGCTCCCCTCCCGCACCCGACCGCTCCGCTCCGCCCCCCCGCCGGGCCGAGCTGCAGCGCCGCACCAACGAGACAGAGGTCGCCGTGACCCTCGACCTGGACCACCTTGTGGAGGGCGGCCTGCACACCGGCCACGCCTTCCTGGACCACATGCTGGATCAGCTGGCCCGGCATGGACGCCTGGGTTTAAGTGTGCAGGCCAGCGGCGATCTGGAGGTGGAGGTGCATCACCTCGCAGAAGACACCGGCATCACGCTGGGGCAGGCGCTGAACCGGGCGCTGGGGGACCGGCGCGGCATCGAGCGGTACGGCAGCAGCTTCGTGCCGATGGATGAGACGCTGGCGCACGTGGTGGTGGACCTGTCGGGCCGCGCCCACCTCGCGTTCGAGCCGGAGCGGCTGGACGTGTGGGGCACCGCCGGAACCTTCAGCCATTACCACCTGCGCGAGTTCCTGCGCGGCCTGTGCAACCACGCGGGCGTCACACTGCACGTGCGGCTGCTGGCTGGTCGTGAGGCGCACCACGTCATTGAGGCGGTCATGAAGGCCTTTGCCCGCGCCCTGCGTGACGCGGTGGCCGTCACGTCCGAGCGGCTGCCCAGCACCAAGGGGTTGCTGTGAGCGCCCCGCAAGTGGCCCTGCTGGATTACGGCGGCGGCAACGTCCGCAGCGCCCACAAGGCGCTGGTGCGGGCCGGCATTCCGGTGCAGGTGGTGAGCACCCCGGAGCAGCTGCACGGCATGAGCGGCATTGTGGTGCCGGGTCAGGGGCACTTCCGGCAGGTGATGGAAGCCTTCGACGATAGTGGCTTCCGCGCTCCGATCATGGAGGCGGCGTCGAAGGGCACCCCAATCCTGGGCATCTGTGTGGGCATGCAGATGCTGCTGGACGGCTCGGAGGAGGCGCCGGGGGTGCGCGGACTGGGGCTGCTGCCGGGCGTGTCCCAGCGCTTCACTCCGGCTCCGGGCGCCCAGAAGGTGCCGCACATGGGCTGGAACAGCATCGACAAGGTGGGCGACTCGCCGCTGCTGCATCAGCTGTACTGCCCGGCCTACGCGTACTTCGTGCACAGCTACTACGTGCCGCTGACGGTGGAGGTGGACAGCGGCGCCATCACCGAGTACGGCGTGCCGTTCTGGTCGGTGCTGAGCCAGGGCAACCTGCACGCCACCCAGTTCCACCCGGAAAAGAGCGGGGAGGTGGGGCTGGCCATCCTGCGCCGCTTCCGCGAGCAGGTGCTGGAGCCGCACGGGGCCGCCAGCGGCACGCCCAGGTAAAGCGCACCTCAAGGCCGTTGAATGAGAAGGCGGCGTTCCGGTCCACTAAGCTGGATTCATGAGCCACACGCTGCCGCTGACCGATGACCACCTGCACAAGCTGAATGCGGCCGATCTGGTGCGCCCGGACCATCTGCTGGGCGCCCACGTCACCGAGCAGGACGGGGTGGCCGGCGTCCGGTTCGCCGTCTGGGCGCCCAACGCCCACTTCATCTCGGTGGTGGGCGACTTCAACTACTGGAATGCCCTGGAACACCCGATGCAGCGCCTTTCCGGTGGATTCTGGGGCGTGTTCGTGCCGGGCGCCCACCACGGGCAGACCTACAAGTACGCCGTGACCGGACAGAATGGACACACCGTCTGGAAGGCCGACCCCTACGCCAAGACCGCCGAACTTCGGCCCAAGACGGCCAGCGTGATCTGGGAGGACCAGCCCTACCTGTGGGGCGACGATGCCTGGATGGGCGACCGCGACCAGTCCGATACCCGGCCCATCAGCATCTATGAGGTGCACCTCGGCTCGTGGATGCGCCGCGAGGACGGCTGGTTCATGAACTACCGCGATCTCGCGCCCCGGCTGGCCGAGTACGCCAGCGGCATGGGCTACACCCACGTGGAGCTGATGGGCGTGATGGAGCACCCCTTCGATGGCTCCTGGGGCTATCAGGTCACCAGTTATTACGCGCCCAGCTGCCGTTTCGGGACGCCGGAGGACTTCAAGTTCATGGTGGACACCCTGCACCAGGCGGGGCTGGGCGTGCTGCTCGACTGGGTGCCGGGCCACTTCCCCACCGACGAGATC
This sequence comes from Deinococcus sonorensis KR-87, assembly GCF_040256395.1. Lineage (NCBI taxonomy): Bacteria > Thermotogati > Deinococcota > Deinococci > Deinococcales > Deinococcaceae > Deinococcus > Deinococcus sonorensis. The sequence continues at coordinate 2,386,653 of NZ_CP158299.1, read as the reverse complement.
GGGCTGGCGCAGTGGGACGGCGGCGCGCTCTACGAGTACGCCGATCCGCGCAAGGGCTTTCACCCGGACTGGAACACCTACGTCTTCGACTACGGTCGCCACGAGGTGCAGATGTTCCTGATCGGCTCGGCGCTGAAGTGGGTCGAGGACTTCCACGTGGACGGCCTGCGGGTGGACGCGGTGGCCTCGATGCTGTATCTGGACTTCTCGCGCACCGAGTGGATTCCCAACATCTACGGCGGGCGCGAGAACCTGGAAGTGATCGCGTTCCTCAAGCGGCTCAACGACGTGGTGCATCATCACGCGCCGGGCGCCATCGTGGTGGCCGAGGAGAGCACCAGCTTTCCCGGCGTCACGGCGCCCACCCCGCACGGCCTGGGCTTCGACTACAAGTGGGCGATGGGCTGGATGAACGACACGCTCGCCTACTTTGAGACCGACCCGATCTACCGCCAGTGGAGCCACCACAAGCTGACCTTCTTCAACGTGTACCGCGCCACCGAAACGTTCGTGCTGGCGGTCTCGCACGACGAGGTGGTGCACCTCAAGAAGAGCCTCGTGGACAAGATGCCCGGCGACTGGTACGCCCAACGCGCCGGCCTGCGCGCCTTCCTGGGCATACAGTGGACCACCCCCGGCAAGAAACTGCTGTTCATGGGCCAGGACTTCGCCCAACGCGACGAATGGAACTACAACGTCTCGCTTCCCTGGTACGTGCTGGACTACCCGGAACACCAGGGGGTGAACCGCTGGGTGCGCGACCTCAACCGGCTGTACGTGAGCCATCCGGCGCTGCACCGGGGCGACCACCGCGAGGCGGGCCAGTACTGGATCAACCCGGACGACGCCGAGAACAGCATCTACAGCTTCGTGCGCCGCAATCCGGACGGCCCCGAGTGGGTGCTGGTGGTAGCGAATCTGACCCCGGTGTATCGGGAAGGCTACTGGGTCGGCGTGCCGGAGCCGGGCCGCTATCAGGTGCTGCTCGACAGTGACGCCGGCGAGTACGGGGGCTTCGGCACCCAGCAGTCGGAGCTGCGGACCCAGCCGGAGCCGCTGAACGGCCAGCAGCAGCATCTGCAGCTGAACCTGGCGCCCAACAGCGTCCTGGTGCTGGAGCGCCATTGACCCGCCCCGACCGGCCACCGCCGGACCGGCTGACGCTGCTGAGCCTGGGTCTGCTGGCGGTGCTGGCGGTCCTGCTGCTGCTGCCGCTGTTAGGAGTGGCACGGCCGCCGGTATGGCTGTTCGCTGCCCTGCTGCTGGTCCGGCTGGGCATACAGGTGCTGCGGGCCCGCCAGGACCCCCGACTGCGCCGTCCAGCGTCATGGGTGCTGGACATCGCGCTGATCGGGCTGCTGTTGTGGGTCAGTCAGCACCCCGCTGGCTCATAGGCTGGCTGCACCTGAGTGAATCTCCACCTCTCCAGCCTGCCTGAAGGGGCACATTGGAGGTGACCCCGCCCGATGCCACGCCTGCCCGGCCGTCTCCCCTCCACGGATTGCAGCTGGGCACCATCTCTGTCTCCGTCACGGACCTGGCGCGCAGCGTGGCCTATATGCCAGCGCCATCGGACTGCAGGTGCTGGACCACAGCCGGCACCGGGCCCGGCTGAGGACCGACGTGCCGCTGCTGGAGTGGACAGCCGGTGGCGGCCCAGCCGTCCAGGCCCCGGCATACCGGCCAGGACCCCATCGCGCTGCTGCTGCCCGGCCGCGCCGACCTCGGCCGGTTCGTGCAACACCTGATCGAGGCACAGGTGCCGGTGTCGGGCGCGTCAACCCATCTGGTGAGCGGAGCGATGTACCTGCAGGACCCGGAACATCAAGGGATCGAGGTCTAAGCCGACCGGGCTCCGGCCAGCTGGACCTGGGACCAGGGCAGCGTGCGGATGGACACCCTGGCCTCCGATTTCGCCAGCATCGTGGCCGCCGCCGAGGACCTGACGTGGCGAGGGATACCGGACGGCACTCTGGTCGGGCACGTCCATCTGCGGGTGAGCGATCTGACCAAGACCCGGCGGTTCTCCCAGGACCTGCTGGGCCCGAACGTGATGGTGGACGCCTTCCCCGGCCCAGGAAGCGCAGCTGCAGGGCTTCAAGCTGCTCCTGCCCGCCGAGGCGCTGCGTGCCCTGCCTCGCCCGGATCAGGTCGCCCGCGAAGGCTTTGACCTGAGCGACCCCGCCGGCAACCGGCTGTTGTTCGGGTGCTGGGCTGAAGGAAAGGAACAGCAGGCGCCCACCCGGCAGCCTCAGCGGGTGGGCGCATCTGTTTCACCTGCTCAGCGACAGGTCAGGAGCGACTGTTGCCGGTCTGCTGGTATTCCGGGGGCCGGACCGGAATCAGCAGGGCCGGCAGGTTCAGCGGCAGGTTCAGCAGCGTGCGGCTGCCCACCGACAGCTGATACATGCGGCTGGCCGGCCGGTACGCGGCACTGGAGCCGGGAACGGCCGTCAGCGCCGCGAGCGACACGTACGGCTGCCCGCCCAGCTGTCGCACGCTGACGGTGGTCGGGGCCGTGACACCCGGCACCAGCAGGGTGGCCGTCAGGTTGTTCCGCACCCCGATGCGCGCCTGCATCGCCACGCTGAGCGGCTCCAGTGGCACATAGATCTGGCCGTCCTGCACCCGCGCCGAGCTGCTGATGGTCCGGACAGCCTGCGCGGCCAGCTGGGCCGGAGTCAGGGCCGGCACCACCGGGACGGACGGCGTGGAGGGCACCGTGGCCACCGGCGGAGTGGCGGGGGGCCGGGTCGTGGCGCCCCCCGTACCCGTGGCCGGGACCGACGGTTTGGTGCTGCCGGTGGCCGGCGGCTGGCTCGCCACCGGGGCCGGAGTAAGTGGCCGGGTGGCCGCCAGCTGGGTGGCCTTCAGCCGGGCCGCCTGCTCCGGGGCGCTCAGGCTGCGGCCCCAGCCGGACGGCACGCTGCGGTAGTAACTCCACGGCCCGCTCGCCAGCGGGCGCTGGCCCGGCAGGCTGGTCATCAGGCCGTCGCCCACCGAGAAGTAGAGGGTGCCGGCGTCACTGACCGCCACGCTGGTGTCGATTTTCTTGCCGGCCTTGAGCGTCCACAGCAGGTCACCGCTGCGGTCGACGGCGTGCAGGGTGCCGTTCAGGTCGCCCACCACCAGGGTGCCGTCACTCAGCTCGGCCACGGGGGCCGCGATGGGTGCGCCGGCCTTGTAGGTCCAGGCCAGCGTGCCGTCCAGCCGCAGCGCATACACGCTGCCGTCATAGCTGCCGGCCACCACCATGCCGGCGGTGGTCACGATCGGGCTGGCGTTCACGAACAGGTTGGTCTGATAGTGCCAGCGCTCGTGGCCGTCCGGGGCCAGCGAATAGATGCGCCGGTCCGCCGAGCCGAAGTACACGTTGCCCTCCGCGTCCAGGGCCGGGCTGGAGAAGATGGACGAGGGGGCCTGGAACACCCAGCGCCGCTGACCGCTGGCGCTCAGGGCGGTCAGGCGGCCCAGCTGCGAGCCGAAGTACAGGCTGCCATCGGCCGCCATCACCGGACTGCTGTAGATCGGTCCGCCCAGCTTGTAGGTCCACAGCACCTTGCCGGCCGCGTCCACGGCGTACACCGAGCCGCCGGCGGTGGCCGCCACCACGCTGCCGTCCGGCCGCAGCACCGGGCTGGCGAAGATGTCGCCGTCCAGTTTGGTGCGCCACAGCAGCTTGCCGGAGGAGTCCAGGCTGTAGAGCGCGTCGTCGTAGCTGCCCACGATCACGCCGCCGGAGGGCAGCACCACCGGCTGCGACCGGCCGATGTCGCCGATGGCGTAGTTCCAGAGTTCCACGCCTTTGGCGTCCGTGTGATGCAGCCGGGCATCGGTGCCGATGTAATAGAGGTCGCCGCCCGGGGCGACCGTCACGGCCCCGATGACCTTCAGGTCTTTGGTCCAGTCCACCCGGGGAGCCGCCTGAGCCATACCAAAAAGCGTGAGCAACCCAGTGAATTGAAAGATTCTAATGCTGGCAATGCTGTTCCTTCTCATGCCCGTTAATTCTCCTTTACGCTCTCTTATGAGAGCCAGTTGTGCCGTCACTGAAGAGTGGACGCTTGTCACAGTACCGTCCTAAGATGCGAATCGATATGAAAAACATTCTCATGATCACGCTGTTCGCGCTCGGAAGCCTGGCCGCTGCTCAGGACACCACGACGCCGTCCACGCCGTCGGCTCCAGCGGACACCACCACGCCGTCCGCTCCGGCCGACACCACGACTCCGTCGGCCCCGGCAGACACCACCACTCCGTCGGCCCCCGCCGACACCACCACGCCCGTAGATACCACCACGCCGTCCACCCCGACCGACACGACCACGCCGGCCGACACGACCACCCCTTCGACTCCGGACGACACGACCACGCCGTCCACGCCGGACGACACCACGGCTCCGGCCGACACCACGACCCCGTCGGCCCCGGCAGACACGACCGCGCCGGCCGATACCACCACCCCTTCGGCCCCGACCGATGCTGCCCCGACCGTGACGACGCAGAGCACCACCGCGATGTCGCCAGCGGACGCGTTCGCCAAGGCCCAGGAGTACGCCACCCAGGCGGACGTGGCCTACCCGATCCCCTTCTATGACCGCACGCTCTGGAAGGCCGCGGTGGACAGCGCCTACATGGCCTCGACGGGCGAGAGCACCAACCGCGACTACATGTCGTACCTGGGCCAGCTCTACACCAAGACCCAGTGGTGGATCAACGCCTACAACGTGTGGAGCAAGATGACCGACCTGAACGACACCGAGAAGGACTGGGCGGCCCTGAGTGCGGCCAAGCTGGCCTACATCGCGCTGCAGCGTGGCGATACCAACACTGCCCGCACCTACGTGACGCAGGGCATGACCTGGAAGAACACGGCCAGCCTGCAGGCGATTCAGTCGCGCCTGCCCTGAGCCCAACCGAGCTCTCTGGAACGCCCCGGCCTAAGCCGGGGCGTTCTGCTGTCTGCACCTTCATGAGGTGAATCTGACGCGGCCGTGCGGTATGCTGCCAGCGGATCAACCAACATCTGCTGTATGGGGACGGCCTGACGGTCGGCCCGCTCCTGGAGTCCTATGCCTGCACGCATCCGCATCTATGGACAGGAAGCCACCTTTCAGCAAGGCTGCTGGGATTGCCCGGACGACAGCCTCCAGGCCATGCTTCAGAGCATGGCAGACCCCCGCGCCCTCTCGCAGCAGGCCGAAGATGAGCACGCGCTGTACTGCGCCGGCCGGCTCGGCGGGCACATCCTGACGGCCACCGGCTGGCTGGCCGCGCCGCACCCGGAAGCCGAGATCCGGCTGGAAGACCTGATGCCGGCCCCGCGCCAGAAAAGCCAGCGGGCCGGCCTGTTCGGCTTTCTGAAACGCCACGCCTGAGCTGCACGCCCTGCTATACAGGGACTTGACCCGCCGCCCGCCGGGCGGGTAGTGTGCCGCTATGCCCTGCACCATCACCACCAGTTAGGCGGCCCGCGTTCTGCGAGAGCCGCCCGCCGCGCTTGGCGGGTTTTTTGTTGGGATGGAGCAGCCGGGGTTCAGGAGGAACGCATGAAGATTGCCATTGTGGGAGCGACCGGAGCGGTGGGTCACGAACTGCTGCAGGTGCTGGAACGCAGCAGCCTGAGGTTCGACGAGTTGCAGCTGTATGCCAGCCCGCGCAGTGCCGGCAGCACCCTGCCGTTCCGTGGCCAGGACCTGACGGTGCAGGTGACGCCCGAGGGCGCCATCCCCGCCGATCTGATTCTGGCGTCCGCGGGGGGCAGCGTCAGCAAGGCGCTGGCACCGGCCTGGGTGGCGGGCGGGGCGCTGGTGATCGACAACAGCAGCGCCTTCCGTTACGACGAGGGCGTCCCGCTGGTCATCCCGGAGGTGAACGGGGAGGCCGCGCTCTCGCACCAGGGCATCATCGCCAACCCCAACTGCACCACGGCGATCCTGGCGGTGGCGGTCTGGCCGCTGCACCGCGCCTTCGGGGTCCGGCGCATGATCGTGAGCACCTATCAGGCCACCAGCGGCGCCGGCGCCAAGGGCATGCAGGAACTGGAGGAGCAGACCCGCCGCGTGCTGAACGGCGAGCCGGCCCAGGCGGAGGTGTTCGCCCACCCGATTCCGTTCAACCTGATTCCTCACATCGACAGCTTCCAGGACAACGGGTACACCAAGGAAGAGATGAAGGTGGTGTGGGAAACCCGCAAGATTTTCGGGGACGAGCGGCTGCAGATCAGCTGCACGGCCGTGCGGATTCCAACCATGCGCGCCCACAGCGAGGCCATCACGCTGGAGCTGGAGCGCCCCGCCACACCGGAGCAGGCCCGTGAGCTGCTCGGGCAGGCGCCCGGCGTGAAGGTGGTGGACGACCCGCAAGCGAAGCGCTACCCGATGCCGCTGAATGCCAGCGGCGAGTACGACGTGGAGGTGGGGCGCATCCGCCAGTCGCTGGTGTTCGAGGGCGGTCTGGACCTGTTCGTCAGCGGCGATCAGCTGCTCAAGGGCGCGGCGCTCAACGCGGTGCAGATCGCGGAGTACCTGCAGCAGCACGGCGCCCTGAAGGCGGCCGAGCCGGCCCGGACCACGGTGCCGCGTTGAGTTAGAGGACCACCACCCCGCCTGGAGTCTGCAGGGTCGCCCGGAGCCGGGTCGGCCCTGCTTCCACTTCCAGCGGGACCCCCTCCAGCCGCAGCGGGTCCAGGGCTCGGGTCAGCCGCTCCGGGTCAGGGGTGGACAGCTGCAGGCAACTCAGGCGCACGCCACGGTCTTCCAGCCGCGCGGTGGGCGCCAGGCTCTCCCATTCGATCAGGCTCGGCATCACGCCGCCGAACGGCAGCGACCCGTCGCGCGGCACGCTCAGCAGCCAGCGGTTCATGCCGCGCGACAGCGGCGTGACCTCGCCCAAGGCTTCAGGGATCTGCCGCAGTGCCGTCCACAGGTCCGGCACACCCACCACCCAGTGGATCAGCTGCGGCTCCTGCGCCAGTCGCGCCTGCATCTCCGGAGTGTCCAGTTCGAACCAGCGCGGCCGTTCCGGTGCCGGAGCCTGCGGGTTGATGGCGATCAGTTCCAGGTAGGCATTCCCCAGCCCCACCAGGGCGTTGTGGGTACCGAACAGGTGATGCTCTCCCCCGTCCTGGAGCTCCACGCCCAGCCGGTCCTGCAGCCATCGCCGGCCCTGCGCGAGGTCGGCGGTGGCCAGAACGAGGTGGTCCAGCAGGGCAGCGGCGGCAGGCGAGTCAGATGGCGTCACAACCGCCTGAGTGTAGCAGCGAAGCGTCTGCTCCCCTGCCCACATTGTCTGGAGGGAGACCGGCTAGGCTCCCCTGGGCCGGCTCTGCGTCTCCAGGTCGCCCAGCAGGATGGCCGCCGCACGCTCGCCGCTCTCCATCGCCCCCTGGATGCCGCTCATGCTGGTGGCCTCCGAGGCCAGCACCACGCCCGGAATGCGGGTGGCGTGGCCCGCCAGGGTGGCCGCGAATTCCGGTGGCTGGGCAAACTGGGCGTGCGGCAGGCGCTGAATCCGTAGGGTCCGCAGGCGCGCGGCGCCATCCGGGTACCAGCGACTCAACTCGCCCCGGACATGGGCGTCAAGCGCAGCGTCGTCCAGCGGCGAGATGCCCAGCACCGACACCGCCAGCAGGGACTGCCCGGCCGGCGCTCGTCCCGGCACCGCGTTGCTCAGCCAGTGGGCATTGTTGATCAGGCCGTCCTCGGCGTTCAACAGCAGGCGGGGCTGCTCATCCAGCGGCTCCGAGCTGGCGTAGTACAGGTAGGTGCTGCCCACGCTGCCGTGAGTGACCGGCTCGCCCAGCAGCTGAGCGGCCGTCCAGGGGTCGGTGGCCAGCACCACCTGAGCCGCCTGCAGTTCGCCGGCCCCCGTCAGCACGCTGACCCCGCCGCCCCTGGCCTCCAGCCGCTCCACCCGCACGTTCAGGCTGATGTCCAGCTCGCGGGCCAGCTGCTCCGGAATGCGGTCCATGCCCTCGCGCGGCAGGGCGACGGCTCCGTCCATCAGCATCCGGAAGTAGTAGCGGAACAGCCGGGCGCTGGTAGACAGGTCGCGCTTCAGGAAAATGCCGCCGAAAAACGGGGCAAAGAAACTCTGGATGCTGCGTTCGCCGAAGCCCTGACGCTTCAGGTAGGCGCGGGTCGTCTCGTCCGGGCCGCTCAGCAGCGTGTGGGGTGCTCCGACCTTCAGCCGGGCCGCCAGCCGGGTCAGCCGCAGCTTGTCCGGCAGCGGCATGCTCCCGGCCACCAGCGTCCGCGGCAGGCTGGCCGGGTCGCGAATTGGGTCACCCAGGACCTCGACCTGCGGGCCGCGCCGCACCACCGCCGCCGGCGGAATCGAGACCAGGTCCAGGGCGGCCAGATCCAGCTGCCGCTGCACCGCCGGGTAGGCCGTGAACAGCACCTGATACCCGGACTCGAAGGTGAAGCCGTCCTGACGGTGGGTCGCGAGCCGGCCCCCCGATCGCCCGGCCGCCTCCAGCACCCGCACCCGGCGTCCGGCCCGCGTCAGCGTGCGGGCGGCCACCAGCCCCGCCAGACCCGCCCCGACCACGATGATGTCTTGCATGCGGCGAGTCTACAGGAAGCGGCCTGGGCTGGGCGGAGCGTAGGGGTGGCGGCCCGTCCAGCAGCGGAGGTGTTCGTCCTCTGGAGGCACAGGGCCTGACGTGGCACCAGCGACCAGCAATGAAACGCGCCCCAGGCACATGGCTGGGGCGCTTGTCTGCATTCACCTCAGTTCTTCAGTCGGCGGCCTGTGCCTTGCTGCCCTGATCCTGGCCCGCGCGGGTGCCGCTGGTCTGACGCCCTTGGAGCGACAGGTCCGGCAGCACGAAGGCCGCCACCACCGCCACCACCATCAGGGCCGCCGAGATCAGGAACACGTTGTCGATGGCGCCCACCATCACCCGCCGCAGCGCTCCCACGATGCCGGCGAACAGCTCCGGATGGCCGAGCTTCACCAGCGCGCCCTGCACCTGCGCCGACGCTTCCGGGCTGCTGAGCAGCTGCGGGCTGTTGACGGCGGCCTGCAACGGGGCTGGGAGTGTCCGGGCCGCCGCTGGCAGCTGCTGACCGAGCTGGGCCGCCAGATGCGCGTTGACCACCGCGCCGAACAGGCTGACGGCCAGCGTGCCGCCGATGTTGCGGAAGAACTGGCTGGCGCTGGTGGCCATGCCCAGGATGGTGCGCGGCACGGCGTTCTGGACCGCCAGCGTCAGCAGGCTGTTGACCGGGCCCAGGCCCAGGCCCATCAGCACCATCAGGGCCGTCGCCTCCCAGACCTGGCTCTCCAGCCGCAGCCGGCTGGTGAGGAACAGCGCCAGAAGCGTCACCACCGAGCCGCCCGCAATCAGCCACTTGTAGCGTCCGTTGCGGCTGACCCACTGCCCCGCCAGGGTGCTGGCCGCGATCAGGCCCAGCATCAGCGGGGTCAGCACCGCGCCGCTGCCGCTGGCGCTGCTGCCCTTGACGCCCTGCATGTACAGCGGCAGGTACAGGATAGCCGCGTACATCCCGGCCGACACCATGAATCCGCAGATGGCCGCCACGGTGAAGGTGCGGTCCCGGAACATCTTCAGGCTCAGGATCGGGTTCTCCTGCCGCGCCTGCCAGAAGCCGTAGACCACCCCCAGCACCACGCTCAGGGCCGCCAGCCCCAGGATCCGGGGGGACGTCCAGGCGTAGGTCCCGCCGCCCCAGGAGAAGACCAGCATCAGCGGCACGACCGTGGCGGCCAGCAGCAGCGCCCCGACCGCGTCGAAGTGCCGGGACGCGCCGGGCAGCGGCTTCATCCGCAGGAAGCGCGCGATAAAGTAGGCGGCCAGCAGCGCGAACGGCAGGTTCACGAAGAACACGCTGCGCCAGCCCAGGTGGTCGGTCAGGAAGCCGCCCACCACCGGGCCCACCACGCTGCTTACGCCCCAGACGGCGCCGGTGTAGCCTTGGTAGCGTCCCCGCTCCAGCGGGGTGAAGATGTCCGCAATGGCGGTGAAGGCCATCGCCATCAGGGTGCCGCCGCCAATGCCCTGCACCGCCCGGAAGATGATCAGCTGCTCCATGCTCTGGGCCAGCCCGATCAGCACCGCGCCCACTGCAAACACGGCGATGCCGAACAGCATCAGGGGGCGGCGGCCGTAGGTGTCGCTGAGCGTGCCCACAATCGGAATGCTGATGGTGGTGGTGAGCGAGTAGGCGGTGAAGGCCCAGGCGTACAGCGAGAAGCCGCCCAGCTCGCTGATGACGCGCGGCATGGCGGTGCCCACCACCGTTAGGTTCAGGCTCGACAGGAACAGCACCAGCAGCACGCCGCTGAAGGCCAGCAGCTTCTCGCGCTGGGTCAGCGGGGCGGGTTCGGCGTGCGCGACCGGCTGCGGCGCGGTCATGCGCTCACCTCCGCGGCGAGGTCGGAGGTGGCCAGCGGCGCGGCCACCCGACCCATCTCGGCGTCCAGCGCCCGGATGGCCTGCAGCGCCACCTCCACCTGATCCGCCGGCAGGTGCCCGAAGCGCTGGTACAGCACCTCACTCACCGTTTGCCGGTTGCGCTCGCGGGTGCTGCGGCCCAGCTCGGTCAGCTGCAGGCGGCAGCGGCGCAGGTCGTGGCTTTCCGTGATGCGTTCCACCAGCCCCAGCTCCACCAGCCGGCTGACCAGCCGGGTCACGGTGGGGGCCGGCAGGTGCTGCCGCGCCGCGATCTCGCCCGGGCTCGACGCGCCGTCCATCAGGGTGGCCAGAATCATCATCTCTTTGGTGTTCATGCCGAGCAGCTGCTCCAGCGGCTCGTCCAGGGCCGCGTGCAGCCTGCGCGCCAGCCGCAGCGTCTGGCTCACCAGCGCGTGCACCTGCTGCATATCGGGCTTCGTGTCTTCCATTCTTTCATTTGAAACCTTTTCAGATGGAATTACAAGGTTGGCAGAGCTTCATGGTCCAGAGTCTCCGAGTACCACTCGCCGGCCAGCAGCCGCGTCAGCAGACCGGGTAGCCACGGCAGCGTGTCGTGGGGCAGCTGGTCCGGTGCAAACCAGCCGACCTCGGAGCATTCGGACCGGGGGTGCGCCTCACCGTCCCACTGGGCCGTGCGGAAGAAGAAATCCGCCCCCTCCGTCCCCCCGTCCACGTACCTCGACACCCCGATCGGCTGCAGTTCGCCCGGGTCCACCGTCAAGCCCACCTCCTCGGCGGTTTCCCGGGCGGCGGCCTGGGCCAGCATTTCGCGCGGCTCCACATGGCCGCCCGGCAGGCCCCACAGCCCCTCGCCGTAGCTCACGCCGGAACGCCGGGCCAGCAGCACCCGCCCGTCCGGCGACTGCGCCACCAGCCACGCCACCAGGTGAAAGGTCATGGCCGCAGTGTGCCACGCGGAGGGGTGCCGGCACCGCCGTCCCGGATACGCTACAGTGACGGCGCGTCACCGGGGGTGCCGACCATACGGCCGGCTGAGATCACACCCCAGGAACCTGAACCGGGTCATACCGGCGGAGGGAGCGTGACCCCGCAGCCAGCCCCTGGCCGCTGCGGACGTTGTGCCCCCCTTTTGTAGACGCGAAGGGGAAGAATGCGGAACCTGATGACGTTGGCCCTGCTGAGCGCCTCCCTGGCCTCGGCCCAGACCACCCTGACGGTGGTCACCCACGACAGCTTCGATGTGGACAAGAAGCTGGTGGCACAGTTCGAGGCGACCAACCACGCGCGGGTGCGCTTCGTGAAGGCGGGCGACGCGGGCGAGATGCTCAACCGCCTGATCCTGACGCGCGCGGCCCCCATCGGCGACGTGGTGTATGGCCTGGACAACACCCTGCTGCCGCGCGCCCAGGCGGCCGGCATCCTGACCCCCTACCGCTCGCCGCTGGCGAGCAACATTCCGGCCGCCCACCGGCTGGGCGACGGCACCCTGCTGAACACGGTGGACCTGGGCTACGTGGCGCTGAACTACGACAAGGCCGCCTTCCAGAAGTCCGGGCTGGCGCTGCCCACCTCGCTGGCGCAGCTGAGCGAGCCGGCGTATGCCCGCCTGACGGTGGTGGAATCCCCGGCCACCAGCAGCACCGGGCTGGCCTTCCTGCTGGCGCTCAACCATCAGCTGGGGGCGCAGGGGGCCATCCAGTGGTACCGCACGGCCCGCCAGAACGGCATGAAGGTGACGCGCGGCTGGTCCGAGGCCTACGACAAGGAGTTCTCGCTGTACGGCGGCAAGTACCCGATCGTGCTGAGCTACGCCAGCAGCCCGGCCGCCGAGGTGTTCTACAGCGAGGGCAAGCTCAAGGACGCGCCCACCGCCAACCTGTTGCTGCCGGGCAGCACCTTCCTGCAGCTGGAAGGCGTGGGGGTGCTGAAGGGCACGAAGCAGCCGGCCCTGGCCCGCAGGTTCGTGGACTTCATGCTGAGCGCCCCGGTACAGCGTGACTTCCCCAACCGGATGTGGGTGTACCCCAGCATCCCCGGCACGCCGCTGAGCGACGTCTGGAAGTTTGCCCAGAAGCCGGACGTGACCGCTCCCAGCACGGCTGAGCTGCAGCAGGGGCAGGCCCTGACCGACACCTGGGTGCAGCAGGTGCTGCGGCGGTGAATCCCCGGCGGCGCTCCGGGCTGCTGCTCGCCCTGCCGGCGCTGCTGTTCCTGGCCGCCTTCCTGCTGCTCCCGCTGCTGCGGGTGCTGCGGGAGGGCGGCCTGCGTCTGGGCGTCTGGGCCGACCCCTATTTCCTGGGGCGGCTCGGCTGGACCCTGACCCAGGCGCTGCTCACCACCGTGCTGGCCGCCGTGCTGGGCGGGCCACTGGCGTATCTGCTGTCGCGCTACCGGCTGCCGGGCCAGGACCTGTTGCTGCGGGTGCTGCTGCTGCCGTTCGTGACGCCCACCCTGGTGGCCGCGCTGGGGCTGAGCAGCCTGTTCGGGCCGCATGGCCTGACCCACCTGGACCTGTCCGACACGCCGGCCCTGCTGATCCTGGGCAACCTGTTCTTCAATCTGCCGCTGATGGTGCGCCTGGCCCACGCAGGGTTCGTGCGGGTGCCGCCGATGCTGGTCGGGGCGGCCCGCAGTCTGGGCGCCAGCGGAGCGCGGGCCGCCTGGGAAGTGGCGGTGCCGCTGGCCCTGCCGGGCGTCCTGGCGGGCATGGTGCTGGTGTTCCTGTACAGCGCCCTGAGCTTCGGGCTGCCGCTGGTGCTGGGCGGCGAGCGCTACGGCACGCTGGAGGTGGAAATCTACACCCTGACCGCCTATGAGCTGCGGCTCCCGGAGGCCAGCGCCCTGATCCTGGGTCAGCTGGTGTTCACGGTGGCGGCCATCCTGCTGTACACCCGGCTGAACCGGGCAGTGAGCGGCGTGGCCCTGGCGCGGGCGCTGCCCCGGCCGCGCGGCGGCCCGGCGCTCACGCTGTACCTCCTGACCGCCGTGACGCTGCTGATCTGTTTCGGGCCGCTGCTGGCGGTGGCGCTCCGCAGCGTGCTGGGGCCGGCGGGCCTGACCACCGGCTTCTGGAGCGGCCTGCTGGACCCGGACAGCGATCCGAGCCTGGGCCTGATGCTGGGCAACACGCTGCGCTTCGGGCTGTACACGCTGGCGGCGGCCCTGCTGGTGGGCGGCCTTCACGCGCTGGGGGCCGCCCGCGCCCGGGGCCGGACCCTGGACGTGCTGAGCCTGCTGCCGCTGATGGTCTCGCCCATCAGCCTGTCGGTGGGGTACCTGCTGCTGTATCCGGCGCTGCGGGCCGAGGTGCCGCTGCTGATTGCCGCCTACACGCTGCTGGCCTACCCGCTGATCACGCGCAGCCTGCTGCCGGCGCTGCGTGCGGTGCCGCCCCGCCTGCTGGAAGCCAGCCGCAGCCTGGGCGCCAGCGGCCTGGAGGCGTGGCGGACCGTCACGCTGCCGCTGGTGCTGCCGGCCCTGCGCGGCGGGGCGGCGCTGGCGCTGGCCACCGTGCTTGGCGAGTTTGCGGCCACCCTGGTGCTCACCCGCCCCGAGTGGAGTACCCTCAGCACCGGCATCTACGAGCGGCTGGGGCGGCCCGGCGCCCAGAACCTGGGCGAGGCGTGCGCGCTGGCCACCCTGTTGATGCTGCTGGCACTGCTGTGCTTCACGGTGCTGGACGGCGGCAAGGGGGAGGTGACATGACGGCGGAGGTGCAGCTGAGCGTGCAGGGCCTCTGGAAGCGCTACGGGGCGGTGGCGGCGGTGCAGGACGTATCGCTGCAGCTGCCGCTGGGACAGACGCTGGCGCTGCTGGGGCCGTCCGGCTGCGGCAAGAGCACCCTGCTGCGGGTGATCGCCGGGCTGGAGCGTCCGGACGCCGGAACCGTCCGGCCGGGCGGCCAGGACCTCACCCACGCGCCGCCGGAGCAGCGCGGTGTGGGGCTGGTATTCCAGGACTACGCGCTGTTTCCGCACCTGAGCGTGCTGGACAACGTGGCCTACGGCCTGCGGCGGCGCGGCCTGCCCGGCCCGCAGGCCCGCGCCCGGGCGCACGAGACGTTGGAACAGGTGGGGCTCGGAACGCTGGCAGGCCGGCGCACCACCGAGCTGTCGGGCGGACAGCAGCAGCGGGTGGCCCTGGCCCGTGCCCTCGCTCCCCAGCCGCAGCTGCTGCTGCTGGACGAACCGCTCAGCAACCTGGACGAGCAGCTGCGCTCAACGCTGCGGTCCGAACTGCGCGAGCTGTTTGCCCAGCTGAACACGGCGGTGCTGCTGGTCACGCACGACCAGCGCGAGGCCCAGGCGCTGGCCGACACGGTGGCGCTGATGCGGGCCGGCGCACTGGTCCAGACCGGGCCCGTGGCAGAGGTCTTCGAGCGGCCGGCGACCGCCTGGGCGGCGAGGTTCCTGGGCCAGCCGAACCTGTATCCACTGCCGGACGGCCGTGTGCGGCTGGTGCCGGAGAGTGCGGTGCAGCTGGGCCAGGGGCCGGCGTGGCCGGTGGTGGGCCGGCAGCCGCTGGAACACGGCCTGCGGGTGACGCTGGCGCACGACCTGGGGCCGCTGGTGCTGCACCTGAGCCCCCGCGAGGCGGCTGGCCTGGGCGACACGCTGCGGGCCGCCGTTCAGCCGGACGGGTGCCTGACCCTGCCGGAGGAGCCGGCGGCATGACCTCCGCCTGGATTCTGGTGGGCGGCCGGCTGGTCCCGGGACCGGCGCTGGCCGCCCTGCCGCACCCCGATCTGGTGATCGCGGCGGACGGAGGGGCGCGGCACGCCACCACCCTGGGGGTTCCGGTCGACCTGTGGGTGGGCGACTTCGACAGCTCGGATGGCCTGACCCTCGACGTCCCCAGAGACGTGCATCCGCGAGCCAAGGACAGCACCGACGCGGAGCTGGCCATCCGGCTGGCGCGTGAACGCGGGTCCACCTCGCTGGCCATCCTGGGCGCCTTCGGGGGCCGCTTCGACCACGCCTTCGCGCTGGCGCTGGGGGCGGTCCGGCTGGCGCAGGAGGGCCTGGACGTGCTGCTGCACAGCGGGGACGAATCCGGCCACCCGCTGCGCCCCGGCGAACCGCTGCACCTGACCCTGGCCGCCGGGCAGACCTTCAGTGTGCTGGCCGCCGGCCCGCTGCACCGGCTGAGCATCGTGGGCGCGCGCTGGCCACTGCAGGCCGCCGAGGTGCCGTCCGGCAGCGGCCATACCCTCAGCAACGAGGCCGCCGGGGGTGAGCTGGTGGTGCAGTTGACGCGCGGCACCGCGCTGGTCACGGTGCTGCACCCGGCGGGAACTCTGCTCGCGGGCGATCCGTACTCTGTCTCATGAACCGGAACCGTTTCGGCTGCGGCTGCTTTGGCTGCCTGGGCAGCGGCGTGCTGATCCTGGGCGTGCTGCTGGTGCTCGGCTATGTCCTGATCTACAAGCCGGTCCAGAATTTTCTGGCCGGCTTCGGCACGCCGCCGGCGCAGACGCAGCCGCAGAGCGGCGGCGCCACGACCGCCCCGGCCCAGACGGCCCTGACCGCCAGCGACGTGCAGCGCTTCGTGCGGGTGCGCCGGGATGTGCGGCAGGCGATGGGCAGCAGCTTCTCTGGCGTGGAGCGGGTGTTCACGCAGATGCAGCAGGGCCAGACGCCCAACCTGCTGACCGTGGCGGGCGTGCTGAAGGACGCGTCCGGCAGCATCGGTCAGGCGCGGGCCGCGCAGCAGAGGGCCCTGACCCGCGAGCGTCTGAGCGCCGCCCGCTACACCTACGTACGCGGAGAGGTGAACAAGGCGCTGGGGGTGCCGGACATCAACTTTGCGGCGGTGGCCGGGGCCATTCAGAAGGGGCAGCTGCCGGATCTGAACGCCAACGTCGAGACCGCGAGCGCCCGCACCCGGGGGCTGGTGGCCCCGTTCCGCTCGGAGCTGAGTGTGACGGCCCCGCTGGGCCTGCTGGGGCTGTAGACGCGGCTATACTCGGGGCCGTGACGATGCTGCCCCGGCTCAGCCCACGCCAGGTCCTGCTGCGGCTGCGGGCCGCCGGCGTGCCGGGCATCGTGCTGCTGGAGTCGCTGGGGCCGGTCACGCCCACCTCGCGCTACACCCTGCTGAGCGCCGCGCCGGTGCAACTCATCCACGACCTGCCGCCGCGCCCGGACGGTGAAGCGTTCTTTCCGGCGTGGCTGGGCGGCCTGCAGTACGAGGCCGCCGCCGGCTGGGGCCTGCCCACCCACCCGCCAACCGGACCGGCCCAGCACTGGGGCTGGCATCCCAGCGGGCTGATCTGGGACCGGCAGACCGACTCGCTGACGCTGATGGGCGAGGCGCACCTGGACTGGGTGGCACTTCTAGGTGGGCCAGAGGCACCGGACCCGGAGCTGACGGTCGGGGCCTTTTCCCCGGACGACCTGGACTACCCGGCGGGCGTGGCGGCGGTCCAGCAGCTGATCCTGGCGGGCGAGGTGTATCAGGTCAACCTGTCGCGCGGGGTGCGGGCCAGCGCGCAGGGCGATCCGCTGGCCGCCTACCTGCGGCTGCGCGACAACAACCCCAGCCCGTACATGGCCTACGCCGAGCTGGGTGACGGCGTGGTGGTGTCCTGCAGTCCCGAGCAGCTGACCCGCTGGGAAGGCCACCGGGTGACGGCGCGGCCCATCGCCGGGACCCATCCGCGCGGCGAAACTCCCCCGCAGGACGAGCGGCTGGAACGGGAGCTGCGGGCCAGCCCGAAGGAGCAGGCCGAGCACCTGATGCTGGTGGACCTGATCCGCCACGACCTCGGCTGGGTGTCGGCGCCGGGGACGGTGCAGGTGCCGGACCTGATGCTGGTGGAGCGCTACAGCCACGTGATGCATCTGGTGAGCGAGGTGGAGGGCGTGGCCCGCCCCGATCTGGATGTGGCAGGGCTGCTGCAGGCCACCTTTCCGGGCGGCACCATCACCGGGGCGCCCAAACGCCGGGTGATGCAGGCGATCCGTGAGCTGGAGCCGGGGCCGCGCGGCTGGTACACCGGCAGCGTGGGTGTGGTCAGCGGGAAGCGAGCCGAGCTGAACATCCTGATCCGCACGGCGGCCTTCGCGCCGGCTCCGGGCGGCTGGATCGTGGAGGTGCGCGCGGGTGGCGGCATCGTGATGGACTCCGCCGGCGGGCCGGAGACACAGGAGACGGTCCATAAGGCCCAGGCGCTCCTGAACGTGCTGGCGGGAACGCAGCGCCCCGGCCAGCCGCCCGCCGCGCCGCGTCCAGGGGTGGGGTGGCGGCCTCCCCCAGCGCCGGGCCAGCACCCCATGCGCGTGCTGCTCCTCGACAACTTCGATTCGTTCACGCAGAATCTGGCGCACGATCTGGCCGCGCTGGGCGCCGAGGTGCTGCTGCGGGATCACACGGCCCGTCTGGACGACCTGCTGGCGCTGCGGCCGGACGCCGTGCTCATCGGTCCGGGCCCCGGCACCCCGCAGACCTCCGGCGTCACGCTGCCCTTGACCCGCCGCTGCCTGGACCTGGGCCTGCCGCTGCTGGGCGTGTGCCTGGGGCATCAGGCGCTGGGCGAGGCGCTGGGCGGCACCGTCACCCGGGCGCCAGCGGCCATCCACGGCAAGCCGGAGCGGGTGCGGCACGCCGGCACCGGGCTGTTCGAGGGCGTTGCGCCGGACGCCGAGTTCACCCGCTACCACTCGCTGATCGTGGAGCGGCTCCCGGCCCCGGCCCGCGTCACGGCCACGTCGGCCACCGGCGAGATCATGGCGCTGGAGGCGGCCCATGCGCCGGCCTGGGGGGTGCAGTTTCATCCGGAAAGCGTGCTGAGCCGCCCGGGACGGCAGCTGCTGCACAACTGGCTGACGCTGGCCCGCGCCGCCGTGGCGGCCCGGTGAGCCGGCCGCTGCCGGCAGAGCTGAACCACCCGGCCTGGCTGCACGGGCACAGCGCTTTCACCACCGTCCGCACCCGGCAGGGAGAGCCATTGCTGTGGGAGCGGCACCTGGCGCGGCTGGAGTCCACTTGCGCCCTGCTGGGTCTGCCGGCGCCGGACCCGGCCCTGCCGCCGCTGGACCCGCTGCCCTGGGGCCTGCTGCGCCTGACCGTGACGGAGCAGGGCCAGTTCTGGTCGCACCGGCCGCTGGTGCCGGAACCGGTGCCATACACCGGCCTGAGCGTCTACCTGAGTGGCGTGCAGGTGCATCCGCACCTGGGGCAGCACAAGACCGGCAACTATCTCCCCTACCGGCTGGCGGCGCGTGAGGCCGCGGCCCACGGCGCCCAGGAAGCGCTGCTGCAGGACGCGGGCGGCGCCTGGGTGGACGGCTCGCGCAGCGGGCTGCTGCTGCACAGCGGCGGGCAGTGGTGGGTGCCGGCGGGCGGCCTGCCGAGCGTTACGCGGGCCGCGTGGCTGGATGAATTGGGCGTGCAGGCGGAAGCAGTGAACGTGACCCTGGAGGTGGTGCAGAACATGGAGCACCTGTGGCTGTGCGGTGCAGGCCTGGGGGTAGCGCCGGTGGGCCGGCTGTCCGGCCCGGCCCTGAACCGGACCCTTCGGGCTGAGTGGCCGGCCACCCATCACCCGGCGCTGCGCTGCCTGGGCGCCCCCGGCTGACGGCCGCGCTACACTTCCCCCGATGCGCCCCGACCTGTTGAAGCGCGTGGAGGCCCTGCTGCCCGGCACCCACCAGCGACCCGAAGTCCAGCTGCTCTACCGCATGATGCGCGACTACCCGCAGCGCGGGGGCAAGGGCGTGCGCTCGGAACTGCTGCTGCTGTCGGCGCAGGCGCACGGGGTGCAGCCGGGCAGCGCGGCCTGGGAATCGGCGCTGTGGCTGGCGACGGCCCTGGAACTGTTTCAGAACTGGGTGCTGATCCACGACGACATCGCCGACGACTCGGAGGACCGGCGCGGCCAGCCGGCCCTGCACCGGCTGCACGGCATGCCGCTGGCGCTGAACGCCGGCGACGCGCTCCACGCCTACATGTGGGCCGCGGTGCAGCAGGCGGGGGTGCCGGGGGCCTTCAGCGAGGTGCTGGACATGATCCACCGCACCGCCGAGGGGCAGCACGTGGACCTGGCGTGGGTGGAGCACCGCGAGTGGCAGCTGCATCCGGACGATTACCTGGAGATGGTGCGGCTCAAGACCGGCTACTACACCGTGGTGGTGCCGCTGCGGCTTGGCGCGGTGGTGGCGGGCCGCACGCCGGACCCGCGCTTCGAGGCGGCGGGCGTGGCGCTGGGCGCGGCCTTCCAGATCCGCGACGACGTGCTGAACCTGATTGGAGACGCGGCGCTCTACGGCAAGGAGATCGGCGGCGACCTGCTGGAGGGCAAGCGGACCCTGATCGTGCTGCACTGGCTGGACCACGCCCCGGCAGACCAGCGCGCCACCTTCCTGGCGCAGATGGCCCGGACCCGCAGTGACAAAGACCCGCAGCAGATCCTGACGCTGCTGGAGTGGCTGCGCGAAAGCGGCTCGGTGCAGTACGCGCAGGAGGTGGCCAACCGGCTGGGCGACGAGGGGCTGACGCTGCTGTCTGCGGCCCTGGCTGGCCTGCCGGGCCAGGACGCCGCTGGCCAGATCCTGACGCTGGCCGAACAGCTGACCCGGCGCGAGGCCTGAGGCGGGCAAGACACAGGCGGGCCACTCCAACTAGAGTGGCCCGCCTCTTCGTAACCGCGTTACTCGATGCCCGAGACCCGGTACTTGACCTGCTTGCCGTTGTCGAGGTTGACCACGAAGGTCTCGCCGGCGCGGCGGCCCAGCAACTGGGTGCCCACCGGGCTGTCCTCGCTGATGCGCGGCAGCGAGCCGCCCAGCACGGCCGCTTCCGGGGCGCTGACCAGCTGCACGCGCATCTCCTTGCTGGTGGTCTCGTTCTGCAGCACCACCACGGTGCCCAGGCTGACCCGGTCGGTGTCGGCGTGGCCGTCCAGCAGGGTGGCGCGGGCCAGGGTGTCCTCAAGTTCCTCGATGCGGGTCTCGATGTTCAGCTTCTCGCGTTTGGCGTCTTCCAGCCCGGTATCCTCAAAGTCGGCCGAGGCCTCCATCTGCTCCTGAAGAATCCGGGTCGCCTCTTCCAGGCGGGCCCGCTCGTTGTTGAGGGTCTGTTCGAGTCTGCTGAAACCCTCGCGGGTCAACTTGATTTCACGTGCCATGCCGCCTCCACTTGACGTGCCTTCACCGAAAATGAACGCAGGCATTGTGTCATACGCCCGGCCCCCCGTCTACAAACTCTGTTGCGGTTGGCGGGGGCGTGAGCTGCCCGCCTGACGCCGGATCAACAGCACCAGCGCCAGCAGCAGGGCCGCTACCGCCGCGCTGGTCAGCGGGATGCTCACCATCCCGAACTGGCGGGACAGCAGGCCGCTCAGGGCCGGCAGCACCGCGCCGCCCAGGCTGCCCACCGTCAGGGCATACGGCGCCAGCGTCGAGGGCAGCACGCGGGTCAGCCACGACAGCAGCGTGGCGAACAGCGGCGCCACACAGAACCCCGCCAGTACGAACGCCACCGGCGCGGCGACCGGCAGGGCGGCGGCCAGGGCACACAGCGCTGCCCCCGCCGACCCGAACAGCAGCGTGGCGAACATGGACACGCGGCTGCCCAGAAACGCGAAGACGAACCGCCCCACCGTGAGGGCCAGCCAGTACAGGCTGGTGATCAGTTCCGGCCTGGGGGAGCGCTGGGCCTGCAGATACGCGGTGATCCAGCTGCCCAGCCCGGTCTCGATGCCCACATACAGAAAAAAGGCCAGCAGAAACAGCGCCAGCAGGGGCCGCGACCACCCGTCGGCGCCCTGTTCCTGCGCCGCCTGCACCGGACGGGGCCGCAGCACCCGCACCCCCGGCACCAGCACCGCCGCCAGCACCCCGATCATCCAGAAGGGCGGGGCATGAGCCTGCTGGCCAGCCGCCAGCACCAGCAGCGGCGACACCACCGACCCCACCCCGAACACCCCGTTGACCAGGTTGGCCGGCCCCGGCCCCAGCTCGGCAAACACCAGGTTGAAGCCCGCCGACAGCATCCCGAACCCCAGTCCGCCCAGCAGCGCTGCCGCCAGCAGCAGCGGCCAGCTGGACGCGAGCGCCACCCCCGCCACCCCCAGCACCAGCAGCAACGAGCCCAGCCCCAGCCCGTTGCGCAGGCTGAGGCGGGTCAGCAGCACGCCCAGCAGCAGCGGGCCGCTGGCCGACCCGAAGAAATGCAGGCTGGTCACGAATGCCACGCGGTCCAGGGTGAGCTGGAACTCGCGCGCCAGGGTGGGATAGCTGGGCCCGTAGCCGGCCTGCAACAGCCCCATGGTGAAGAAGGCCAGGAACCCCACGGCATACAGCGGCCATTGGCCACGCGGGAGGGTCAAGTCGGCACCGTACCGTTCACGGTCTGGACGCTAGCACACCCGGCCGGCTGCCCGGGCGCGGTCCTGTAGGCTGGGGCCTATGACTGACCCGCGCACCCATCAGGAGCAGGACGCCGACGCCCAGCGCCACCCGGAGGGCAACGCCCCGGACCTCATCGAGGACCCCCAGCTTGGCCTGCCGGTACCGGACGGGGTGCCGGAAGCAGACCGGGAAGTGCAGGACGAGGCGGCGGAGCAAGCCTAAATCATTCCACAGGACCCTCAGATGTAGACCGGAGCTTCGCCGCTTAGCCTGGGAACATGACACCCGAACGAGATGACGAGAATCAGGCCCTGATCGGCGAGGTGGTGGACGAGGGCGCTCCGCCGGATCTGCTGGCCGACATGGTGTCGGATGACCAGTCCAGGCGCCATCAGGACGCCGACGACCAGAAGAACGTCAATGACCAGCCGAGCTTCGACGATGGCCGCCTGGTGAGCTACGACTTCGAAGGAGACCGGCCTGGGGACCCCAACGGCGCCACCGGCAGCGACCTGGGCGGCGAGGAGGAGGGTGGCGAGGGCGCCGAGCGCAGCGGCGGCTTCGACGGCGGCCCCAAACGCGACCGCCCGCTGCCGCGTTAAAGACAGAGAACAGGGCGGGCCAGGATCCGGATCCTGGCCCGCCCTTTCCCTTTCCTGTCCCTCAGACCGGCTGATACCAGTTGCGGTCCCAGCGCTGGGTGTACAGCTGCCTCACCTGGGCGTCCGGCAGCCCGCGCCCGTCGGCCAGGGTGATGTTGCGTTCCACGTTGCGCACGCTGCGCATACCCACAATGACGGTGCTGACCGCCGGGTGGCTCAGCACGAAGCGCAGGGCTGTCTCGGGCAGCTGTTCGGTCGTGATGCCCAGCGTCTGCTCGATGGAACGCAGGTGCTCCTGCAGCTCCTGCTTGCGGTTGCCGCCAAAATAGCTGCTGCGGAAGTCCCCCTTGTCGAAGGTGGTGTCGGGGGTGATGTGACCGGTCAGCGCCCCCTCGTCGAGCGCCACCCGCACGATCACGCCCACCCCGTGCATCCGGCAGGCGTCCAGCAGCCGGTCCTGCGGCGTCTGGTCGAAGACGTTGTAGATCACCTGTACCGTCTCCACCACGCCCTGCTCGACCGCTTTCACCGCGTTGTTCGGCTGATGGTCGTTGATGCTGATGCCAAAGTGCCGGATTTTGCCGTCGCGCTTCAGCTGGGTCACGGCGTCCTGCCAGCTGCCCTCGCCCAGCCAGCTGTCATTCCAGACGTGAAACTGCTGCACGTCGATGGCGTCCGTGCCCAGCCGCTCCAGGCTGGCCTCGGTCATCTGAATGACGTACTCGGCGGGAAACGCCTCGTCGGCGGTGGTGCCGGGTGCCGCCGGCCACTGCCGGTTCTTGGGGCTGACCTTGGTGGCGACCAGCGTGCCGGGGTTGTCGCGGGCCACCTGACCCACCAGCCGCTCGCTGTGGCCGTTGCCGTACCCCATGGCCGTGTCGATGAAGTTGCCGCCCAGTTCGATGTAGCGCCGCAGCGCGGACAGGCTCTCGTCATCCTGCGCGCCCTTCCAGGCATCCGCGCCGATGCCCCAGGCTCCGTAGCCGATCTCCGCGACCAGCAGTCCAGTCTTGCCGAGGGGACGCTGGTGGACGGTTTTTCCTGTGGTGGTCATGGTTCCACTGTGAGCGCTGCCTGCCCAAAGTGGCGTGAGTCCCGGCCCAAGGCGCCTGAAGATCACCGTACGGGACGAAAACATTACAAGTGATAAGTATTCTGGCCCTTACAGTTGACGATTGAAAGACTTGGCGCTACAGTGGCGCACGCTGGGCCCTGAGCCGTACGGCGCGAGGAGTGACCATGACCGAAGCCGCCCCCCTGATTCCAGCCCACAGCTGGGCCATCATCGATTCCACGCTGCGCGAGGGTGAGCAGTTCGCGCGCGGCAACTTCAAAACCGACGACAAGATCGAGATCGCGCGGGCGCTGGACGCCTTCGGAGCAGAATTCATCGAGCTGACCACTCCGATGGTCAGCGCTCAGACGGTGGCCGACACGAAGAAGCTCGTGGGGCTGGGGCTGCGGCCGCGCATCCTGACGCATGTGCGCTGCAACATGGAGGACGCCCGGCGGGCGGTGGACACCGGCGTGCACGGCCTGGACCTGCTGTTCGGCACCAGCAGCTTCCTGCGCGAGTTCTCGCACGGCAAGAGCATTGAGCAGATCATCGAGACCGCCCGCGAGGTGGTGGGCTGGGTCAAGAGCCAGGGCGTGCAGGTACGCTTCAGCGCCGAGGACACCTTCCGCAGCGAGGAGGCCGATCTGCTGCAGGTGTACCGCGCGGTGGACGAGATCGGGGTGGACCGCGTGGGCCTGGCCGACACGGTGGGCGTGGCCACGCCCCGGCAGGTGTACGCGCTGGTGCGGGAGGTCAGGAAGGCGGTCCGCTGCGACATCGAGTTCCACGGCCACAACGACACCGGCTGCGCGGTCAGCAACGCCTACGAGGCCATCGAGGCGGGCGCCACCCACATTGACACCACCATCCTGGGCATCGGGGAGCGCAACGGCATCACGCCGCTGGGCGGCTTCCTGGCGCGGATGTTCACCTTCGACCCGCAGGGCCTGATCGAGAAGTACAACCTGGAGATGCTGCCGGAACTGGACCGCATGATCGCGCGGATGGTGGGCCTGCCGATTCCCTGGAACAACTACCTGACCGGCGAATTTGCCTACAACCACAAGGCCGGCATGCACCTGAAGGCCATCTATCTGAACCCCGGCGCCTACGAGGCGATTCCGCCGGGCGTGTTCGGTGTGGGCCGGCGCATTCAGGCGGCCAGCAAGGTGACCGGCAAGCACGCCATTGCGTACAAGGCGCGCGAGCTGGGCCTGCACTACGGCGAGGATGCGCTGCGCCGACGTCACCGACCACATCAAGGCGCTGGCCGAGCATGACGAGCTGGACGACGCCCACCTGGAAAAGGTGCTGCGTGAGTGGGTGAGCGCCTGAGTGGGCGCCCCGCTCACGGGGTGTCAGGATGAACCGATGACCGAACCCACTTCCCTTCACCTCTACCGCGTGTACGCCCAGCCGGGCACCGAGGGCGGCAAGCTGATCGCGCTGCACCCGGGCGCCGAACGTCTGGACGACCTGGAAATGCAGGCCATGGCCGCCACCTCCGGGGCGCCGGTCAGCATGTTTGTCACGGACCTGAACGACAGCGGTATCTCCCTGCGCGCCTTCACGCCCGAGCGGGAAAAGGGCGAGAGCGACAGCGGCGCGCTGGCGGCCCTGGCGTGGCTGTTCGGGCAGGGCCGCATTGCCGACGTCAGCAGCGTCTGGATGAAGGGCCAGGAATTCCCGGCCCAGCTGTGCGGCGGCGAGTGGATGCTGCGGCAGGGGGATGCTACCGCTGAAGTGCTGGCCACGACGCCCTCAGCCGACGCCCTGGCCTATGCCGTCGGCCTGACCCCCGATCAGCTGGACACGGCTTTACCGGTGCTGATCGCCAGCGCCGGACGGCCCAACCTGCTGCTGGCGGTGCAGGACGGTGAGGCGCTGGACGCCATCCACCCGGACCGCGAGGCCATCGCGGCGCTGGGGCACGCGACCGGGACCACCGGGCTGCTGGCCTACACCACCCGCGCCGCCCGGGGCCTGCACGCCGACTTCCGCTACTTTGCGCCACTGAAGGGCTTTCTGGAGGACAATGCCAGCAGCAACACCTACGCCTCGCTGGTGGCGGGCCTGAGCCTGCTGGGCCACGTCAGCGCGCAGGACACCCTGATCCGGGCCAGCCAGGGGCGCGCCACCGGCCGCCCGTCACGCCTGAGCGCCCAGGCGGACCTGAACGGCGCCACGGCCCGCAGCGTCTGGGTGGGCGGCCCGGCCGAGCCGCTGCGGACGCCTCGCCCATGACCGCCCTGCCTGCCCAGCTGCAGTCGCTGCGCCGCGACAGTTCCTTTTCCGCCATCCTGGCGGGCTTCGTGGCGGTGCTGGTGGGCTTCTCCAGCAGCATCGGCCTGGTGTTCCAGGCGGCGCAGCTGGCCCACCTCAGTCCGGCCCAGACCACCAGCTGGGTCTGGAGCGTGTATGTGGGCATCGCCGTGCCGGGGGCGCTGCTCAGCTGGCGGTACCGGGCGCCGATCGTCACCGCCTGGAGCACGCCGGGGCTGGCGCTGATCGTGTCGGAGGCGGGCCGGCTCAGCTACCCGGAGATGATCGGCAGCTACCTGATCAGCGCGGCCATCATCACCGCGCTGGGGCTCAGTGGCCTGTTCGAGCGGCTGGTGCGCCGCATTCCGGCGCCGCTGGCCGCCGGGCTGCTGGCGGGCCTGCTGCTCCCCTTCGCGCTGAATGCCTTCCGGGTGCTGCCCACCCAGCCGGTCACGGTGGGCAGCATGCTGCTGGCCTACCTGCTGGGCCGCGTCTGGCTGCCGCGCTACGCGGTGCTGCTGGCGCTGGTGACCGGGGTGGCGGCGGCCCTGGCGGCGGGTCAGGTGCAGCTGGGGAGCGGCAGCGGCGTCTTCGGCTTTCCGCACTTCACGGCGCCCGCCTTCACCGTGGCGGGCCTGCTGGTGCTGGCGCTTCCCATGACGCTGGTCACGCTGGCGTCCCAGAACCTGCCGGGCGCGGCCAACCTGAAGGCGAGCGGGTACGGACAGGTGCCGGTCTCGCCGCTGATCACCAGCACCGGGCTGTCGTCGTTTCTGGCCGCCCCGTTCGGGAGCCATACCGTCACGCTGGCCGCCATCACGGCCGCCATCTGCACCGGCCCCGAGGCGCATCCGGACCCGCAGCGGCGCTACGTGGCGGGGCTGGCCAACGCCTTCTTCTATCTGTTGCTGGGCGTCTTTGCCGGGCTGGTCTCGGGGGCCATCGCGGCGCTGCCGGTCAGCCTGATCACGGCGCTGGCCGGGCTGGCGCTGATCGGCACCATCATCGCCAGCACGGTGGACGCCCTCTCGGACCCGCGCTGGCGCGAAGCCGCCGCCCTGACCCTGATCGTGACCGCGTCGGGCCTCAGCTTGCTGGGGCTGGGGAGCCCCTTCTGGGGCATCGTGCTGGGCGGGCTGGTCGGCTGGGCCATGAACCGCCGCCCCCGCTGAGCACCAAGGCCCAGATGCCAGTTCCCCCTCTCAAGTCGCAGGAGAATAGACCCATGAGCAGCCCAGACACAGCCTTCCCCCAGCCACACCGGCCCCAGACCATGGCCGAGAAGATCCTGTCGCGGCGCGGCCGGCAGACGGTGTACGCCGGCGACCTCGCGGTGGTGGAGGTGGATCAGGTGATGGTGGTGGACAGCATCGCGCAGAGCTTCATCCAGCGGATGCAGCAGGACCTGAACGCCGTCCCGAAGTACCCGGAGCGGGTGAGCATCGTGGTGGATCATGTGGCGCCCGCCAGCACCGTCAGCGTGGCGCAGGCGCAGAAGGAGGCCCGCGAGTACGCTGCGGCCACCGGCGTGCGGCTCTTCGACGTGGGGCGCGGCATCTGCCATCAGGTGCTGATGGAGGAAGGCCTGGCCCGGCCCGGCTGGATCGTGCTGGGCAGCGACAGCCACAGCACCACCTACGGCGCGGTGGCGGCCTTCGGCACCGGCATGGGCGCCACCGACATCGCCCTGGCGGCCGCCAGCGGCAAGACCTGGCTGCGGGTGCCGGAAAGCGTCAAGGTGACCTTCACCGGTGAGCTGCGCCCCGGCGTGAGCGCCAAGGACGCGGCGCTGGAGATGATCCGGCAGCTCGGGGCCGACGGGGCCACCTACATGAGCATCGAGATGCACGCCGGAGACCGCTTCACGCGCGGCGAGCGCATGACGCTGGCCAACCTGTGCGTGGAGGCCGGGGCCAAGACCGGGCTGGTGGTGCCGGGCGGCGAGATTCTGGACCTGTACGACGTTCCGGCGTGGGTCTACCCGGACGAGGGGGCCACCTACGTCCGCGAGGTCGTGCTGGATCTGTCCTCGCTTGCCCCGCGCATGAGCGCCCCCAGCGAGGTGGACAACGTGCACGACGTGGCGGACCTGCGCGGATTGAGGGTGGATCAGGTGTTCATCGGCACCTGCACCAACGGGCGCATCGAGGACCTGCACGCCGCCGCCGAGGTGCTGCGCGGCCAGCGGGTCGCGGCGCACACCCGCCTGCTGGTGATTCCGGCCAGCAGTCAGGTGATGGAGTCGGCCCTGCAGGACGGCACCCTGCTGACGCTGATGCAGGCGGGCGCGGTGCTGGGCACCCCCGGCTGCGGGCCCTGCATGGGCCGCCACCAAGGGGTGCTGGCTCCCGGCGAGGTCTGCGTCAGCACCTCGAACCGCAACTTCATTGGCCGCATGGGCGACAAGGACGCCAGGATCTACCTGGCCTCCCCCGCCGTGGCCGCCGCCACCGCCATCCGGGGCGAGATCGCGCTGCCGGAAGATGTCCGGCCAGTCAGCGCCTGAGCCCGCAAAGGAACCCTGTATGCCCCGTATCTGGAAATTTGGAGACAGCGTCAACACCGACGACATCCTGCCCGGCAAGTTCGCCCCCTTCATGGCCGGCGAGGATCTCTTTCAGACGTTCGCCTTCCATTACATCCGCCCGGAGTTTGCCGCCGAGGTTCAGGAGGGGGACGTGCTGATCGGGGGGCGCAACTGGGGCCTGGGCAGCAGCCGCGAGTATGCCCCGCAGGCGCTCAAGAAGCTGCGCATCGGGGGCATCATCGCGCCCAGCTTCGCGCGGATTCACTACCGCAACCTGCTGAACCTGGGCATCCCGGCCTTCGAGGCGGACCTGACCGGCGTGCTGCACGACGGCGACGAGGTGAGCCTGGATGTGGAGAGCGGCCGCCTGACGCGCGGGGAGGAGGTCTTTCAGCTGACGCCGCCGCCCGAGTTCCTGCGGGAAGCGCTGCGCGAGGGCAGCATCCTGGCCTTCTATCGCAAATACCAGCGCTTTCCCGGCGAGCAGGAGGCGGACCCGTGAACCGCTGACCCGCGCTTCCCGCCTTAGAATGGCGGCATGAGCATCCTGGAGATCGTCTGCCCCATCTGCGATGAGGTGCTGGAGCTGACCGAGCAGGACCGTGCGGAGCTGCAGCTCGGAGACGCGGTGGTCTGTGACAACTGCAACGCCGAACTGGAACTCACCCGCAAGGAAGGCGACGAACTGGACTTCGTGCTGCTGGGCATCCTGACCACCTGCCCGAACTGCGGCGAGGAATTTGACGTTACCGAGGACATGATCGAGGACTCGGCGGTGGTGGAGTGCCCCCACTGCCACGCCCAGATCGAGCTGGAATTCGAGGAAGACGGCACCCACCCGCAGGCCTAAGCCTAGACCCCTGTGCCCCCACGGGCCCCCCATCTGATATCAGGAGCGTTGACATGACGAACTTGGACCTGACCGGCTTTGAATGCCCCGAATGCGGCAACCCCATCAACCTGAACACCCCGGAGCTCGGCGAACTGGTGATCTGCGACAGCTGCGGCAGCGAGCTGGAAGTCACCAACCTGAATCCCAACACCCTCAGCCTGGCCCCCCAGGAAGCCGAGGACTGGGGCGAGTAAGCAGGCAGGGCGGCTGCACCCGGCACCCCCAGCGGGGCCGGGCCGGCCGCCCGCTGCTGAAAGGGTGCTATGGCCAACCTCGCCATCATCTATGACCGGATCCGCCCCGACGAGCGGATGCTCTTCGAAGCCCTGGATGCTCTGGGCGTCCCCTACGACAAGGTGTACGCGCCGCAGCTGACGCTGACCTTCGATGCGGCCGGCGCCGCGCAGGTGCCGTGGAAGGTGGCGCTGGAGCGCTGCGTGTCGCAGAGCCGGGGCCACGCGGTCACGCGGGCGCTGGAAGCCTTCGGCGTGCACGTGATCAACCCGGCCCACGTCATCGAGCTGTGCGGCGACAAGCTGGCCACCAACGCGCGGCTGTACGCCGCCGGCCTGCCCACCCCGCGTACCGGCGTGGCCGTGGACGGCGAGGCCGCGCTCCAGCTGTGCGAGCAGCTCGGCTACCCGGTGGTCATCAAGCCCACGGTGGGCAGCTGGGGCCGGATGGTCAGCCGGGTCAACGACCGTGACGTGGCCGAGGCCATCATTGAGCACAAGGAGGTGCTGGGCGGACCGCAGCACGGCATCTTCTACATTCAGGAGCTGATCCGCAAGCCGGAGCGCGACATCCGCGCCTTCGTGATCGGCGGCGAGTGCATCGGCGCGATCTACCGCACCAGCGAGCACTGGATCACCAACACGGCGCGCGGCGCCAAGGCCAGCAACTGCCCGGTCACGCCAGACATTGCCGAGCTGAGCGTGCGGGCGGCGGCAGCGGTGCAGGGCGAGATCGTGGCGATTGATCTGGTGGAGGACCCGGAGCGTGGCCTGCTGATCATCGAGATCAACCACACCATGGAGTTCAAGAACTCGGTGAGCACCACCGGCGTCAACATTCCCGGCCGGATGGCCGAATACGCGCGGAGCCTGCTGGGCCAGCCCCAGCCGACGACCTGAAGACAGAGGGGACCCAGCGGGCGGATAGCCTCTGGGTCCTGTTCTTTGCCGACGTTGCTTTTCATTTGACACCTTTTTATGTAGATCACTTTCCATTCGTTGCCTGCACATGTGCTTTACTGGAACTGATGAGCACGACTGACCGTCTTTCCGTCGCCATCGTGGGCGCCTCCGGCTATGCCGGCGGTGAGTTCCTGCGGCTGGCCCTGGCCCACCCTCACCTCAACGTTACCCAGGTCACCAGCGAGCGCAACGCCGGCAGCCCGGTGCATTTCGTGCACCCGAACCTGCGCGGGGTCAGCAACCTCAAGTTCCGCAAAATGGCTGAACTGGAGGCCGCCGACGTGATCGTGCTGGCCCTGCCGCACGGGAGCGCCGCCAAGCGCATTGAGCAGTTCGAGGCGCTGGGCCGCACCATCATTGACTTGTCGGCCGATTTCCGCATCAAGGACCCGGAGCTGTACCGCAAGTACTACGGCGAGGACCACCCGGCCCCCGAGCGGCTGCAGGCATGGGTGTACGGCAATCCGGAGCTGCACCGCGAGCAGCTGAAGGGGGCCACCCGGATTGCCTGCGCCGGGTGTTTCGCCACCAGCGTGATCCTGGCGCTGTATCCGCTGCTGGAGCTGGGCGTCATCAGCGGCAAGGACATCGTGGCCACCGGGCTGGTGGGCAGCAGCGCGGCGGGCGCCAGCGCCACCGAGGCTTCACACCATCCGGAGCGCGAGGGCTCGCTGCGGGTGTACAAGCCGGTCGGCCACCGCCATCTCGCCGAGGCGATCCAGGAACTGCCGGGACGCTTCCCGCTGCACCTGACGGCCATCAGCACGCCGCGGGTGCGCGGCATCCTGACCACCGCCCATGTGTGGGTACCGGACGGCTACTCGGAACGTGACGTGTGGGGCGCCTACCGCGAGGTGTACGGCCAGGAGCCATTCATCCGGATCGTCAAGGTCAACAAGGGCATCCACCGCTACCCGGACCCCAAGCTGCTGGACGGCACCAACTACTGCGACATCGGCTTCGAGATGGACCAGGAGACCGGGCGGGTGGTGCTGATGTCGGCCATCGACAATCTGGTCAAGGGCACCGCCGGTCACGCCATTCAGAGCCTCAACATCGCTCAGGGCTGGCGCGAGACCACCGGCCTGGAGTTTGCCGGCCTGCACCCCGCCTGACCCTCACTTCAGGGTTTGAGCTGCTGCCACGCGGCCGCCAGTTCCCCGGCATCAATCGGCTTGAGCAGGTACCCGCAGGAAGCGGGCAGCGGCGTCAGGTGGTCCTGATCGCTCCACGAGGACAGCAGCACCAGCACCGGAATCCGCCGGAGGGTGCCGTCCTGTTCCAGCTGAGTCAGCACCTCCAGGCCGTCCAGGCGCGGCAGGTGCAGGCTCAGCAGCACCAGCGCCGGGTCCGGACAGCTGCGGTACGGCGTTTCGTGGCGCAGATAGCTGAGCGCCTCCACTCCGTCATGCACCACCTGCAGGCCCTGGCTCAGCCCGGCGTCATCGAAGGTCATCTGCGTCAGCAGAATGTCCGCTTCGCTGTCCTCAACGAGCAGGATGGATGGGGGGGGTGACGGCTGCTGGATCATTGTGGGGTCGGCGTGCCTCCTGAGCATTCAGTGTGGTGATCGTGCGTGGCGCGCGCCGGAGCGCTGCATGAAGAACTGTAGGTTCAACCTTTCCGGTTCCTTCAAGGAGCCGGCGGCTCTATCATCCCGGACGTGACTGTCTTTGTCGGAAGCCTCAACCCCGCCAAGCTGCGCCCGGTGCAGCTCGTGTTCGCCCAGACCTTTCCTGAGCTGCCGGTCCAGGGCTGCCCGGCGGCCTCCGGCGTCCCGGATCAACCGATCGGCGTGGAGCAGACCACCCGGGGCGCGGTTCAGCGGGCCATTGCCGCCAGCCAGCAGCCGGACGCCCGCTGGGGCGTGGGGCTGGAGGGCGGCGTGCGCTTCGACGAGGCCGGCGCGTGGCTGTTCGGGGTGGTGGCGGTGGTGCGCGGCCCGCAGCTGGAACTGGCGCGCACCGCCGAGCTGCGGCTGCCTCCGCAGGTGGCGGCCCGGGTGCTGGCCGGGGAGGAACTGGGGCCGGTAATGGACGGGCTCAGCGGCGTTCATAACATCAAGCAGAAGGCCGGCACGGTCGGCTGGCTGACCGACGGCCTGCTGTCGCGCGCCGACGTGTGGCAGCAGGCGCTCAGCCTCTCGCTGGCGCCCTTCCTGCACCCGGAGCTGTACCGGCCTTGACGCTGCTGCGGCTGCTGGCGGTGCTGTACATCGCCATGAGCCTGGTGGCCTTCGTGGCCGTGTGGCAGGACAAGCAATTGGCCCGGGGCGGCCATCAGCGCATTCCGGAGCGGCAGCTGCACCGCCTGGAGGCGTGGTTCGGCTGGCCCGGCTCGCTGCTCGCCCAGCAAGTGTTCCGCCACAAGACGCGCAAGGTCAGCTACCAGCGGGTCTTCCGGCGGGTGGTGGCGCTGCACCTGGGCGGGTTGGCCGTTCTGCTTGTCATCTGGTATGTGTCAGGCCGTTATAACTTTCATGTGCTAGGATGACCGGCGTGAATTCGCAGGATGGGCTGGTGGTGGTGAAGGTCGGCGGCAGTGCCGGCATCGATTACGACGCGGTGTGCGCCGATGTGGCGGCCCTATGGAAGGAAGGCCGGCGGCTGATCGTGGTGCACGGCGGCAGCGGGGAAACCAACCGGGTGGCCGAGGCGCTGGGGCATCCGCCGCGCTTCGTGACCAGTCCCAGCGGCTACACCTCGCGCTTCACCGACCGCCAGACGCTGGAAATCTTTGAGATGGTGTACTGCGGCAAGATGAACAAGGGCATCGTGGAGCGGTTGCAACGCCACGGGGTGAACGCGGTGGGGCTCAGCGGCCTGGACGGCCGCATCTTCGAGGGCCGCCACAAGGATTCGGTGCGGGCCGTGGAGAACGGCAAGGTCAAGGTGCTGCGCGGCGACCACACCGGCACGGTGGAGCGGGTGAACACCGGCCTGATTGAGCTGCTGCTCTCGGGCGGCTATCTGCCGGTCCTGACCCCGCCCGGCGCCAGCTACGAGGGCGTGGCGATCAACGTGGACGGGGACCGGGCCGCCGCTGCCCTGGCCGCCGCCCTGGGGGCCGACGCCCTGCTGCTGCTCTCGAACGTGCCGGGCCTGCTGCGCGATTTCCCGGATGAACGCAGCCTGATCCGCGAGATTCCGGCGAACGAGGTGGAAGCGTATCTGGACTTCGCCCAGGACCGCATGAAGAAGAAGGTGCTGGGCGCCGCAGAAGCGGTGGCCGGTGGGGTGCGCCGGGTGATCTTCGGAGACGCCCGCGCCGGAGCCCCGGTGAGCGCGGCGCTGGCCGGGGCCGGCACCGTGGTCAGCTGACCGCGCTGCTCAGGAGCCCGGTCAGGGTCGCGGTGCTCTGCTCATAGCCGGCCCGGTCGGTGTGCTCGGCACACCACACCGCCAGGGCGAGCGCGTCGAAACAACGCACCGCGCGCAGAAGCGCGTGCTCTTCTGCCGTCCACCCGCGCCCGTAGCCGCTCTGGAACGCCTGGGCCAGCGCCGGGTCCGGCAGAGCGTTCAGCAGTTTGGCGGTGTCCAGAACTGCCGGACCGGGGCGGGCATGCTCCACGTCGATGACCGTCAGGCGCGAGCCGTCCCACAGCCAGTTCCGGGCGGTGTAGTCGCCGTGCCGCAGCACCACCGCCGGAAACGGTCCGGAGAGCGCCGCCCGGGTCATGGCCTCCACCCGCTGTACCTGGGCCGGGTCTATCCAGCTTGCAGCGCGCGGAACAAATGCGTTCATCAGCCGCTCCAGATCGTGCCGCCCGGTGTCGAAAGGAATGGCGAGCGGCGCGGCATCGTGCAGGACCCGCAGCGCGGCGCCGGCCGCCCAGTACAGGTCAGGCGTCGGCGAGACCAGCAGGGCGCACTCACCGGGTCTGCGCTCCAGGACCAGCTCCAGCCGCTCGGGAACGCTGTGCAGCAGCTGGGGCAGGTGAGCGGGCCAGGTCCGGTAGCCGTACAGCTCCCGGGCAAACTTGTGCGGCTGGCGGTGCCGCTTCAGGACGGCCGGACGCCCCTGCCAGCAGGCCGCATACACCTGCGCCTCGCCGTGGTCCCAGCCGATGTGTTCACCCACTTCGAGCATCCGGCAAGTTTAGCAAGTACACTCTGGCCTGATGACTGCGCGTGCTGGCCGGAAATACAAGCTGTCCGCGCCGCCACCCGGGGCACTGGCGGCGGCCACGGTGCTGACGCTGCTGCAGCGCCAGGGCGGGCGCGAGTACCTCACCACGCTGTATTTCGGGGCCGAAGCCCGGGGCGAGTACCGCCTCACCGCACGCGGCGAGCGTGTGCGGGCCCAGGGACCGTCTGGCACGGTCAGCGAACTGGACGCGGCCCGCTTCAGCGAGGTGTTCGGACGCTACCACTTTGCGGAGCTGCGGCCCTCCGGCCTGTTGACCGACCTGGGACCGCTGTTCAGCCCGGCCTGAGTCGCGCAGGGACCAGTTCTGGCCTACGCTGAAGGCATGACCCTCCACCCTGTCATCGTGGGCGACGACGTCGTGCTGGCCCGGCTGCGCGCCGAGGATGTGCCGGCCATCGCCCGCTACTTCCAGAACCTGGAACTCACCACCTACCTGTCGGGCAGCGGCATGAGCTACAGCCTGGAGGACGAGCAGGCCTGGTTCGCCGAGATCAGCCGCAGCCGCGCGGACCGGATCATCTTCGGCATCTACGAACCGGAGGGCCGGATCGTGGGCGCGGTGGAACTGCGCGACATCCGCCAGCCACACGGCACGGCTGAACTGGGCATCGCCCTGTACGACCCGCACGTCTGGGGGCGCGGCTATGGCTCGCAGGCGGTGCAGCTGATCGCCGCCTACGGGATGTTCCACCTCAACCTGCACAACATCCTGCTGAAGGTGTACGCCTTCAACGAGCGGGGCATCCGCGCCTACCGCCGGGTGGGCTTCCAGGAGATCGGGCGACGCCGGGGCGCGGTGCTGCTGGGCGGCCAGCGCCACGATCAGGTGTTCATGGAACTGCTGGCCGAACAGGTGGACGTGAGCCGCCTGCGGGCCCAGATTCAGCAGCTGAACGTCCGGTAACGCGAACGGGGGCGGGGCCGCCCGGCCACCCCGCCCCACGCAGACCACCCGTTTACTGGGTCGGCACCCGCACGGTGCCGGAAATCACCAGCTGCTTGACCTGACTCAGGGCGGCTTCCATCTTCTTGTCGATCAGGGCGCGGTTGTACACGTCGAGCGCGTAGCCCACGCCGTCGTTCTGCAGGCCGAAGCCCCGGTCGCCGGAGCGCCACGGCCGGCCCTGCGCGACCTCCTGGATGATGGTGTACACGGCATTGTCCACCCGCTTGACCATGCTGGTCAGGCCGTGGTTGAGGGTGGCGGGGTTCTTGTCGGTGTCGCCCAGGTAGTTCTGGTCGCTGTCCACCCCGATGAAGAAGGCCGGGCGGGTGTCGCCGGCGCACCGCTTCTGGTAGTCGGCCCCCTTCGGCACGCTGGCGTAGCGGTCTGGGGCGAACTTCACCCCCTTGGGCAGGCTGCTGGCCTTCAGGCACTGCACCGCGTTCACCTGGGCCACCACGCCGGTGCCGCTGCCGCCCGCCGCCGCAAAGATCACGTCCGCGCCCTGCGCCTGCATGCTGGCCGCGAGCTGCCGCGCCTTGGCCGGGTCATTCCAGGCGGCCGGCGTGGTGCCGGTGTAGGCGCTGACCACCTTGCAGCTGGGGCAGATGAACCGGACGCCCGCCGTATAGCCGGCCTGGAACTTGTGGATCAGCGGCACGTCCATGCCCCCCACGAAGCCCACCACGCCGGTGCTGCTGGCGCGGGCCGCGATGTAGCCCACCAGGAAGGACCCCTCCTGCTCCCGGAAGCGCAGGCCGGCGGTGTTGCTCCCCTTGGGCAGGTCGTCCACCACCGCGAAGTGCGTCTGCGGGAACCGGCTGGACGCGGCCTCAATGCTGTCCTTGTTCGCAAAGCCCACCCCGATCACCAATCCAGCGCCGGACTTGGCGAGCGGCTCCGCTCCCCGGGACACGTTGCCCTTCGCGTCCTCTTTCGGTTCGAACAGCTGGACCTTGACGCCCAGCTTCCTGGCGGCCCGCTGCGCGCCTTCCCAGGCGGCCTGGTTGAAGGAGCGGTCGTTCTTGCCGCCGGAATCCAGGGCGATGCCCACCCGGAGCGGCTGGGCTATGCCCAGGGCGAGGGGGAGACTGAAACCGAGAAGCAGCAGGGCGGCGCGGGTCATCTTCATGGAGCCTTATGGTCCGCCACACGGCCAGATCCTGCGATGTGTTTCTTTACAGGCTGCCGCCGAGGCCCGAGTGATCTGAAAGAACACCGTAACCTCCGTGCCTTGCGGGGCTGGGCCGTGGTGTTAGAATGTCATGTTTGGCCAAGAAGGACAGCCGCCGAATCTGCCAAGTACAGAAGATCTGCTGTCCCAGACCTGCCGTGAACTGCACCTCACAAGGAGCCTGATTTTGCAGAACCTGATCGTACGCGGGGCGCGGGAACACAACCTCAAGAACGTGACCGTGGAGCTGCCGCGCAATAAGTTCGTGGTGATCACCGGGGTGTCGGGCAGCGGCAAGAGCACGCTGGCCTTCGACACCATCTACGCCGAGGGCCAGCGCCGCTATGTGGAGAGCCTCTCGGCGTACGCCCGGCAGTTCCTGGGGCTGATGGAGAAGCCGGACGTCGAGAGCATCGAGGGCCTGTCCCCGGCCATCAGCATCGACCAGAAGACCACCAGCCACAACCCGCGCAGCACGGTGGGCACCGTCACCGAGATCCACGACTACCTGCGTCTGCTGTACGCCCGGGTGGGCACGCCCTACTGCCCGATCTGCGGCCGCAAGATCGAGCGTCAGAGCCCGTCCGAGATCACCGACAAGCTGCTCAGCGGCTACGAGGGGCAGCGGGCCATCCTGCTGGCCCCGATCGTGCGTGGGCGAAAGGGCGAGTACCGCAAGCTGTTCGGAGAGCTGCGGCGCGAGGGCTTTGCCCGCGTGCGGGTGGACGGCACCATCTACGAGATGGACGACGCCGAGAAGCTGAAGCTGGAGAAGTTCGAGAAGCACGACGTGGACGTGGTGATCGACCGCATCAGCGTGCGTGACAGCGACCGCTCGCGCATCGCCGAGAGCGTGGAGCTGGGCCTGCGGCGCGGCGAGAGCCTGCTGCGGGTGCTGTTCCCGGACAGCGGCGCAGAGGAGCTGTACAGCGAGAAGTTCGCCTGCCCTGAGCACGGCAGCGTGCTGGAGGAGCTGGAACCGCGCAGCTTCAGCTTCAACAACCCCTACGGTGCCTGCCCCGACTGCACCGGCCTGGGCTTCAAGAACGAGTTCTCCGCCGATCTGGTGGTGGACCCCAAGCTGAGCCTCGCCGAGGGCGCCATCCTGCCGTGGAGCAAGAAGGGCACCGGCGGCGGCGTATACTACTGGGACAAGATCAAGGCGCTGGCCGAGCACATGGGCTTTGACACCAAGACGCCGTGGGGTGAGCTGCCCAAGGAGGCCCAGCGCGCCATCCTGCACGGCCCCGGCCAGCCGTTCGAGGTGGTGTACCGGCGCGGCGGCAAGGAAACCATGCGCTTCATGACCGAGTTCGAGGGAGTGCTGCCGAACCTGGAGCGGCGCTACGCCGACACCGAGTCGGAGTTCATGCGCGAGAAGCTCGAGGAGATGATGGAGCTGTGCCCCTGCCCCACCTGCGGCGGCACCCGCTACAAGCCGGAGATCCTGGCGGTGCGGGTGGGCGGACTGAACATCGCGCAGGCCAGCCACATGAGCGTGCTGGACGCCGACCGCTACTTCCGCGAGCTGCAGGACGGGGCGCTGGACCATGAGCACATTGCGCCGTACCTGCACATGGGCCTGGGCGGCGCCCAGAAGGCGCACGCTCCGCTGCGCTACGACTACCGGCTGGGCGAGTTCGGGGCGCAGGTGTCGGCCCCGATCATCCGCGCGGTGCGCACCCGCCTGAAGTTCCTGGTGGACGTGGGCCTGGACTACCTCTCGCTGGACCGGGCCGCCAACACCCTGTCGGGCGGCGAGGCGCAGCGCATCCGCCTGGCGACCCAGGTGGGCAGCGGCCTGACCGGCGTGCTGTACGTGCTGGACGAGCCCAGCATCGGGCTGCATCCCAAGGACAACCACCGCCTGATCGGCACGCTGAAGCACCTGCGCGACCTGGGCAACACCCTGCTGGTGGTGGAGCACGACGAGGACACCATGATGGAGGCCGACCATCTGGTGGACATGGGCCCGGGAGCCGGCGTCCACGGCGGCAACGTGGTGGCGCAGGGCACGCCCGACGAGGTGCGCCAGGACCGCGACAGCCTGACCGGCAAGTACCTGCGCGGAGAGCTGAAGATCGAGGTGCCCGCCCAGCGCCGACGCGGCAACGGCAAGAAACTCAGCGTGCGCGGCGCGCGCGAGCACAACCTGCAGAACGTCTCCATCGACGTGCCGCTCGGCACCATGACGGTGGTCACCGGGCCCAGCGGCAGCGGCAAGAGCACCCTGATCCACGACATCCTGCACGCCACGCTGGCCCGCGACCTGAACGGCGCCAAGACCACCCCCGGCAAGGCCGACGCCATCGTGGGTGTGGAGTACCTGGACAAGGTCATCGAGATTGACCAGAGCCCCATCGGGCGCACCCCGCGCAGCAACCCGGCCACCTACACCGGGGTGTTCACCGAGGTCCGCGACCTGTTCACCCGCACCCCGGAAGCGCGGCGGCGCGGCTATCAGGCAGGCCGCTTCAGCTTCAACGTGAAGGGCGGGCGCTGCGAGAACTGCAAGGGCGACGGCGTCATGAAGATCGAGATGAACTTCCTGCCGGACATCTACGTGCCGTGCGAGGTCTGCAAGGGCGCGCGCTACAACCGCGAGACGCTGGAAGTGAAGTACAACGGCAAGAGCATCTCGGACGTGCTGGACATGACCGTGGAGGACGCCCGCGACTTCTTCGAGAACATTCCGGCCATCGAGCGCAAGATGCAGCTGCTGTGCGACGTGGGCCTGGGCTACATGCGCATCGGGCAGCCGAGCACCACCCTGTCGGGCGGCGAGGCGCAGCGCATCAAGCTGGCCTCGGAGCTGAGCAAGCGCGCCACCGGACGCACCATCTACATCCTGGACGAGCCCACGACCGGGCTGCACTTCGAGGACGTGCGCAAGCTGATGGAGGTGCTGCAGCGGCTGGTGGAGGGCGGCAACACCCTGCTGGTCATCGAGCACAACCTGGACGTGATGAAGTGCGCCGACCACATCATCGACCTGGGGCCGGAAGGTGGCGTGCGCGGCGGTCAGGTGGTGGCGGTGGGCACCCCGGAGGAGCTGGCGGCCCACCCGACCAGCCACACCGGCGCGTACCTGGCCCGGGTGCCGGGCATCGTGCCGACCGGCGCACCGGAACTGGTCGCGGCGGGCGACGCCAAGCCCAAGCGGGGCCGCAAAGCCAGCGCCGCCACTGGCAAGTAGAGGGCCCGCCGTGGCATATAGGGTACAGATGACCACCTTCCTGCCCCGACGAGGCCAGCCGTGAGCGCTCCTGAACCGGCGGCGAGCCCGGACACCGGCGCCCGCCCCTCGCTCTCCCCCGCCCGGCGCCGCCGCCTGCGCGCCCGCAACCTGATGCTGCTGCGGCTAGCCTGGGGCGCCGTGCTGCTGCTGGTGCTGGCCTGGAGCCTGTGGCAGCCGCTGCCGTGGCCCGAGCGGCTGGCGCTGTGGGTGCTGCTGACGGTGCTGGCCGACGAGGCGGGCCACTGGTACGGCTTTATCGGCGTACTGCTGGGCGCGCTGCCGTTCTTTGCGACGGCCGCGCCCCCTGCGCAGTGGTGGGCCATCCTGCCGCTGGTGGGCGGGGCGCTGCTGGCGCTGCTGGTGGTGAAGCATGCGGGCGGGCCGCTGGTGCTGCCGTTCGCGTGGGCAGTGTTCGCCGCCGCGATTCTGGGCGCGGCACGGCTGAGCCCCTCCATTGACGACACGCTGACGCTGCCGATGAACCACACCTTCCAGCGCACCTCGCTGCTGATGGCGGCGCTGGGGCTGGGGTTCAGCCTGCTGCGGCAGCTGACCGGTCTGTACCTGCGCCGCCGCGCCGAGCAGCTGCGCCCGGTGGTCGCCGGCTGAGCGTCTTCGGTTTCGGCTCATTTGGCCCGGCTAGACTGCACTCATGAGCCGACCCAACACCACCGCTCCTGCCCGCCAGAACCGGACCGTTCTGGTCATCGGAACCCTGATCGCCGCCGTGCTCATCGCACTGGCGGTGCTTGCTTTACGTCCGGGCGGCGCGCCCAGCGGCACCAAGACCTTCGACCTGGACGGTCAGCCGTTCCTGGGTCAGGCCTCCGCCCCAGTGACCCTGGTGGTGTTCGAGGACTACAAGTGCCCGAACTGCAAGAACTTCGAAGACAACACCATGCCCACCCTGCAGAGCAAGTACCTGGACACCGGCAAGATCAAGCTGTACCGCATCAACTTCCCGTTCATCGGGCCGGACAGCACCACCGCCGCCGAGGCCGCCGAGTGCGCCTACGACCAGAAGGGCAACGACGGCTACAACCAGCTCTCGACCCTGATCTTCCGGGCGCAGGGCGAGGAGACCGAGCAGTGGGCCACCAAGGACCGGCTGGTCACGCTGGCCGGGTACGTGGACGGCCTGGATGCCGACAAGCTGCGCAGCTGCCTGGACAGCGAGGCCACCAAGGACCGGGTCGCGGCCGACACCGCCCAGGCCAACAAGGCGGGCGTGACCGGCACCCCCAGCGTGTTCGTGAACGGCGTGCTGGTCAGCAACTACTCGGCCGACTCGGTGAGCGCGGCAATCGACAAGGCCAAGTGACGTGAACCGCGACAACCGGCTGTATCTGGCCTGGGTGGTGAGCATGGTGGCCACCATCGCCAGCCTGTATTTCAGCGAGGTGCGCCATTTCGTGCCGTGCGTGCTGTGCTGGTTCCAGCGCATCTGCATGTACCCGCTGGTGCTGGTGCTGGGCGCAGCCGCCCTGCGCAGCGACCTGGGCGGGCGCGTCTACGCGTTGCCGCTGGCGCTGGCGGGCTGGGTGATCGCGCTGATCCAGAACCTGGAAGCCTGGGGCGTGATCCAGACGCTCAAGGTATGCGGCGTGGGGCAGACCACGGTGGGCTGCGACGCCAAATGGCCGATCTTCGGCGACACGCTGACTTCGCTGTCGGACGTGATCACCATTCCGGTGCTGAGCCTGACAGCCTTCACCGTCATCATCGCCCTGCTGGCCTGGGGCCGGGGCCGCGCCCTGCCCTGAGCGGCGCGCACCTGCCCTTGAACGCCCGCCACACGGCGGGCGTTTGTGCTGGCTCGCCTGTTCAGGCCGTTGGAAACAGCTGGTCCACGTCGGCCTGGGTCGGGGCGTAGGCACCGGGGCGGGAGCAGGCCGCGGACGCCACCCGCAGCGCGAACGCCAGATGGTCCGGCCAGCGCTGCTGCGGCTGCCGGGTGGCGCTGACCAGCAGGCCGGCGCACAGCGCGTCACCGGCCCCCACCGTGTCGGCCACCGTCACCTTCGGGGCCGGCAGGCTGGCCGAGCCGCCCGCGTGGTACAGCGTCGCGCCGTCCGCGCCCCGGGTGATCACGATGGGCGCCTGGGCATTCAGCCCGCGCAGCACCCGCATCGCCCCGGCCTCGTCCAGCTCCGGAAAGAAGAAGCGCAGGTCCTCATCGCTGAACTTCAGCAGGTCGGCGCGGCGAATCACCCGCTCGAAGATCGGGCGGTAGGCGGGGTCGCGGTGCACGATGCGGGCGTTCGGGTCAAAGCTGATCTTGACTCCAGCCGCCTGCGCCTGCTCCATCATGGTCAACAGGGTGCCGGCCAGCGGCTGCCGCGCCAGGCTGACGCCGCCCAGGTGCAGCCAGCGGGCCGCTGCGGGCCAGCCGGCGGGCAGCTGAAGGGGGTCGAAGTGCAGGTCGGCGCTGTTCTCGCCCATAAAGCGGTAGGCCGGCGGCGACGCCTGATACACCACCGCCAGCAGCGTGGGCTGGGGCGAGCGCTGCAGAAAGCGCAGGTCCAGACCGCCACGCTGCGAGCTCTCCCAGATCTCGTCCCCGAAATTGTCGGCTCCGACCGTCCCCGCGAAGGCAGTTGGCACGCCCAGCGCGGCGCAGGCGCGCGCCACGTTCCAGCCGGCGCCGCCGGGATGGGCGCTCCAGCGGGAACCCCCCTCGGTGATCAGGTCGGTCAGCGCCTCGCCGGCGCTCACGATGAGGGGCAGGGCGGGCGCTGGGGCAGCATCGGTCATGCCGCCCAGTGTAGCGGCTGCGTTCCGGCGGGTTACAGGCTGTCCAGGGCACCCGCCAGCCCGGCCGGGCCCGGATACACCATCACGCCGTCCGGGGCCTCGCCGTGCTCCAGGCTTCCGCCACAGCTCAGCAGCACGCACGGCACCCCGGCGCGCCTGGCCGCCTCCGCGTCATACTTCGTGTCGCCCACCATCAGGGCCCGGTCCGGGTTCAGGTTGAGCTTCTGCAGCGCCACCATCAGGATGTCCGGGTGCGGCTTGCTGCGCTCCACGTCGCTGGAGGTCACCATGCCGGTCATCAGGTCCTGCAGGCCCGCCTGCTTCAGCAGCGCCTCGGTGAGTTCCTGCTCACCGCTGCTGCCCAGGATGTAGGGCGTGCCGCGCTCCCGCAGCGCTTCCAGCAGGTCGCGTGCGCCGGGCATCGCCTGGAGCTGCGGCACCATCGGCAGGAAGTGGCGCTTCCAGGCCTCCTTCATCTGCTGGCCCTGTTCGCTGTCGTCCGAGACGCCGGCCAGCGTGTCGAGCAGGCCGTCGCCGCCCATGCCGATCAGCGGCCGAACCTCCTCGAAGGTGCGTTCAAATCCCCCGTCCTTCAGCGCCGCGACCCAGGCGCGGGCGTGGGCGTCGTTGCTGTCGATCAGGGTGCCGTCTAGGTCCAGAATCAGCGCGCTCGGAGTCATCTGCACAGGCTAGCCCGGCGCCCGACCGTGCATCTTGAGACAGCATAAAGCCCCGGACCGGGCCGACGTCTCACAATGGAAGGCAGAGGTGAGCCCGATTCAGGACGTTCAGAAAATGCAGGACCGACTGGTGGCCGACCGCAAGGTGCGGGCGCTGGCCGCCGCAGGCAGTTACGGCACCGAGCTGGCGTGGGCCGGCTCGGTCCCGACCTTTGTGACGTTTGAGCGCGGGCTGCTGTCGGCGCAGAGTGAGCTGCGCGCCGGGCTGCTGGCCCTGCGGTTTCCCTACGACCAGCTGGAACGCTGGCGCGACTGGGAGGTGGCCCAGACCGAGGCGCCGCTGGCCCTGATCGCCACCAGCCGGCTGATCTACGATCCGACCGGCCACTACGGGCGGCTGCAGAAGATGCTGTGGAACCTCTCCAGCGAGCGGCTGGCCGTGTACCGGGAGGACCTGCTGGGCCAGGCCGGGCAGCAGCTGGATGACGCGGCGCGCACGCTGGGCCGGGGCAGCGGGGTGCCAGAGCAGGTCAGTGCGCTGGTGCGCGCGCGTGAGGTGGCGCTGGGGCTGCTGTACCCGGCGCTGCTGACGCACCTCCCGGCCTGGCCGG
Source organism: Deinococcus sonorensis KR-87 (assembly GCF_040256395.1). NCBI lineage: Bacteria > Thermotogati > Deinococcota > Deinococci > Deinococcales > Deinococcaceae > Deinococcus > Deinococcus sonorensis. Next base: position 2,342,812 of record NZ_CP158299.1, on the reverse strand, counting down.
AACTGGAGGTGCGTCTCCCCTACGCCTGGCGAGCCACCGCTGGCCTGCGCTTTCCGCGCAGCGTGTACGGGCTGGAGCGGCTGTATGCCTTCGGCGGTGAGGAGGAGGCCCGGCGGGTGCTGCTGGCCACCCGGGGGCTGGGCCTGGTGGACCAGGAGAAGCGGGCGCGCGCGGCGTTCCAGAGCGGTTACTACGACGGCGCGGTGCGGCTGCTGCGCGACGAGGCGGCCCGGGTGCATCCGGACGATCTGGCGCGCTGGACCTCGCTGTCTGGGGCCCGGCGCGAACGGCTCAGCACCCTGATCGGCCTGACCCGCAGCCCGCTGGGACCGACGGCCCTGGAGATCGCGCGCGAGATGCTGCTGGACGTGCGCGAGGGCCGCTAGCGGGCGTAACGCCGCCCGGTGTAGTTCACGAACACCCCGATGCCGTAGGCCACCTTGCGGTTCTGGCCCATCTGCGGCTGACCGTTCCAGGCCAGGGCGCTGCTGCTGCCCCCGTCCAGCAGCAGCGCGTCGCGGCTGCCCAGGCGCAGCATCAGCTTGCCCATCTCGCTGGCCGTCAGCTGCCGGGAGGTGGTCACGAAGATCAGGTCGCGTTCCCCGATCAGACCCACCGCGCTGCGCTCCGAGCGCCGGAAGATGCCGCCGGCCTCCTGAAACACGTCGGCGAAGCTGAGGTTCAGCCGGCCCGCCCGCACGATGCTCGGCCCGCTGGCCACCACCGTCTCCATGCCGGGCCACGCGGCATTCAGTCGGCGCAGCTGACCGGCGGCCAGCACCGCCGAGGCGGCCCGCACGCTGCGTCCGCTGACCAGGGTGGCGCCGCTGTGCTGGATACTGGCGCGGTTGTCCGGGGTGATGGCCAGCGCGGCGGGAATGCGGCCCCACGACACCATCCGCCCGCCCACCACCAGGTCGCCGGCCGGCGCGAAGGTCTGCGGATGAAAGTAGCTGCCGTTGATCAGGGCGCGGGCCCCGCTGCGGCGCGCCAGCTGCGCCACGGTGGCGCTGCGCCCGGCACCCGGCAGCACCACGCTCACCAGCACGTCGCGGTGGCGCAGGTCCACCCGCACCAGCTTCACCGGGATGCCCAACACTGTGGTCCGGACCAGCGTCGCAGCGGGCCGCCTCGCTGTAGGCGGAATCGGAACCGCGACGTGGCTGGGCACCAGCAGCCGCATGCCCGGCCACGCCACCGGCCGACGCTGCCCGTTCAGCCGGGCCAGCACCGCCGGAGTGGTGTGGTAGGTGCGGGCCAGGGTACCGATCGTCTGCCCGCTCAGGACCGTAACGTAGCGGTAGACCAGGCGGATCTCGCGGGTGCGGCGCGCGGGCGGGGTGGCCGCCGCCTTGTGCGCGGCCAGAGGGGCGGCCACCGTCAGGCGCTGACCGACCCGGATGGTGTCGCTGTGCAGATGATTGAGCGTCTTCAGCCGGGTCACGCTCAGGTGATGACGGGTGGCCAGACGGAACAGGGTGTCGCCCGGACGGACCGTGACGGTGGAGGCCGCCTGAACGGTGCTGAGCCCAGCGCACGCGATGACCGCAAGGAGGCGCACAGAGAAGGAGAAGGGCACCTGTTCATCGCAGCATAGTGCTGCAGGCAGCGGGTGAATGGCAGCTGACCACAGGTGAGAGTAAAAATGATAAAAATGTCACTCTTTGAGGTTAATTTATATTAGCCTCATCAGAAAGTGACGTGCCAAACAGGATCTATAATCCAGCCAGGATAAGGAAACGGTCAGGTTAGCCTCGTCATTTCATGAGGACACTGGCTTCATGAAGTCTTTACAGGCGTCTGATGTTGCTTCAGGAAGTTCAGCATCAGGCTGCGGGTTGGCCCTAGAAAAGTCAGCGGCCGGGCCAGCGCGCCGATGATGGTGTAATGGTTGAGCCTGGGAATCACGGTAAGCGTGACCGGAACGCCCGCCGCCTTCAGCGCCGCCTCCATCCGCGTGGCGTTGGCGGGCTCCACCGTCTGGTCGTTTCCGGCCACCAGCAGCAGGTGCGGGGGCGCGTCCGGCCGCACGTGGCCGCTGGGCATCGTGTTGGCCGGGTCGCTGCCGGCCGGGAAGGCATTGCGACTGGGCAGCGTGCGGTAGTCGTAGCTGTAGGGTCCGGCCACGCCCACCACGCCCCGGACCGCTGACACCGGCACCCCGGCCTCCGCCAGCCAGCGGGCGTTGTCCACCACCTCCACGGCATTGAAGGCCCCCGCCGAGTGGCCGCTGACGAACAGGTCATCCGGGTCGCCGCCGTAGTCGCGGGCATGGTCGCGCAGCCAGCGCAGCGCCTGGGCCGCGTCCTGGATGTAGTCCGGGTAGGGGTGCTCCGGGGCGAGCCGGTAGCTCATGACCGCCACCAGATACCCGCCCCTGGCCAGACTGTCGCCCACGAACTTGTATTCGTTCTTGTCGCCGCTGGTCCAGGAGCCGCCGTGGATGAACAGCACCACCGGCAGACCGCTGGCCTTTTGCGGCGCGTACAGGTCCAGCACGTTGCGCGCGTCCGGGCCGTAGTGCAGGTCGCGGGTGACGGTCAGGCCGCTGGTGGACACCACCGCGTTCAATGTGCCGACTGGCGAGCACGCCACCAGAGAGCCCAGGCCCACCAGGGCGAGCAGTGGAAGAAGCAGGGTCCGTTTCCTCATCCCGACAGGCTAGTGCGGCCAGCACGGAGGCTGTGTGCACGATCTTGCGGTACCGCGCACTGGCCCACCTCACCGTCACCGGAAGCTGTCTATACTTATGGCATGAGTCTGCTCGATATGATCGGCCCGGTGATGATCGGGCCGAGCAGCAGCCACACGGCCGGGGCCTGCCGCATCGGCCTGCTGGCACGCGCGCTGCTGGGCACCGCCCCCCTGAAGGCGGTCATCGGTCTGCACGCCAGCTTTGCCAAGACCGGACGCGGCCACGGCACCCAGCTGGCGCTGGTGGCCGGACTGCTGAACTTTCCGCCGGACGACCCCCGGCTGCCGGATGCCCTGACGCTGGCCCCCACGCTTGGGCTGGACGTGGAATTCAATGAAATCGATCTGGGCGACGTGCACCCCAACACCGCCCGGCTGGAACTGGAGGGTGCCGGCGGCGAGCGCGTCAGCATGACCGCCAGCAGCACCGGGGGCGGCGTGGTGGAGGTGATCCGGGTGGACGGCTTCCGGGTGTCGTTCGCCGGCAACTCACCCACCCTGCTGCTGCGCTACCCGGACGCCCTGGGCGTGATCGCGCGGGTGGCCTCGCTGATCGCGGCGGACGGCGTGAACATCGCGGCGCTCGGCTGCACCCGCCAGAAGCGCGGCGGCGACGCCCTGCTGGTCATTGAACTGGACAGCCCGCTGAGCGAGGAGGCGCTGGCCTTCCTGAGCCGCTGGCAGGAGGTGCAGTGGCTGAGGCTGCTGCCGAGCGTGATGGACGGAGGTGCCGCATGAGTCCTACCCTGCAGCAATTGATGGACGCGCCGGCCCCCGCCAGTCAGTGGGTGCTGGAACAAGACTGTCAGGACAGCGGCCTGAGCGAGGCCGTGGTCCGGCAGTCGATGCTGGAGCGCATCGGGGAGATGCGGCGCAGCATTGAACGCGGGCTGGCCTCAGCCGCGCCCAGCACCACCGGCATGGTCGGCTGGAACGCCAAGGGTCTGTGGGACGCGCCCGACCGCCTGAACGCCCCGCTGATGCGCCGGGTGCAGGCCTACGCGATGGCCGTCAACGAGGAGAACGCCCGGATGGGCCGCATCGTGGCGGCCCCCACCGCCGGAAGCGCGGGCACCATTCCCGGCGCGCTCATCGGGGTGGCCGACCACCTGCAGATCCCGGACGAGCAGCTGGTGATGCCGATGGTGCTGGCGGCCGGGGTGGGGCAGGCCATCTCTCGGCAGATGTTCATTTCCGGCGCGGCGGGCGGCTGTCAGGCCGAGATCGGGAGCAGCGCCGCCATGGCCGCCGCCGCCGTGACCGAGCTGCTGGGCGGCACTCCACGCGCCTGCGTGCACGCGGCCAGCCTCGCGCTGATGAACACCATCGGGCTGGTCTGCGACCCGGTGGGCGGCTACGTGGAGGTGCCGTGCGTGAGCCGCAACGCCTTCTTCGCGGTACACGCCGTCAGTGCGGCGCAACTGGCACTGGCGCAGCTGGAGAGCTTCATTCCGCCGGACGAGGTGGTGACGGCCATGGCCCAGGTGGGCCGGATGATGCCGCTGCAGCTGCGCGAGACGGCCGAGGGTGGGCTGGCCCAGACCCCCACCGGCCTGCGCGTGACCGCCGAGATGGAAAGCCGCCGCTAGAGGCCCAGCGCCCCGCGCAGCTCGGCGTGGCTGTAGAGCAGCCGGCTCGCCCCGGCCGCCTGCAGCTGCGCGCCGGTGCCGCCATGGGTGTGGCCGCCGGCCAGCAGGCCCCAGACGGTCGCTCCGGCGGCCACACCCGCCTGCACGCCCGTCAGGCTGTCCTCAATCACGAGGCAGCGGGCCGCCGCCACCCCCAGCTGCCGCGCCGCCGCCTGATACAGGTCCGGCGCCGGCTTGCCGTGGCCGCCGACCAGCGCGGGGTCCAGCCGGTGCGGCAGCAGCGCCTCCAGCCCGGCCGCCCGCACCTTCAGCTCCAGCCGGTCGCGGCGCGAGTTGCTGGCCACCGCGTAGGGCACGCCCGCGCGCGCCAGCGCCTGCAGCGTCTCCGGAGCTCCCTCGATCGGCAGCACGCCCTCGAAGGCGGCCGCCAGCGCCGCATCCGAGCGAGCATCGAAATCGGCGGGCCGCTCCCAGCCGAAGTCGCGTTTCAGGCCCTCGTACAGCACTTTGAAGCTGCTGCCCACCGAGCGCTCCAGAAATTCCTGGGAGGTGAAGGTCAGGCCGTGCTGGGCCAGCAGGTCCAGCCAGACCCGGTTGGCCAGCATCTCGGAATCCACCAGCACGCCGTCCAGGTCGAACAGCACGGCATCGAAACGAACGGTGGAGGGCGCGGCCCGGTCAGGAGAGGCAGTCATCCGCTCGATCATGGCAGAAAACCGGGCGAGGCCCGCAGACCCTGCCCGGCTCCCCTATCCCTCAGCGCAGCGCGAACATCATGGCCACGTGCGCGCCGGTGCCGCCCAGCACGAACAGGTGCCAGATCTCGTGGAAGCCGAACACGCCGGGGCGCGGGTTCCAGCGCTTGGTGCCGTACACCACGGCCCCAATGGTGTAGAGCGCGCCGCCCACACCCAGCCACACCAGCGCGGCCGCCGGCAGGTTGCGGGCCAGTTGCGGCACGAACGCCAGCGCGATCCAGCCCATGCCCACGTACAACAACGTGCTGATCCAGCGCGGCAGCCGCATGGTCAGCAGCTTCAGGATGATGCCGCTCAGCGCGATGCCCCAGATCACCCACAGCACCACCTCGCGCCACAGGCCGTCCAGGCCGTACCACGCCAGCGGGGTGTAACTGCCGGCGATCAGCAGGAAGATGGCGCTGTGGTCCAGCTTGCGCAGCCACAGCATGGCCCGCTCGCCCACCCGCAGGCTGTGATAGGTGGCCGACGACGCATACAGCGCCGCCATGCTCAGGCCAAACACCACAAAGGGCCACGCGCCCAGGCCGTGCCGCTGGGCGTACCACAGCAGCCCGGCCAGCACCGGCACCGCCAGCACCACGCCAGCCCAGTGGGTCAGGCTGTTGACGGGTTCACGCAACTGGGCATACAGACGCTTCATGCCTCCAGTGTAGTGCCCGGGGATGAGCAGCCGGCTTCAGCGGTCGAACTTCTCGAAGCCGGCGGCACTGCGCCGCTGCGCGCCGCGGGCGTAATCCAGCTGCATCTCGACCTGCTCGTGCTGGCCTTCACTGAAGGTCAGTTCCGGAATCCAGTAGTTCAGCCGGTGCTCGCCCAGCTGCACCCACAGCTTGCTGCTGTCGTCGGCATCGCGCCAGAACACCACCTGCTCGAATCCGTTGTGCTCGGCCCATTCCCGCACGTCCGCCAGCACCTGGCCGGCTCGGGGATGGGTCATCTCGAAGCGGCTGCCGTCGGCTTCGTTGCGAAAAAGGACGTCTGACATACTTACAGAGTAGCGCCAGCACGCACGCGCACCGGTCTCATTTAGAAATTCTAAGGGTGGCCGCGAGACGCCCCCAGCGGGAAAATCCCGGGGCGGCGGGGCCACGGTATGCTGGGCGGCGTGCGCGTGTATACCTTCAATGTCAATGGCCTGAGAAGTGCCCTGCGCAAGGGGCTGCTGCCCTGGCTGGAGCAGCATCGGCCGGACGTGCTGCTGCTTCAGGAGGTGCGGGCCGACCCGATGCCGGAGGTGTTTGGGGCGCTCGGCTACCACTCGGCGTGGCACCCGGCCCGAAAACCCGGCTACAGCGGCGTGGCGGTGCTGGCCCGTCATCCGTTGGAGGGGGTGCAGACCGGCTTCGGTGATGAAGCGCTGGATGACGAGGGCCGCCTGATCGTGGCCACGGTGCAGGGCGTGCAGTGCGCCAGTCTGTACCTGCCCAGCGGGTCCAGCGGAGAGGCGCGCCAGCAGTTCAAGGACCGCAGCCTGGGCGTCCTGAACACCTGGACCGTGGCGGCCCTGCAGCGTGGCCCGCTGGTGCTGGGCGGCGACTTCAACGTGGCGCACCAGCGCATCGATCTGCACAACTGGCGCGGCAACCAGAACAGCAGCGGGTTTCTGCCGCATGAGCGCGCCTGGATGACCGACTTCCTGGGGCTGGGGCTGCGCGACAGTCACCGCGATCACCTGGGAGAAACGGCCGCCTACACCTGGTGGAGCAACCGGGGCAACGCCTACGCCAACGACGTGGGCTGGCGCATCGACTACCTGCTGACCAGTGGCGTGCGGCTGACCAACCTGTGGGTGGACCGGGCCGCCCGACTCTCCGATCACGCGCCGCTGGGCGGACAGCTGACCCCGCTGGCCTGAGGGGCGTGCCGGTCAACTGTGCGACCCAGGTTCCTGAGAAGCCGGCCCGGCGTGGTACACTGAAGAAGCTTCCGGGCAGCAAGGAGCGCCGCGATCACGCGCGCAGGCCCGAGACAAGCAACCTCTCGTCAGAGTGGACGGGGCTGGCAAGCCGCCCCCATGCGCCTCTGAGCGCAGCGCTCTGCGAGTGGACCCATAGGTGCTGAATGCCAAGAAGCAGCAAGGAGCGCGGGGCAGTGCAGCCTGACGCGACCCCCGACAAGAGGGCGAAGAAGACAGCCACCACCGCGCAACAGACCGATGAAGTCAAGACGCCGGCCCGTCGTGGCCGCAAGCCTGCCGCTGTGCTGGCCCCTGAAGCCAGCGTGAGCGTCACCGAAGAAGCGCCGGTCAAGCCGGCGACGAAGCGTGGTCGAAAGGCCGCGCCCATTCAGACCGCTCCGGACGTGGCCCCGGTGGCCACGGACGAGCCGGTCTCCCCCATCAAGCCCGCACGCCGTGGCCGAAAGGCTGCAGCGACTCCCGCACCGGACACCGCCACGGTCGCCGAGACCGAAGCGGCACCGGCCGTCATCGAAGTGACCCCGGCCACGCCGGAAGCGGACGTGCCGGCGCCGGCCCCGAAGCGTGGCCGCAAGGCCGCACCCCGTGCCGCTGAAGTCCAGGCCGAGGCCAGCACGCCGGAAGTGCACGCTGAACCTGAGGCCGAGGTCACGGAGGGGGAAGCCGTGGCGGCGGAAGCGGCCCCCGCTGAACCGACCATCACTCCGGTGCCCAAGCGGCGTGGCCGCAAGCCGCGTCAGGCCGCAGACGTGGTGCAGGACGCCCCGCCCGAGGCGCTGGAAACCGGCGCCCAGACCACCGATCAACCGGGTGACGAGCCACGGTTGCCCGAGCCGGTCCAGGCCGGTGAGCCGGACGTGGCCGAAGAGCCTGAAGCGGAACAGCAGGCTCCGGCCGCTGCGCCGCAGCCGCGCCGTGGTCGTGGCCGCCGGACCCGCAGCGCTGAGCCGCTGCAGCCGGAGCCGGTCACGCTGGAGAGTGCGCCGAGCGAGCCGGATCAGGTGAGCGAGCCGGTGGAACCGGCTCCGGCCCCCACCCGGACCCGCCGCACCGGACGCAAGGCCCGCGCCACCGAGGCCGCCGCTCCGGTGGAACTGACGCCCGAAGAGCCGGCCGAGGCCGAAGGAACCCAGGAGACCTCCACCGATTCGGATCCGGCCCGCGAGCTGGTGGTAGACCAGCTGCGTCGTCTGGGCCGACCGGTGCATGTCCGCGACTTCGAGCGCAGCTTCACCCGCCAGGGCCGCGACCGGCTCGGAGAGCACCGCAACGACCTTGAGGCGCTGCTGAGCGAGCTGGTGAGCGAGGGGCTCGTGATCCGCACCCGCAAGCGGACCTACGGTCTGCCGGAAGCGATGAACCTGGTGCGCGGACGCTACCAGGCGTCAAGCGGCGGCTTCGGGTTCGTGATTCCCGACAGCGGCGAGGACGACTACTACATTCCGGAAGGCAGCACCCTGGAAGCCTGGAACGGCGACACGGTGCTGATCCGCCCGGAGGGCAAGGGCCGGCGCGGCGACAGTCCGCGTGGCACGGTGGTGCGGGTGGTCAAGCGCGCCAACCTGCGGCTGGTGGGCAGCCTGGAGCACGCCCACGGCTACGCCTTCCTGAAGCCGGACGACACCCGCGCCCGTCACCGCATCATGCTGGTGCCGGAAGGGCTGGAGGGGCTGCCGGACGGCGCGCGCCTCGTGACCGAACTGTACTGGCCGGAAGCGACCGGCGAGGACGAGGTCTACGGTCAGCTGGTGCGGGTGCTGGGCGAGCAGGACGATCCCGAGACCGAGACGCAGGCGGTGGTGGTCAAGTACGGCCTGCGCGACGAGTTCCCTCCGGAGGTGCTGCAGGAGGCCGAAGCCATTCCGGTGGAAATTCCGGAAGCCGCGCTCTCGGGCCGACTGGACCTGCGCGAGTACAACATCTTCACGGTGGACGGGCGCGACGCCAAGGACTTCGACGACGCCATCCACATTCAGCCCACGCCGGAAGGCAACTTCGTGCTGGGCGTGCACATCGCGGACGTGTCGCACTACGTCCGGGCCGGCACCCCGCTGGACGAGGAAGCGTATGCCCGCGCCACCAGCGTGTACCTGCCGGGCCGGGTGCTGCCGATGCTCCCGGAGCACCTCAGCAACGGCGTGTGCAGCCTGGTGCCGGATCAGGACCGCCTGACCGTGTCGGCCCTGATCGAGCTGAACATCGAGGGCGACATCCTGAACGTGCATCTGGCGCCCAGCGTCATCCGCAGCAAGGCGCGGCTCACGTACGACGAGGTGCAGGCCTACAGCGAGGCGGTGGCCACCCTGCCGGAGCGCGCCCGCGCCCTGGAAGGCGACCTGCACCTGCTGCTGAAGCTCACCAGCCGGCTGCGTCAGCGCCGCCTGCGTGAGGGTTCGCTGGACTTCAAGCTGCGCGAGGTAAAGGTGGATGTGGGCCCCGACGGCCACATGCAGCTGATCCCGGTGCGCGAGGAGACGGCGCGCGGCATGATCGAGGACCTGATGCTGCTCGCCAACAAGGTGGTGGCCAACCACCTGATCGAGCGCAACATCCCGGCCCTGTTCCGCATTCACGAGGAGCCTACCCTGGCCCGTTTCCAGGAGGTCACGGCGGCCATCGGGCGGCTGGGGCTGGCCTTCCCCGGCGGCGAGCCGACCCCGCAGGCGTACCAGGCGGTGCTCAAGCAGGTGCGCGGCACCGGCCAGGAGTCGGCGGTCAACACGCTGCTGCTGCGCAGCATGCAGCAGGCCCGCTACGCCGGCGAGAACCTGGGGCACTTCGGTCTGGCCTTCGACGAGTACCTGCACTTCACCTCGCCGATCCGGCGTTACCCGGACCTGCTGGTGCACCGGGTGCTGAAGGCCGCGCTGAGCGGAGAGCTGACCGACCGCGACAAGGCCCAGATGCACGCCCGGCTGGGCGAGATGGGCACCCACACCTCGGAACGCGAGCGCACCGCTGCCGAGGCCGAGCGCGACCTCACCAAGTACTACCAGGCGAAGTGGGCGCAGGAACACCTGGGCGAGACCTTCGAGGGCTTCGTGTCGGGCGTGGTGGCGAGTGGCCTGTTCGTGGCGCTGGAGAACGGCGTCGAGGGCAAGGTCCACATCTCCAACCTGGAGGACGACTACTTCATCTACATCGAGGATGCGGGCATCCTCAAGGGCCGCAGCGGAGGCCGCGTCTTCCGCATCGGTGAGCGCATCGGCATCCAGATCGCCTCGGTCAACCCGCTGGCCCGGCAGATCGAATTCAAACAGGAGAGCAGCATGGACGGCAACGACCCCAAACCCCGCGCCCGTCGGCGTGAAGACCGCGACGTGGCCCGCCGCGAGAAGCTGAGCATCATCGTGAACGGCACCCGCCCCCAGCGTCCCGCCGACGCCCAGCCGACCGAGGAACAGGGCAGCAGCCCGCGTTCGGAAGGTGGCCGCCCGCGCCAGCCGCAGGCGGACGGGGCCCAGGGCCGCCGGGAGCGTCAGCCGGACCGTCCGCGCAGCAACTACGGCGGCAACGGTGGGGGGGGCAAGCGCCGGATCATCACGCTCGAACGTCCGCGCAACGAGCACCTGCGTCCGGTGAACGTGACGGTGCAGCGTATGTACTTCGGCGACTGGACCATGGACAACATGCCGCCGGAGGAAGGCCAGAACGGGGGCGGCCGGAGCGGGAACTTCCGCAGCGGCCGGCCGCAGGGCCAGCCGGTCCGGAACAGCAGCGGTCCCGGCCGCGGCGGCTATCAGGGCCAGGGCCGCAACGGCGCCAGCAGTGCCCAGCCGCGGGTGCAGGCGCAGGCCCAGCCGGCCGCAGTCCAGGCCGAGAGCGCGGAGAGCAGCAGCAAGCGCCGCCGCCGCCGCCGTGGACGCCGGGGCGGCAACGGTGGCCCCGGCACCACGGACTGAAGCACCGGAAACCAGAAGGGAGTGGCCAGTTACGGCCACTCCCTTCTGCTTTGTGCCGCGATTGTCTGGCCTTGCCTGCTCCGCTGCGGCCCGGCCCGCTATACTGAGGACCGTTCGTGCTGAAGCGGCACGGCTCATCCAGAAGCGCCCGAGGGACCTGGCCCTCTGTGCTGCCCCCGGCAGCCGACGGCGCGGCAACCGGCTTTCATTGCAGCACGGTGCTTCCGCCAGCCCCGCAGGACCGTCAACGATGACCGGACCCCTGATCCAGCTCCGGCGGGGACCGATGGTCCGCATTCAGGCACCGGCTCCACCACCGACACCGAGGGCAAGCATGACAGCACAGACCGGCGGCACACCCCGCGACATCGCGGCCGAGGCACAGAGGCGCATCCTGATTCTGGACGGGGCCTGGGGCACCATGATCCAGCCGCTCGGGCTGGGCGAGGACGACTACCGCCAGCCGGATTTCGAGACGGGACGGCAGTACAAGGGCAACCACGACCTGCTGAATGTCACCCGCCCCGACATCATCCAGGACATCCACCGCCAGTACTTCGAGGCGGGCGCGGACATCACCAGCACCAACACCTTCTCCAGCACCGTGATCGCGCAGGCGGACTACGGGCTGGAGCGACTGGTGCCACAGCTGAACCGGGAGGGCGCGCGGCTGGCCCGGCAGGTGGCCGACGAGTTCGAGGCGCGTGACGGTGTGCCACGCTTCGTGGCCGGGTCGGTCGGCCCCACCAACCGCACCGCCACCCTCTCCCCCGACGTGGAGCGGCCGGAGTTCCGGGCTGTGACCTACGACGATCTGAATCTGGCCTATCAGCAGCAGGTGGAGGCGCTGATGGAAGGCGGCGCCGACCTGATCCTGATCGAGACGGTCTTCGACACGCTGAACGCCAAGGCCGCCCTGTACGCGGTGCAGGAGGTGGCGGTGCGGCTCGGCCGGCCCATTCCGATCATGCTGTCCGGCACCATCACGGACGCCTCCGGGCGCACCCTGAGCGGCCAGACACCCGAAGCGTTCGCCATCAGCACCGAGCACGCCCCGCTGCTGAGTCTGGGGCTGAACTGCGCGCTGGGGGCCGAACACCTGCGCCCGTACCTGCGCGAGATCGCGGGGAGCACCGGCCGGATGGTCAGCGTGCACCCGAACGCCGGGCTGCCGAACGCCTTCGGCGAGTACGAGGAAACGCCCGAGCAGACCGCCGCCATCCTGAAGAGCTTTGCGGAGGAGGGGCTGCTGAACATCGTGGGCGGCTGCTGCGGCACCACGCCGGAGCACATCCGCGCCATCCGGGCAGCGGTCGGCAGCTTTCCACCGCGCCGGGCGCCCACCCTGCCGCAACAGCTGCGGCTGAGCGGCCTGGAGCCGTTCAAGGTCACGGAGCAGACCAACTTCATCAACGTGGGCGAGCGCACCAACGTGACCGGCAGCCCGAAGTTCTCCAAGGCGATCCTGAGCGGCGACTACGACGCGGGCCTCAAGATCGCGCGGCAGCAGGTGGAGAACGGCGCCCAAATTATTGACCTGAACTTCGACGAGGGCATGCTGGACGGCGAGGCGGCGATGGTCAAATTCCTGAACCTGCTGGCCGGGGAGCCGGACATCAGCCGCGTGCCGGTGATGCTGGACTCCAGCAAGTGGGAGATTCTGGAAGCGGGCCTGAAGCGGGTGCAGGGCAAGGCCATCGTGAACAGCATCTCGCTCAAGGACGGCGAGGCGACCTTCCTGGAACGCGCCCGGCTGCTGCGGCGCTACGGCGCGGCGGCGGTGGTGATGGCCTTCGACGAGCAGGGACAGGCCGACACGCTGGAGCGCCGCAAGGAGATCACGCAGCGGGCGTACACCCTGCTGACCGAACAGGCGGGCTTTCCGCCCAGCGACATCATCTTCGACCCGAATGTGCTGACGGTGGCCACCGGCCTGCCGGAACACGACCGCTACGCCCTGGACTTCATCGAGGCGACGCGCTGGATCAAGGCGAACCTGCCGGGCGCGCTGGTGTCGGGCGGCATCAGCAACGTCTCGTTCAGCTTCCGCGGCAACAACCACGTGCGCGAGGCGATGCACAGCGTCTTCCTGTACCACGCCATTCGCGCCGGGCTGGACATGGGCATCGTGAACGCCGGGATGCTGGCGGTGTACGAGGACATCGAGCCGGAGCTGAAGGAAGCGGTGGAGGACGTGATCCTGGCCCGCACCCCCAGAGGCACCGACCTGAGCGCCACCGAGCGCCTGATCGAGCTGGCCGAGAGCTACAAGGGCGTGAAGCGCGAGGCGGGCGCGGTGAACGCCTGGCGCGACGCTCCGGTGGCCGAGCGGCTGCGGCACGCGCTGGTGGCGGGCATCACCGACTACGTGGATGCGGACGCCGAGGAGGCCTATCGCGAACTGGGCAGTCCGCTGGCGGTGATCGAGGGGCCGCTGATGGACGGCATGAACGTGGTGGGCGACCTGTTCGGTGCGGGCAAGATGTTCCTGCCGCAGGTGGTCAAGAGCGCCCGCGTCATGAAGCGGGCGGTGGCGGTGCTGACCCCCTACCTGGAGGCGGAGAAGCAGAGCGGCAGCACCAAGGGCCGGGTGGTGCTGGCCACTGTGAAGGGCGATGTTCACGACATCGGCAAGAACATCGTGGGGGTGGTGCTGGCCTGCAACGGGTTCGAGGTGACGGACCTGGGCGTGATGGTGCCGGCCGAGCGGATCCTGGACACCGCCCGCGACCTGGGGGCCGACGTGATCGGACTGAGCGGGCTGATCACCCCCAGCCTGGACGAGATGGTCAACGTGGCCCGCGAGATGACGCGGCGCGGCCTGAGCACCCCGCTGATCATCGGCGGAGCCACCACCAGCCGCGCCCACACCGCCGTCAAGATCGACCCGGCGTATTCGAGCACCGTGGTGCACGTGCTGGACGCGAGCCGGGCCGTGACCGTGGTGCAGGACCTGCTGACCCAGCCGGAGGCGGTGGTGACGCGCATCACCAGCGAGTACCAGCAGCTGCGTGAGCGGCACGGTGACCGGACCGTCCGGCTGATTCCGCTGGAGGAGGCGCGGCACCGAGCGCCGCAGTTGCCGCATGCCCCGGCCCCGGCCCCCCGGCAGCCGGGCCGCACCGTCATCGAGCAGCCGCTGGCGGAGCTGCTGCCGTACATCGACTGGACGCCATTTTTTATCGCCTGGGAGATGCCGGGCGTGTACCCGCGCATCCTGACCGACCCCAAGGCTGGCCCGGAAGCGCGGCGGCTCTACGACGACGCCCAGGCACTGCTGCGGCGCATCGTGGACGAGCGGCTGTTCACGGCGCGCGGCGTGATCCGGCTGGAAGCGGCCCACCGCGAGGGCGACGACATCGTGCTGGACCTGCACGTGCAGCCGCAGACCCGCGAGGTCCTGTCGGACGAGTTGCGCGAGGCGGCCACCGCCTCACCCCCACCGACCCTGCACACCCTGCGCCAGCAGCGCGAGCAGACCACCCCCAATGCCGCCCTGGCCGACTTTGTGGCCGACGCGGGCGATTTCGTGGGCCTGTTCGCGGTGGGCATCCACGGCGCCGAGGAACTGGCCCAGCAGTTCGAGCAGCAGCACGACGATTACAGCAGCATCATGGTCAAGGCGCTGGCCGACCGGCTGGCCGAGGCCTTCGCAGAGAAGCTGCACCAGGACGTGCGCCGCAACCACTGGGGCTACGCGCCGGAGGAGCAGCTGGACCATGAGGGGCTGATCAAGGAGCGCTACCGGGGCATCCGGCCGGCCCCCGGCTACCCGGCCCAGCCGGACCACACCGAGAAACGCACCCTGTTTGAGCTGCTGGGCGCCGAGGACATCGGCATGACGCTGACCGAAAGCTGCGCCATGACCCCGGCCGCCGCCGTGAGCGGCCTGTACCTTGCGCACCCGGAGGCGCGCTACATCGCGCTGGGGCGCATCGGGCCGGATCAGGTGGCCGACTATGCCCGCCGCAAGGGCTGGACCGTGCAGGAGGCCGAGCGCTGGCTGGCGCCCAACCTCGCCTACGACCCGGCCCCCGCGCCGGCGGTGGAGGTCGTGCGTGTCTGAGTCGCTGCTGTCCTCCCCCACCGCCGCGCCGGCCGCGACCACGCCCCGCACCACCCGCGTCTCCATCGAACTGGTGCCGCGCGATCAGGCCACGCTGGACCGGGAACTGGCCGAGATCCGGGAGCATCTGGGGCAGATCTGCACCGTCAACGTTCCGGACCTGCTGCGCTACCCCACCCGCTCCTGGCAGGCGTGCGCCCAGGTCCGGCCGGTCATCGGCCAGACCATCCCGCACATCCGCGCCATCGACATCGATCCGAGAAGGCCCCTCGCCATGGCGGACCATCTGCAGCAGCACGGCATCCGGGAGGTGCTGGTGATCGAGGGCGACCCGCCCGCCGACATGGGCCACCGGACCTACGACGTGACCAGCCTGGAGATCATCCGCAAGTTCCGGCGAGAGCTGCCGGAGGTCAGGGTGTGGGCCGGGCTGGACCCCTACCGCCAGAGCTTTGCCCGCGAGCGCGACTATGCCGAGGCCAAACTGGAGGCGGGCGCCGTGGGCCTGTTCACCCAGCCGTTCTTCGATCTGCGGCTGATGGAGCTGTGGGCCGAACTGCTGCCGGAGTGCGAGGTGTTCTGGGGCGCCACCTCGGTCACCAGTGAGCGCAGCCTGAGCTACTGGCAGAACCGCAACAAGGCCGTGTTTCCACGCGACTTCCAGCCGACCCTGGCGTGGAACCGCGAGTTCGCCCGCACCCTGCTGCAGTTCGCGCAGGCCAGCGGCAGCCACGCCTACTACATGCCGATCAAGGCCAGCATCACCGAGTACCTGAGCGGCATTCTGTAGGTGCAGGCGAATGTTGGGTATGACTTGTATGGCGTATTTCCTAAGTTAGGTCGTTAGGTGCAGGCGGAGCGTTTTGCTCTCTGAAACAAAAACAAGGAGGAGCCTATGAACAACACTGGTAATGGTGGAGGAAGTAAGGGCGGTAGCGGAAGTAATCGACGTCCGGCCAATGGACCCAGCACTACCGGAAATCCCTCCGGAGGCGGCCGGGGCAATAATCCACCGAGGAAGTAAACGATCTTAAAAGGGGCCGCATGACACAAACGTGTGGCCCTTTCTCCTTGTCCCCTCAGCTTCTGGCGCCGGACTGCAGATTTTCCTCGTACGGCTGAACCACGACGAAGCCGTCGCCCTGGAACACCATCTGCAGCGTCTCGCCGCCCCCCCGCCCGAAGATGGTCTTGAGCGAATGGTCCACCTTCAGCTGGGGGCTGATCCGTTCGCTCCAGGCGATGGTGGCGTTGGGGTCGGCGTAGACCGGCTCGTTCGGCGTGACCCGCAACGTCAGCGGGTGCCCGTGGCTGAGCAGCGCCACCATCCCCTGGCCCTGGAGCCGCACGCTGAACAGTCCGCCCGACACCATGCCCGCCACGCTGCGGTGCATCGTCACGTCATGCTGCACCGTGTCCTCGAAGGCCAGCAGGCTGTGGCCGTTGACGTTGAGGCTGTCACCCTGCAGGTTGATGATGGTGATGTCCTTGCCCTGATCGGCCAGGTAGCACACTCCCTGCCCCTCGATCTTCGCCAGCGGTTCCATCTCGCCCGACACCGCCCGTGTGAGGGCCCGCATCAGCCCGCCTTCCAGCATGCCCTCGCGCCGGAAGCTCAGGTTGCCCTTGTACGCCACCATCGCGCCCAGCTTGCTCCACACCCGCCCGCGCACCTTCACTTCCAGCATCTTGCTGCTCTCCAGCTCAAACACCTCGCCGGGGCGGTCTGCCTCGGCCGACTGCTGAAGGAACTGCCCGATGGTATAGAAGCCGTCGGCGGGCGTGGGGGACCCGGACCGGACCGCCGGAGCAGGCGGGGCCTGCCGGGGCGCCGGAGCCGGAGGCGCTGCGGGCGGCACCACAGCTGCCGGCGCGGCCACCTCTCCCCCGAAGTATTCCAACAGCGCCTGCAGCCCCCCGGCAAAGCCCTGGGCCACGCAACTCACGCGCCACTCGCCCTGGTGACGGTACAGCTCGGCCACCATCACCGCCCGCTCCGGGCCGAAATCGGTACCGCGCAGCTGCACCTCCACCTTGGGTGCCGGGTCCCCCAGCGTCCAGTTCAGCCGCCCCAGCCGCGACATCGGGGCGTCATCGCTGGTCAGCACGAACACCAGCCGTTCCACCGAGGCCGGCAGGCGGGACAGGTCCAGCTGAATGGTGCCGCCGCGGCCATCCGGGTGGAGCGTGAGCCGGATGGCCCCTTCCGGCGACTGCAGCTGGTTGAAGAACACGAAGTACCGGTCGTCCTGCAGCCGGCGGTCGGCGTTCAGGCCGAAGACGCTCACGTCGGCGCCCGGCAGGTCGTGCAGCAGCTGGACCTCCAGCGAGGGGCTGGCGGTGAGTTCGGTCAGGCGGCGGCGCTCGCCACGGTGCAGTTCGGTCGCCATATGCAGCACGGTACGAGAAGGCCGCGCCAGAGTTCCCGGCCAGAGGCCCTTAGGGCATCAGGCGGGTGATCTGCCAGTCGTCGCCGGCCCGCAGGTACTCGAAGCGGTCGTGCATGCGGTTGGGCCGGCCCTGCCAGAACTCGTACATCAGGGGCCGCAGCCGGTAGCCGCCCCAGAACTCCGGACGCGGCACCTGCTGGCCTTCGGGAAAGCGCTGATGCAGCGCCGAGAAGGCAGCCTCCAGCGCGGCCCGACTGGCAATGGGCGCACTCTGCGGGTCGCTGGCATGCGCGGCCAGCTGGCTCTCGCGCGGGCGCTGGTGAAAGTAGGTGTCGCTCTCGTCCGGGGTGAGCCGCTCCACCGGCCCGTACACCCGCACCTGCCGCTCCAATTGCGGCCAGTAGAACAGCAGTTCCGCCTGCGGGTTGACCTTCAGGTCGCGGCCCTTGTGGCTCTCGTAGTTGCTGTACACCACCAGCCCGGCCTCATCGGCACCGCGCAGCAGCACGGTGCGGGCGCTGGGGCGGCCCGCCTCGTCGGCGGTGGCGAGCGTCACGGCGTACGGCTCCGGCAGGTCCGAGGCGAGCGCCTCTTCCAGCCAGCGCTGAAACTGCTCGTGCGGCCGGGGCCGCAGGTCCTGGCGGCGCAGTTCGCCCCGGGCGTAGGTCTGTCGCAGGGAAGTCAGGTCGGTCATGAGGTCCACCTTACCCCCGCAGCACCTGACAGTGCGGGCAGAAATGGGTGCCGCGCTGGGCCAGCACCGTCTTCTGGATGGGCGTCCCGCAGCGCGGACACGGCTGCCCGGCCCGGTCGTAGACGTTGTGATGCACCTGGAACAGCCCGCTGATGCCGTCCGGCTGCTGGTAGGTGCCGTCCGAGAGGGTGCTGCCCCCGGCCTCCACCGCCTCGGCCATGGTGGTCCGGATCGCCTGGTACAGCCGCAGCGCCTCGTCCGGCGTGAGGCGCGTCTGGGCCGGGTGAATGCGGGCGCGCCACAGGCTCTCGTCGGCGTAGATGTTGCCCACGCCGGCCACCGGCTGCTGCGACAGCAGCCATGGCTTGACCGCCCCGGCCCGCGCCGCCGCCTGCACGAAGTCCAGCTCCAGAAACGCCTCCGACAGCGGCTCGGGCCCCATGCGGGCCAGGGTGGGCATGCTGGCATACTCGCCGGGCGTCACGACCGCCATCTTGCCGAAGCGCCGCGCGTCCTGAAAGTACAGCTGGCCCTGATCGGTGTGCAGCGTGACGCGGGTGTGCGGCGTGGCGTCAAAGCGGAAGCCGCCGGTCATCCCCAGATGCACGATCAGTTCCAGCGGCGCCTCACCAGCATCGTCCAGGTGAATCAGCAGGTACTTGCCGCGCCGGCCCAGGCCCGACACGGTGCGGCCGTGCGCCAGATGCGTCTGACGGTAGCGGTGCGGGGCGTCGTGCTCCAGCCGGATCAGCTGGCGGCCCTTCAGGTACGGCTCAATCTTGCGGCGGGTGGTCTCGACTTCCGGCAGTTCTGGCACCCGTGCATGCTAGTGCGGCGGGGACCGCGCTTTGGTGCCGGACGACACCAGCACTCAGCTGTGCCGTTCTTCCTTGAGTTTGATGCTCTTGCGCTTGCGGCGCTTGTAGCCGAGCAGGTTGACGTACATCCGGCTGCGGTGGCCCACGCCCTTCCAGAAGCCGTGTTTCTCTTCCTTCATCACCTGCGCGAGGTTCGGCAGCTCCACATAGTCCCAGCGCACGCCGCTCCCCTTCAGGGCGTCGGTGATGGCCGGTTCCGGCCAGCGCTCCTCGCCCAGGTGCGGCACCGCGAGCAGCCAGTCGCGCCGGCAGGCGCGCTGCCCGGACAGGTGCGGCGTCATCTTGTTGCCGAAATCGGTCATCAGGCCGCCCCCGTCGAAGATGCCGATGGCCATGTCCAGCTGACCGTCCAGCACCGGGCGCAGCAGGCTCTCCAGATGTTCCAGCTGCAGACCCACCAGATCGGCGTCCAGCATCACCACGTACTCGGCCTGGGTGGCCTGCAGCGCCGCGAACAGCGCCGGTCCCTTGCCAACGTTCTGGGTCAGTTCCACCACCTGCGCGCCCGCGTCGCGGGCCACCTGAGCGGTGGCGTCGCGGCTGCCGTCGCTGGCCACCACCACCTGCGGCGTCAGCAGCAGTGCCGCCTGGACCACGGCCCCGACGTGCTGTTCCTCGTTGTAAGCGGGGATGACCACCGCGATGGTAGGGGGTGTCTTCATGGTTGCGGTTCCCGGCCCTCAAGTGTAACCGATTTGCTGCTGGGGCGCCGCGCCGCCGTCAGAAGAACCGGCTCAGATCACGCACCACCACGAACAGCGAGAGCAGCATCACCAGTCCGAAGCCCGCCAGCGTGACGGCATTCTCCTGCGGCAGCGAGAGCGGGCGACCACGCACCACGCCCACCAGCACCAGCAGGATACGGCCCCCATCCAGCCCCGGAATCGGGAGCAGGTTAAAGAAGCCCAGAGACAGGTTGATGGTGGCCGCGATCAGCAGCAGGGTCCAGCCGCCCAGCTGCACTGCCTGCGACACCACCTGCACGGTCCCCACCGGCCCCACCACCCCCTGATCCTGCCGCAGATCCAGGCTGAAAAAGCGCTTGAACAGGTTGCCGAACGCCTGCAGCACCTGCGGCACCGCCGTCACGATGGTCTGACCCGCTTGAACAGCCGCCCCCGCGACGCTGAGGCGCGTCGTAATGCTCGCCGGGCCGTACCCGATGCCCAGCAGCGCCTTCTTGCCGTTGACCGTGGGCGTCCAGGCAAAGCGGATGTCCTTCCGGGCACCGTCCCGCTCGATGGTGAAGGTGTGCGGTCCGGCGGCGGTGAGGACTCGCTGCACCCGCGTCCAGCCGCCCACCAGCTCGCCGTTGACCCGCTCCTGGTCCGGCAGCGGCTGCCCGTCAATGGCCACCACCTCGTCGCCGGTCCGGAACCCCAGCGCCTCGGCGCGTGAGCCGGCCACCACCTGCGAGATGGAGGCGCGGCCCGGCACCGGCTGCTGCACGCCGTTGGCCGCAAAGTTGGTGGTCAGGATCAGAAAGGCCAGCAGCAGGTTCATGACCGGCCCGGCCAGCAGGATCGCCACCTTGCCCCAGGCGGGCAGCACGGCGTACCCGTGCCGGGCGGGGATCATCTCCCCCTTCTCGCCGTAGTCGGGCGTCATGCCGTCAATCTCCACGTAGCCGCCGATGGGGAGCAGCGACAACCGCCACTCGGTGCCGCCCCAGCTGCGGCGCAGCAGCACTGGCCCCATGCCCACGCTGAAGCTGTTGACCCGCACCCCCTGCGCCCGGGCGCCCCAGTAGTGCGCCAGCTCGTGCATGAAAGTGGCGGCCAGAATGATCAGCAGGGTCCACAGCAGACCTAGCGGCGTGAGCGCTTGGGCAATGCTCTGCAGCGCACTCACGCGCCCACCCCCGTGCCGAGCAGCTCCGTCGCCCGCGCGGTGGCCCACTGCTGGGTCTCGTGCAGCGCCTCCCAGCTGAGCGGGCCGTCCGGCGTTTCGTCCAGCACCCGCTCGATCAGCCGGGGAATGTCCGTGAAGCGCAGCTGCCCCTTCAGGAAGGCCGGCACCGCCACCTCGTCGGCCGCGTTCAGAGCCGCCGGCAGCAGCCCGCCCGCCTCCCCGGCCCGGTAGGCCAGCCCCAGACACGGAAAGCGTTGCGGCTCCGGTTCATCGAACTGCCAGCGGCCCAGCAGCGGCCAGCCGAGGTGCCCGTCCAGCGCGGGGCCGCGCCGGGCGCCGCGCACGTCACCGGGGCGGGCCATGCCGTCCGGCGCGGCGTCCAGCGCGTAGGCGATGGCCAGCCGCATGTCGGTGGGGCCGAACTGCCCCTTGAGGTTGCCGTCCCGGAAGCGCACCGCCGCATGCATCACGCTCTGAGGATGAATCACCACCGCCACCCGTGACAGCGGGAGGCCGTACAGACTGGCGCACTCCATCACCTCCAGCCCCTTGTTCATCAGGGTGGCCGAGTCGATGGTGATCTTGGCGCCCATGGTCCACGAGGGGTGCCGCAGCGCCTGTTCGGGCGTGACGGCGCTCAGGTCCGCCGGACCCTCGCGGAAGGGGCCGCCCGAGGCCGTCAGGATCAGCTGCTCCACGTCCTGCAGCCGCTCGCCCACCAGGCACTGGTACACGCCGGTGTGCTCCGAGTCGATCGGCACCAGCCGGCCCCCGCCCTGCGCCGCCGCCGCCCAGATCAATGGGGCGGCAGTGACCATCGCCTCCTTGGTGGCCAGGGCCACCTGCCGGCCCGCTTCCAGGGCGGCTCGGGTGGGCCACAGGCCCGGCAGACCACTCATGGCGTTCACCGTCACGTCGGCCGGCTGCACCGCCACCTCGGCGGCGTCCGCAATGACCCGCACGTCCCCCAGCCGGGCGCGGGCCTCCGGCAGCACCGACTCGTCCACGCTCACCAGCGAGGGCCGGAACTCGCGCACCTGCTGCTCCAGCAGGTCCAGGTTGCGCCCGGCCGCGAGCGCCAGCACCCGGTCGCCGCGCTGACGGGCCACGTCGAGGGTCTGCGTGCCGATGGAGCCGGTGGAGCCGAGAACGGTAAGCTGCATGTCTGCATCAGTGTGCCGCAGAACCATGAGCGCTGCAGGGACAAAGCGTACGAAGTGACCGCCGGCAGGGTCAGTGAAGCGCCCCCGCCTTGCATCGGGGGCGCGGGTCTGGGACCGCTTCAGTCGTGGGCGGCAGCGAACTGCTGCGCCTCGGTGCTGCCGTGCAGCGCGGTGGTGCTGCTGTGCCCGCCTCCGGCAGCCGTGGCCACCAGATCGAAGTACCCGGTGCCCACCTCGCGCTGGTGCTTGACGGCCGTGAAACCGCGCGCCTGCGCCGCGAACTCCTTCTCCTGCAGCTCCACGAAGCTGACCATCTGGGTGCGGGCGTACCCGTAGGCCAGCTCGAACATGCTGTGGTTCAGGCTGTGGAAGCCGGCCAGCGTGATGAACTGGAACTTGTAGCCCATCTGGCCCAGCTCACGCTGGAAGCGTTCGATGGTGGCGTCGTCGAGGTTTTTCTTCCAGTTGAAGCTGGGGCTGCAGTTGTAGGCCAGCAGCTTGCCGGGGTAGTGGGCGTGCACCGCCTCCGCGAAGCGGCGGGCGTCGTCGAGGTTCGGCACGCTGGTCTCGCACCACAGCACGTCGGCGTAGGGCGCGTAGGCCAGCGCCCGGCTGATCGCCTGCTCGATGCCGGGGCGCACGTGGTAGAAGCCCTCCGGGGTGCGCTCGCCGGTGCAGAACGGCTGGTCGTTCGGGTCGATGTCGCTGGTGAGCAGCGTGGCGGCGTCCGCGTCGGTGCGGGCGATCAGGAGGGTGGGCACGCCGCTCACATCGGCGGCCAGCCGCGCCGCGTTCAGGGTGCGGATGAACTGGGAGGTGGGCACCAGCACCTTGCCGCCCAGGTGGCCGCACTTCTTCTCGCTGGCCAGCTGATCCTCGAAATGCACCCCCGCCGCGCCCGCCTCGATCATCGCCTTCATCAGCTCGAAGGCGTTCAGCGGCCCGCCAAAGCCCGCCTCGGCGTCCGCCACGATCGGCGCGAACCAGTCAATGCTGTTGTCGCCCTCGCTGCAGGCGATCTGGTCGGCGCGGCGCAGCGTGTTGTTGATGCGTTTGACCACCTCCGGCACCGAGGAGGCCGGGTACAGGCTCTGGTCCGGGTACATCTGGCCCGCGTTGTTGGCGTCGCCCGCCACCTGCCAGCCGGACAGGTAGATGGCCTTCAGGCCGGCCCGGACCTGCTGCATCGCCTGGTTGCCGGTCAGGGCGCCCAACGCATTCACGAACGGCTCGTCGTGCAGCAGCCGCCACAGCTTCTCGGCGCCGCGCCGCGCCAGCGTGTGCTCGATCATCACGCTGCCGCGCAGCCGCACCACCTCCTCGGCGCCGTAGTTGCGCCGGATACCGTGCCAGCGGCTCTCGGTCTTCCAGGTCTTGTCCAGAATTTCAGCGTTGCTGCGGGGGGTGGGGGTCATGGTCTGCTCCTTTGCGCCTGCGGGAACGTGCTCCTCTGGGCCTGTGCCCATGGTGCCCTGCGGCATGAGGGCAAAGTGGTGGTGTAGCGGGCAAGGAGAGCACGCGCATCGCGCTACAGCTACACCAGGGTTGTGGTGTAGTCCGCTGCAGGTACACCATTGTCCTGGTGGTCCTGCTGCCACGCCAGCGCGTCGGGGAGGCGGAGCGTGGGGGCCGTCCAGGTGGGCCACAGCTGCCTCAGGGTTCGGACCACCGCCTCCGGGTCGAGCAGTTCCAGCTGCCGTCCCACGTCACGCCAGACCTGTGAGCGGAACGGGGCCAGCTCGGCGGGGCTGAGCGCCTGCTCCAGCCAGCGCAGGGTGGGCAGGTCCGGCGCGTGCAGCAGGGCGGTGCGGGCCTCCAGCGCCAGCAGCAGCGCCTGCAGGCCCGGGTCCGGCAGCTGGGTGTCCCCCAGGCCAGACGCCACTCGCCGCAGCAGGGCGTGCCCCCGGTTGATGTCGGCCAGCGCCGCGTCCGCGTCGCCCTGCCGCAGCCGGACCTCGGCGCGGGCGGCCCGCGCCTGCGCCTCCGCATACGGGTGGTCGGTCATGGCCAGTGCCTGGGTGCTGAAGGTCAGCGCCCGCAGCGGGTCCGGCTCGGCCAGCGCCCGCGACAGCAGGATGTCGAAGGTCAGCAGTTGCTCGCGGTCCAGGCCGCCGCCGTCCTCGGCCAGCAGCCGGTCCAGCAGCCGGCGCGCCTGCCGCAGGTCCGGGTGGTCGGTGACCGCGCCCGCGAACGGCGGCAGGTACGGCAGACCCAGGCCACGGGTCAGGTAGGCCAGGGCCGCCCGGTAGCGGGTGCGGCGCAGCCGGTATTCCGCCTCGGCCCGGCGCGCTCCGGGCCGTTCCAGCAGCGCCAGCGCCCCGGCCGCGAGCTGCAGCGCCTCATCCGGCCGGAACAGCGCCAGCAGCACCGGAATTGCCTCCGAGGACAGGCGCGCCTGCAGCACCGAGTCCACGTCCTGAGCCAGCGCGCGGGCCTGCAGGGACCGCTGCAGTGCCGGGTGGGGGTGGCCCAGCCGCCGCAGCGCCGTGGCGATGCGCGCCTCCACCCGGGCCCGCTCATCCGGGGTGCCCCCGGCCACGGCCAGTCGGCCGGCAGCATCCTCCAGGGCGTTCAGGGCCGCCTGCGGCTGCCCGAGCCGCAACCGCAGGTCGCCCTCCTGGTAGCGGGCCCGCGCCGAGAGCAGCGGATGGTCGTCCGGCACGCCGACCAGCAGCGCCATCGCCTCCGGCCAGCGGCCCGCGTCCTTGGCGATCAGGCCGCGCCACAGCGCCGCCCTGGCCGGCGTGCCGTAGGGGCCGCCGTGCAGCACCGCCGGGTCGGCCGCCAGCCGGGTGGCCAGGTCCAGGTCACCCTGCCAGCGGGCCAGCGCCGCCTCCACCAGCCGGGCGTCCGCCTGGGCGCCCTGCAGCCAGGGATCGCCCTGCACCGGCCGGTCCAGCGGACCGCGCAGCTCCGGGTGCTGCAGCTGCGCCTGCGCCGCCTGCACGTTCGCGGCGTCCATGCTGCTCTCGGCCAGCTTGACCCGCGCCCAGGCCCGGACACTCGCGCGGGGCGAGTCCAGCAGGGTGAACAATGCATCCCTCGCCTGCGGGTGGCTGTAGTCGCCCAGCATCGCGTGGTGCGTCATCACGCTGCGGGCCAGCCCCTCGCGCGCCTCGCCGCCGGCCCGCTCGCGCGCCACCGGCCACAGCCGGGCCGCCTGGTCCAGCCGCTCCGGATGCTGGTCCAGCCACGTCACCACCTCCGGCCAGCGGTCCAGGGTGGCCAGCGCCCGCAGGTGGTGAATGGCGTGTTCCGGGTGCCCCCTCGTCCCGTCCACCAGCCGGGTCAGGGCCGCCTGCAGCTCTGCGGCCGGGAGGTGTTCCCGGGCCTCCGCCAGCAGTTCCGCCGACACCGGGCGCAGCGTCTGGGGATTCACGTCGTCAATCAGGGCGCTCAGGTGGACCGGCAGCTGCGAGAGCGGCTGGCCCAGCGCCGCCTCCAGCACGCTGGCCGGTGCACTGGGCTCGTCCGGCGGCAGGCTGGCGCACAGGGCCGCCAGCAGCTGCCGCGCCGCCGGGTCGGCCAGCAGCCGGCTGGCGGCGGGTCCACCCTGCCCCGCCGCTCCCCGCGCGGCCGCCAGCAGCGTCAGCCGGTCCAGATGGCGGCCGGTCTGCCGCACCAGCTCGTCGGCCCGGCCGGCGGGAAGGCCCAGCCGGTCCATCAGGTAGCGCCGCGCCTCGCTGGGAGTGGGAAGCGAGAGGCGGATGCGCTCTCCCGGCAGGTCGTCCGGCAGGTCGCTGGCCGACTCCACGGCCAGGAGCACGCTGACGCCGGGGGGGGCTGCCCTCAGCAGCGTCTCGGCTGCCCAGCGGCCCGCCGAGACGCCGGTGCCGTCCGGCAGCCGGGCCGGCACGCCGCTCACCGCCGCACCGGGCGTGACCCGGATCAGCAGCACGGCGGGCAGGTCGGCCCTCAGCTCGTCCAGCACGGCCTGAGCGGCGGCCGCCTGCCGGGCGGCCTGCACCGCGTACGGCAGGGCCGGGTCCAGCGGTGCCAGCGCCAGGCCGTGCTCCAGGCTGGCGCCCAGCTGCAGCCGCCGGACCTGCGGCGGCGGGTCCACCTGCTGCAGTTCGCGCTCCAGGTGCTCGATCAGCAGGGTCTTGCCCACCCCGGCCGGCCCGCTCACGGTCAGCCGCACGTCGCGCCCGGCGCGCACCGAGGCCATGAACTGCTTGTAGGCGCGCCGTTTGCTGCGGCCCAGCAGCTCCAGTTCCGGCGGCAGCGGCGCGGCGACCGGGCGGGCCAGCGGCGGCAGCGTCAGCCCCACCTCCCCCGCCAGGGCGCACAGCACGGCGTGCAGCGCCACACGGTCCTGCGGCGTGCCGATGTCGCGGTAGATCAGGTTGCGGACCGCGCTGGGGTTGGCCCCGCGCGCGTGCATCGCCTGCTCCAGCCAGCGCAGGCTGCCGCGCACGCCCCAGGCCTCCCGCTGCCGGGGCAGCCGCGCGCGCAGCTGCGCCAGCGCCGTCTGCCAGTCCACGGCTGCAGGCTAGCAGGTCGGCCAGAAATCCGTCAGACACCCCCTCCAGGGCTCGGCTATACTCGGTCCAGTTTCCACAACGAACTGCACGACCCAGGAGGACCCACCCATGCGTACATTTGTTCTGACTGCCCTTCTCGCGGCCGCTCCGCTGGCCAGCGCCGCCAGCGTTCAGGAAGCCCAGACCCTGCTGGATACCGGGCACTGGCAGGAAGCCGTCAGCATGGCGGCCGGCCTGAACAGCTCCGCCGGCTACGCCCTGGCGGCCGAGGCCACCACGCTGGGCGCCACCACCGTGGCGGACACGGCCAAGAAGGCGATGTTCCAGCGGGCCCAGGGCTACGCCAACCAGGCGATCAAACTGGACGCCAACAATGCCCGCGCCTACTTCGAGCTGGCGCGCGCGGACGGCCGCCTGGCGCAGTTTTCCGGCATCCTGCAGAGCCTGGGGCTGGCCGGCGACGTGAAGACCGCGCTGAACAAGGCGCTGGCGCTGGACCCGAAGCTGGCCGGCGCGTATGTGGCGCTGGGGCTGTGGAACGGTGAGCTGGTGGGCAAGGGCTTCATCGCCCGGCAGGCCACCGGCGCGGACGCCAACCAGATCGTGCCCAACTTCGAGAAGGCCATCAGCCTGGAACCGACCGTGCTGACGCACCACTACGAGTACGCCAACGCGCTGCTGGCCGCCAACAGCAAGCGCAACCGGGCGGCAGCCATCGCCCAGCTGCAGCTGGCGGTGGCGCTGAAGCCCACCACCTACTGGGAGGAGCAGGACCTGAAGAACGCTCAGGCCAAGCTCGCCAGCCTGCGCTGACGGAGGACAGGCACGGAGCCAGCGCTCGGCGCTGGCTCCGTTTACTGTGGTGACCCGGCGTTGAGCAGCCGCAGCGCTCCGGGCTTTACCCGCAGCCGCACCTCGCTCAGCTCGCCCGCCAGCTCGCCGTCCAGGTGGGCAGGCATCCGGCTGGCCCACCGCAGCGTCACCTCGCGGCCCTGCGCGGCCACCACCCGGCGGTCTCGCAGGTGGCTGGCCCGCAGCACCTTCAGCAGCACGCCCAGCAGTTCGGCCCGGCCCAGGCCCGCACCCAGCACCACGTTCAGCAGACCGTCGGCCGGGTCGCTACCGGGCGAGATACGGAAGCCACCCCCGTAGCGGGTGCCGTTCATGACCGCTGCCAGGCACGAGCGGCCCTGATACAGCGGCTGGCCGTCCAGCGTGACCGTGAGCGGCGCGCTGTTCAGGTCGCGCAGGCCGGCCAGCACCGCCCACAGGTAGCGCTGGAAGCCGCCCAGCCGGGCGGGCGCGCGGCGCATCAGCTCCGCTACCTGCGCGTCGAAGCCCATGCCCATGCCGTTGAACAGCAGCCGCTCCTGACCATTCAGCTCGCAGCTGATCAGATCCACCGCCCGCTCCGGGCCATCCAGACGGCGCAGCGCCCCCGTCACGTCCCCGGCCTTCAGGCCCAGCATCCCGGCAAAATCGTTGCCGCTGCCCAGCGGCACCAGCCCCAGCCCGCGCCCGGACCGCGCCAGCTCCGGCAGCAATCCGCTGGCCGTGCCGTCGCCGCCCACCGCCAGCACCGGCTGGTCCGCCGGGAGCCGCGCCAGCATCGAGCGCGCCAGCTCGGGACTCTCAGTGGGCAACAGCTGCCAGGCACGGCCCTGCCGGTTCAGCTCGGCCTGCACCTGTGGCCACAGCCGCCCGGCCCGCCCACGCCCCGCCTGAGGGTTGAGCACCACCGCGTAGGGCAGCCGGCTCAGATGAGGCTGCTTTCGCCGCCCAGGCTCCAGTCGGCCGGGCGCTCGTTCAGGCCGAAATGCCAGCCGATGGCCGCCGCGATCCGCTCGCCCGCGTGCCCGTCGCCGTAGGGATTGGCGGCCCGGCGCATCGCGTCCAGCTGTTCGGGGCTGGACAGCAGGTCCTTCAGCACCTGCACCAGCTGGGCCGGGTCGTTGCCGGCCAGCCGCAGTACGCCGGCGGCCACGCCCTCCGGCCGCTCGGTCACGTTGCGCAGCACCGCCACCGGCACCCCCAGCGCGGCCCCCTCCTCCTGCAGGCCGCCGCTGTCGGTGGCCAGCAGCCGGGAACTGGCCATCAGCGGGGCCATGCTGGCGTAGTCCAGCGGCTCGGTCAGCTCGAAGTTGGGCAGCTCAGACAGCGCTGGACGCACCGCCTCCTGCACCGCCGGGTTCAGGTGCACCGGATACACGAAGTACAGCTCCGGGTGGGCACGCGCCACCTCAGCCAGCCCCTCGGCCATCTGGCGCATCATCGGCAGGTTCTCGCGGCGGTGCATCGTGACCGTCACCAGCCCCTGTCCCGCCGCCAACCGCGCCTGCCATGCGGGCCGCAGCGGGGTGCGGCCCGCCACCTCGCGCACGGCGTCCACGGCGGTCTGGCCGGTGACCACCACCCCCTCCGGCGCCTTTCCTTCGCGCAGGATGTTCTGTTTGCTCAGCGGTGTGGGCGCGAAGTCCAGGGTGCTCAGCACGGCGGTCAGGCGCCGGTTGGCCTCCTCCGGAAACGGTTCCGAGAGGCTGCCGCTGCGCAGCCCCGCCTCCACGTGCCCCACCGGAATGCCCTGGTAAAAGGCCGACAGCGCCACGCAGAAGCTGGTGCTGGTGTCGCCGTGTACGAGCACCATGTCGGCGCCCATCTCGCGCAGCGTCACGCCCGCCTGAGGCACGATGCGGGCGGTCAGGTCCGCCAGGGTCTGGCGTTCGGTCATCACGTTCAGGTCGCGGTCGGGCGTCAGGCCGAAGACCGAGAGCGCCGAATCCAGCTGCTCACGCTGCTGGCCGGTGGAGAGGATCATCGGCTCCAGTCCAGCCTGCCGCTGCAGGGCGGAATAGACCGGCGCCATCTTGGTGGCCTCCGGACGGGTGCCGAAAGCAAGGACGATGCGTTTCACGGCTCACAGTATGAAGGAAGCGGCGGCCCGGCTCCCTTCAATTGAGTTCGGCGCGCTTCTCCTGCTCGGCGGCGCGGACCCGGCGGTACGCCACGAACCACAGGCACAGCAGCAGCACCAGCACCGTCACCACGATGGCCGCGCCCGGCACCCCCTGCACTACCATGCCGATCACCCCGCAGATCAGCGCCACGGCCCACAGAATCTGGGCGGTGCGGCGGGCCTTGCCAGTGGCGGCCAGCAGCCGGTGGTGCAGGTGGGTCTTGTCCGGGTGGCCCAGCGGGTTGCGGATGCCGCGGGCCAGCCGGCCCAGGACCACCTGGGTGGTGTCGAGGATCGGCAGGGCCATCACCAGCAGCGGCACCAGCAGACTGGCCCCCACCGAGAACTTCAGGGTGCCGAGCAGCGACACGGCGGCCAGGGTGTACCCGAACAGCGTGGCGCCCGCGTCGCCCATGATGATGCGGCTGGGGTTGTAGTTGTGGCGCAGGTACCCGAGCGCCGCGCCGGCCAGTCCTGCCAGCAGGATCACGGCCGCGGCCCGGTCCGGGAACTGGGCGGCCGACACCAGCAGCACCACCGCCGACACGAAGCTGACGCCGCCCACTACTCCGTCCACCCCGTCCAGCAGGTTCATGGCGTTGGTCAGGCCCACCACCCACAGGATGGTCAGCGCGATGCCGAGCGGCTGGTTGACCGCCTCCGGCACCGTGGGCAGGAAGGGAATGCTGTTGAAATCGATGTGCAGGCCGTTCACGATCAGCAGCACCGCCCCGAGCAGCTGCACCGCCAGCCGGAACACCGGCGACAGGCCGAACTGGTCGTCGATGAAACCGGTCAGGACCATGATGGTGGCGCCCAGCAGGATGGCCAGCACCTGAATCTGCACGTCCTGAATGATGATCGGGCGCAGCGCCCAGGCCACCACCACCGACACGATGAAGCCGGCGAAGATGGCGAGGCCGCCCGCGTTCGGCAGCGGCTCCTTGTTGAGCCGGCGCTCGTTGGGCAGGTCCGCCCAGCCCACCCGGATGGCGAAATCGCGCACGCCGGGAATGAAGCGCCAGGTGAAGGCGGCGGCGGTCAGGAACGTGAGCAGCACGCTCAGAAAGCCCCGCCCGAACAGGTCAGCGATGCCCACGGAACGGGCGAAGGTGGCAACGGCGTCAAACATAGCTGAAACGCAGTGTACGCCGCCCGCCGCCGGGGCGGGGACACGCCTTCGTGAGCCGGGTGAGCCTACTTGGTGCCGTAGATGCGGTCGCCAGCGTCGCCCAGCCCCGGCATGATGTACCCGTGGTCGTTGAGCCCGTCGTCCAGCGCCGCCGCCACGATCTCCACGTCCGGGTGGGCGTCATGCACGCGCTTCACCCCCTCCGGCACCGCCAGGATGCTCATCAGCTTGATGCTCTGCGCGCCCGCCGCCTTCAGGTTCTCGATGGCCGCCACCGCTGAGCCGCCGGTAGCGAGCATCGGGTCGGTCAGGAACACCCGGCGCTCGGCGATGTCGGCCGGCAGCTTGCTGTAGTACGCCACCGGCGACAGCGTCTCGGGGTCACGGTACATGCCGATGTGCCCCACCTTGGCGGCCGGCACGAGCCGCACGATGCTGTCGGTCATGACCAGCCCAGCCCGCAGGATGGCCACCAGCGCCAGCTTCTTGCCGCTGAGCATCGGGAAGGCGGCGGTGGCGAGCGGGGTGGTGAGCGTGACCGGCTCGGTCTCCAGGTCGCGCATCGCCTCGTAGGCCAGCAGCAGGCTCACCTCCGCCGCCAGTTCCCGGAACTCCTTGACCCCGGTCTGGACGTCGCGCATCAGGCTGAGTTTGTGCAGCAGCAGCGGGTGATGTGGCACCGTGAGAACAGGGGACGTGGTCATGAGGCGAGTGTAGCGTGCCCCGCCCACCCGGCCCGCGACAGCCGCCCGCTCAACCCTCTACAGCCGGTAGCTCAGCTGCGGCAGGTGCCGCCCCGGAATGGACGCCGACGGGACCAGCCCGGTGCGCTGTGCTCCCAAGGACACAAAGAAACTCTCGGCGTAGGGGTCGCTGACGATCTGAAGTTGTTCCAGCCGCAGCGCCCGGGCACGCTCCAGCAGTTCCCGCCACAGCTGCCGCTCAATGCCCTGGCCCAGACAATCCGGGTCGGCCAGCAGGAAGCGCAGGCGGCCGCTGGCCCCGTCCAGCTCCAGCAGCGAGAAGCCGCCGATCTGGCCCTCGCATTCCATCACGGCGCTCTCGGCGCGGCTCAGCGCGGCGGGCGTGATCTCCAGTTCGGCGCGGCTCCCGGCCAGATACGCCGGGCTGTAGCCCCAGAAGGCGGTGGCGCGGTACGCCAGCGCACTCAGGGCAGCGGCATCGTCCGGACGGGCCGGGCGCAGGGTCGGAGACATCAGGACAGACACCTTCCAGGCTACGGCCCGAATGTCACGGAAATCTGATCCGGATGTCAGCCCCTGTCAGGTTCGAGGCGCTCGCCGGCCAGAACCGCCACCGGCAGCGTGTTCTCCGGGGGCGGGAGCGGACAGCTCCAGCCGTCCGCGTAGGCGCAGTACGGGTGGTAGGCGCGGTTGAAATCCAGCGTGACCCTCTCGCCTGCCGGCCCGCGCTGCAGCGGGACGTCCAGATACCGGCCGGCGCCGTAGGTGAGGCGACCGCTGGTGGCGTCACGGAACGGCACGAACAGCTGGGCCGGGGCCTCGTCGCCGGGGCGGGCGAACAGGGCCAGCTGCACCTGCTGGCCATTCAGGCTAAAGCGGGCCTGCCCGTAGCGCACATACGTCTGCACGTCCCCGCTGGTGGTCTGCACCTCCAGCGTCTCTCCGCTGCCCGGCTCCACCGGCACCTCCACCTTCAGGGCCGGGTCCGGCGGGAAATAGTGCAGGCCGCTGAACTGCCGCAGCCGCTCGCCGGTGATGGGGCCGCGCCCGGAGGCGAAGTGCCGGTCCTTGAGGGCGCGGTCCTGCAGCAGCCGGGCGTCATCCGGTGAGGGAGCAGTCATGGGCCGAGTGTGCCACGCGGACCGGGCGGTGAGTGTCACCTGTCCGCTCATCTGCGGCGTCCTCACCGCCCGAGGCTTCACAATGCCGGCATGACCGACCGCACTGCCCACCTTCCGCTGAACCGCAAGCGCTTGATCGCCCCCGGCCCGGTGGAGGTGGAACCGCGCGTGCTGCTGGAGCTGGCCCAGCCACAGATGCACCACCGCTCGCCGGAGGGCCGCGCCAAGTTCGTGGAGGCGCGCGCCAAGCTGACGCAGCTGCTGGGCGACCCCTACGAGGCGGTCATCGTGACCGGCAGCGGCACGGCGGCCTTCGAGGGCGCGCTGGTCAGCACCGTGCCGGAGGGCGGCCGGGTGGTGAATGCCTCGGCCGGCAAGTTCAGCGAGCGCTGGGGCGAGATGGCCGAGCGGCTCGGCTACGACGTGGTGAAGGTGGAGCGGCCCTGGGGTGAGCTGCTGGATCCGGATGAGGTGGCCGCCGCCTGCGAGGGCGCCGCCGCCCTGACCATCACCCACAGCGAGACCAGCACCGGCGCGCTGCACGACCTGGAGGCCATCGTGCGGGCGGCCAAAGCCGTCAACCCGCAGCTGATCGTGATTGCCGACTGCGTGACGAGCTACGGGGTGGCCGAGCTGCGCCCCGCCGCCTGGAACGTGGACGTGATCGTGTCGGGCAGCCAGAAGGGGGTGGCCACCCCGCCGGGCCTGAGCTTCGTGCTGTTCAGCCCGGAGGTGGAGGCGCGGCTGATCCGGAACACCCGGCGCGGCTTCTACCTGGACCTGGAACGTGAGCTACGCGGGCAGAAGAATGGCGACACGCCGCAGACCCCGGCCATCAATCTGGTGTACGCGCTGTCGGCGGCCCTGGACCGGCTGCTGGCGGTGCCGCTGGAGGTGCTGTGGGCCGAGAAGGGGCGGCAGTGTCAGGCGCTGATCGCGGCCGGTGAGGCCCTCGGCTGTCAGGCGTGGGCCAGCCGCACCACGCCCGCCGTGGCGGTGCTCAGACCGCCGGCCGGCGTGGGCGGCAAGCAGGTGGCGGCTCAGCTGGCCAGCATGGGCCAGCGGGCGCTGCCGGGGCAGGCGCCGCACGAGGACACGGTGTTCCGCATCAGCACGCTGGGCTACGCCGACCGCTACGACGCGCTGGCCATCGCCGGCATTCTGGAGGACGCCCTGGCGGCGCTGGGCGTGCCGTTCCAGCGGGGCGCGGGGGTCGCGGCGGCCTGGGCCGCGCTCGGCTAGCCAGCCATCCCGGCCCGGGAGTACCCTCAGGACATGACGCTCGCCCGCCTCGCGGCCCTGACAGCGCTGCTCCTGGCCCCTCTGTCGCTGGCCCAGCCGGCGGCCCCGGCCCCCCTGACCCACTGGGGCCGCTACACCCTGCAGTTCACACCCCGACCCTCGCCGGACGATGGCACCGGAACGGCGCGGCTCACCCTGCGGGACGGCACCAGAACGGTGCTGACGGTATCGGAGTGGGACGTGCAGGCCGAGCTGCAGCCGCTGCGGCCCGGCGGCCAGCCGGAACTCGTGGTGACCGCCTACTCCGGCGGCGCGCACTGCTGCTTCACCTACCTGATGTACACCCAGGACCAGGGGGCGCTGGAGAATCTCGGGGTGCTGAACGGAACCAACTACGGGGCGCGCTTCGCGGACCTGAACGGCGACGGCACCCGCGAGATCATTGTGGGCCTGGACAATCTGGCGTACTACGACTGGAGTTTTGCGGGCAGCCCCGGCATGCAGGCGGTGCTCGGCTGGGACGGGGTGCGACTGGCGGACCGCACCCGCGCGTACCCCTATGTGCCGGCGCAGGAGGCGGCGCGCAACCTTGAACGGCTGCGCAACAACCTCGCCGACCCCACGCTGGAGGGCCTGGAAGGGCTGGCCGCCAGCGCCTCCGGCTACCTGGACAACATGCTGCTGGCGGGCCGGGGCGTGGAGGCCGAGCGGCTGCTGCAGACCCAGATCTTCCCGAAGAGTCCGGCCCTGCAGCGCTGGTTCGCGGCGCACCGGGGAGACGTGATCGGGGCGATCTACGGGCAGCCGGAGGCGCGGCTGAGCATCCTGACAGGGCCGGTGTGGCCGCCGAAGAAAACCACCCCGTAGCTAGATCAGCGCCGTGAGCCGCCCGGCCGCCACCAGCAGCACGTCCCAGACGGTGCTGAAGGGCGGCGCGTAGGCCAAGTCCAGCTCGGCGAGGTCCTGCACCCGGCCCCGGCCATGCAGCAGCGTGGCCACCACGTCCACCCGCTTCACCGCGTCGCCGTGGCCCAGCAGCTGGGCGCCCAGTAACCGGCCCGTGCCGCGTTCGGCCCGCAGGCGCACCTGGATCGGGCAGGCGTCCCGGTAGTACCCGGCGTGGTCCGAGCTGCTCACATCCACCTGCACCGCGTCCAGCCCCAGGGCCGCCGTGTCCTCGGCACTCAGGCCGGTGCGCGCCACCGACAGGTCAAAGACCTTGAAGATGGCCGTGCCCACGATGCCGGGAAAGCGCGCGTCGCCGCCGGCCATGTTGATGCCGGCCACCCGGCCCATCCGGTTGGCGGCCAGCCCCAGCGGCACATGCACCCGCCGCCGGCTGACCCGGTGGACGCTCTCGGTGTTGTCGCCAGCGGCCCAGACGCCATCCACCGTGGTCCGCTGCCGCGCGTCGGTGTGAATGGCCCCGCTGCGGCCCAGCCGGACGCCCGCCATCTTCGCCAGCGCCACATTGGGCCGCACGCCCACCGCCACCAGCACCAGATCCGCCCGCACCAGTCCGGCGTCGGTCTGCACGCCCGTCACGCGACCGGCCCGGGCGGTCAGGCCCTCCACCGTCACGCCGGTCCGGACGTCCACCCCCTGCCGCTCCACCTCGGCCCGGATCTGCTGGCGCGCCTCCGGGTCGAGCATCCGCCCCGCCAGGTCCGGCAACTGCTCCAGCAGCACCACGCTCAGTCCGCGCGCCCGCAGCGCCTCGGCCATCTCCAGCCCGATGTACCCGCCGCCGATGATGGCGGCCCGCCGCGCCCCGCCCTGTAGGGTCGCCTCGATCGCCTGCCCGTCCGGAATTTCCCGCAGCACGTGCACGCCCGCCGCGTCCATGTTGGCCCAGGGAGGTCGCACCGGGCTGACGCCGGTGGCGAGCAGCAGCTGATCGTAGGGCTCCTGGCCGGTGCGCCCGGATGCCAGATCGCGCACCGTGAGGGTGCGGGCCACCGGGTCCACGCCCATCACCTCGTGGCGCAGCCGCACCCCGATGCCGCGCGCCCGCATCTGGGCCGGGGTGCGGGCCTCCAGCGCGGCAAAGTCGTCCACCTGCCCGCCCAGCACATACGGCAGGCCGCAGGCTCCGTAGCTGATCCACTCGGTGCGCTCGAACACCACCACCTCCGAGGAGGGGTCGTGCCGCTTCGCCCGCGAGGCCGCGCTCATGCCCGCCGCCACGCCGCCCACCACCACAATTCGCATGGCTTCAGGCTAGAGAATGGTCGCCGCGTGGCCGACCATTCACCAAGAAGCGGTCAAGACCGAGCGGCTAGCCGCCCCAGCCGCCGGGCGGGGGCAGGTCCAGGTCCACGTCCGGCGGCACTGGATGGCCCAGCACGCGGGCCAGCGCCACCACCTGCCCCTTGTGGTGAAACTCATGGGTCAGCGGGTGCAGCAGCAGCCACGGCCCCGACACCAGCAGGGCGTCTCCCTGCCGGGTGGTGTGGGTCCACTCGCCCGCCTCCAGCCGGGTGCTCTGCAAGGCCCGTGCGAGCAGGGCGTCCACCCGTTCAAAGCGCGTGCGCAGGGCGTCCAGGGT
This sequence comes from Deinococcus sonorensis KR-87, assembly GCF_040256395.1. Taxonomy (NCBI): domain Bacteria; kingdom Thermotogati; phylum Deinococcota; class Deinococci; order Deinococcales; family Deinococcaceae; genus Deinococcus; species Deinococcus sonorensis. The sequence goes on along the minus strand of NZ_CP158299.1, from coordinate 2,306,722 downwards.
GGGCTCCACACCCTCTGCGAAAGCCCAGGGTTCCTCCATCAGGACCTCGCTGGTCCAGCCGCCGTAGCAGTCTGCGACATGGGTCAGGGTCTCCAGGATGCTGCCCTGCCCGAAGCCGGGCCGCCGCTCGCGGAGCAGGTCCGGCGGGAGGGTGGACAGGAACGTCAGCAGCGTCTGACGCATGCCTTGCGTCTGACGCACCAGCAATGCCAGGGTCGTCACCTGTGGTCCCCGAACTGGTGATACACCGTCAGGGCGTGGCCGTCCGGGTCGCGGGCGTCGAAGCCCTCGCCCCAGCCCATCCGTTGGCCCTCGCCCACCCACACCCCCAGCCGGGCCAGTCGCTCGCGCGCCTGGGCGATGTCCGGCACCGCGAATCCCAGTTCCACCCCGCCCGGCGTGACCGGCGCGGCACTGGCCCCGGCCGGCTGCAGCAGCAGCGTGACCCCGCCAGCGTTGAGCAGCGCCATGCCGGGCGCGCTGCGGCCCGACTCGCTCAACCCGAACGCCTCCTGGTAGAAGCGGCGCGAGCGTTCCACATCGGCCACCAGCAGCGTGATGTTCTGGAGGGACATGGCTCAGCGTACACGCTTGCACGGTGACCCGCCCGTATGCCCCCACTCCCAGAATGTGCCGAAGGTGAACGGTGGTGTAAGCTGGCAAGGATGAATGTTATCGGGAAAGTCACCGTGCTGCCGCGCCTGCCCCAGGCTGTGGCCCGTCTGGAAGAGCTGGCCTACAACCTGTACTGGTCATGGACCCCCAGGGCTCAGGAGCTGTACTCGGAACTGGATCCGGTAATTTGGGAGCGCTTCCAACGCAACCCGGTGCGGACCCTGCTGGAGGTTCCGGCCGAGCGGATGGCCGAGGTTGCAGCGGACCCCGCCTACCTGGAGCGCTACCGTGCGGTGCTGGCGGATTTTGATGCCTACATGGGCCTGACGGACACCTGGGCCAGCCGCAACGCGGCCTCGCTGCAGCAGGGCGGCGTGGCCTATTTCAGCATGGAGTACGCCTTTCACGAGTGCCTGCCGATCTATTCGGGCGGCCTGGGCGTGCTGGCCGGCGACCACTGCAAGAGCGCCTCGGACCTGGGGCTGCCGTTCACGGCGGTGGGCATGCTGTTCCGCCAGGGCTACTTCACCCAGCTGTTCAACAAGGACGGCTGGCAGCAGGAACGCTACGACGAGCTGGACCTGACCACCCTGCCGATCCGTCCGGCCCGCACCGCGTCGGGCGACGAGGCGCGCGTGAGCGTGCGGGTGGCCGGGCGCGACGTGGCACTGCGGGTGTGGCAGCTGCAGGTGGGGCGCATCCGGGTGCTGCTGCTCGACAGCGACGTGCCGGAGAACAGCGAGGACGACCGCAAGCTGACGGCCCGGCTGTACGGCGGCAACCAGGAGCTGCGCATCCAGCAGTACCTGCTGCTGGGCATCGGCGGGGTGCGGGCGCTGCGCGCGCTGAACGTGCCGGCCAGCGTGTACCACATGAACGAGGGCCACGCGGCCTTCATGGCGCTGGAGCGCATCCGCGAGCGGGTGGCCGCGGGCCTGGACTTCCGGGCCGCCACCGAGGCGGTGGCCAGCGCCACCCTGTTCACCACGCACACACCGGTTCCGGCCGGCAACGACGCCTATGCCTACGACCTGACCGACCGCTACCTGGGCGAGTGGGCCGCCCAGCTGTCCACCACCCGCGACGAGCTGTACGAGCTGGCGCGCCAGGAACAGTTCTGGGACAACCGCTGGGTGCCGAGCTTCAGCATGAGCGTGTTCGCGCTGCGCATGAGCCGCGCGGCCAACGGCGTCTCGGAACTGCACGGCGAGGTGTCGCGCGGGCTGTGGAACTTCCTGTACCCCGGCGCCGAGCAGGATGAGGTGCCGATCGGGCACGTGACCAACGGCGCCCACAACCTGACCTTCCTGGCCCAGCCGTTCCGCGACCTGTACAGCACCGTGCTGCCGCAGGACTGGACCGAGCGGCTGGAGGACAAGGCCATGTGGCAGGCCATCCGGGAGATCCCGGACGCGGAACTGGCCCGCACCCAGCACACCCTCAAGACCGAGATGATCAGCTTCGTGCGCTCGCGGCTCAAGGAGCAGCTGGAACGCAACGGGGCCAGCGCCTCGGACGTGGCCGCCGCCGAGCAGGTGCTGAGCCCGGACGCCCTGACCATCGGGTTTGCCCGCCGCTTCGCCACCTACAAGCGCGCCACCCTGCTGTTCCGCGACAAGGCCCGCCTGTCGCGGATCGTGAATAATCCGGAGCGCCCGGTGCAGTTCGTGTTCGCCGGCAAGGCGCACCCGGCCGACAACCCCGGCAAGGCCTTCATCCAGGAGATCTACCGGGTGTCGCAGGAGCCGGAGTTCCAGGGCAAGATCGTGATCCTGGAGAACTACGACATGAACGTGGCCCGTCACCTCGTGCAGGGCGTGGACGTGTGGATGAACAACCCGCGCCGCCCGCTGGAAGCCTCCGGCACCAGCGGCATGAAGGCCAGCTTCAACGGCGCGCCGAACTTCAGCGTGCTGGACGGCTGGTGGCGCGAAGGCTACGACGGCAAGAACGGCTGGCCGATCGGGGACGAGCGCGAGTACGCCGACCTGAACGTGCAGGACGACGCCGACAGCTTCAGCCTGTACCGCACGCTGGAGGAGCAGATCGTGCCGCTGTACTACCGCCGCGACGCCCAGGGGCAGAACCATGGCTGGCTGGACACGGTGCGGCAGGCGATCATCACGGTGAACCCGGAATTCAGCATGCAGCGGCAGGTCATTGACTACACCCGTAACTACTACCTGACCCTGAACACCCGCCACGACGAGGTGGAGGCGGACGGCGCCCAGCTGGCCCGCAACCTGGGCGGCTGGAAGGCCTGGATCCGCCAGCAGTGGCCGCACACCAGCCTGCAGGCCAGCGCCCAGCTGCCGGCCAGCGTGCAGCCGGGTGAGCAGGTGACGGTGGCGGCCCAGGTGAACCCGGCCGGTATCGCCGACGGTGAGCTGCGGGTGGAGGCGGTCCTGAAGCGCGGCGAAACGCTCAGCCGGGTGCCGCTGGAGAGCCGGGGCCAGGGCCGCTATGAGGCGAGCATTCCGCTGGAGGACAGCGGTCTGTACAGCATCGGCGTGCGGATGATGCCGACCAAGGAGGGCCTGGGCAACGAGTTCGAGCTGGGCCTGATCAAGTGGGCGTAAGCCACGTTGACTGAGCAGTCACCGTCCGGCCCTGAGTTCACGCTCAGGGCCGGATTGCTGTTGCAGCCGCTACAGTGGTGGGCGTGCCCGGCCTGCCCACCACCTCCAGCCGCTCTCCCCGCTCCCTGACCCTGCCGCCGGTGCCGTCGCTGCTGCTGGCCGCCGTCAGCATCCAGGGCGGCGCGGCGCTCGCCAAGACGCTGTTTCCGCTGCTGGGACCGATGGCCGTCACCAGCCTGCGGGTGCTGTTCGCGGCGCTGATCCTGGGCGTGGTGTGGCGGCCCCGGCTGCAGCACCTGCACCGCACCCACTGGCGGGCCCTGTTGCCGTACGGCGTGGCCCTGGGCCTGATGAACCTCAGCTATTACCTGGCGCTGCAGCGCATTCCGCTGGGCCTGACCGTGACGCTGGAGTTCGTGGGGCCGTTGGGGGTGGCGGTCCTGTCGTCGCGCCGGGCCCAGGACTTTGCCTGGGTGGCCCTGGCCGCCGCCGGGCTGCTCTTGATCGTGCCGTGGCCGGGGCACACCTCGGGCCTGGACCTGCTGGGCGTGCTGCTGGCGCTGTTTGCCGGGGTGTGCTGGGCCGGCTACATCCTGGCCGGGCAGCGGGTGGCCCAGCGCTTCCCGGGGCCGCAGGGCGTGGCGGTGGGCATGGGCCTCGCCGCCCTCGTCACCCTGCCGTTCGGGCTGGTCAGCGGGTCCGCCAGCGGCGCGTGGAGCCACCTGAGCCTGGGCGTGCTGGCGACTGCCGTGGGGGTGGCGGTGCTGAGCAGCGCCCTGCCCTACTCGCTGGAGATGGGCGCTCTGCGGGTGCTGCCGGCCCGGGTGTTCGGGGTGCTGATGAGTCTGGAGCCGGCGCTGGCGGCGGTCATCGGGCTGGTGTTCCTGGGAGAGCAGCTGAGGGGCCTGCAGTGGGTGGCGATCGTCTGCGTGATGGCCGCTTCGGCGGGCGTGACCCTGAGCGCCCGGCCCAGCACGCCGCCGCCCGTCGAGGTATAGCTTCTGCGGGCCCGGATGCTAGCCTGTGGGCTGCGCTGGACGTTCGCCCCTCCCAGCCCTGAGGTGAAGCTGTGAACCGTACCGTTCGACTGGCGCTCTGGAGCATCGTCTTCGGCCTGCTGGTCCTGGGACTGAAATTTCTGGCGTACCTGCTCACTGGCAGCGTGGCGCTGTACTCCGACGCGCTGGAGAGCATCATCAACGTGGCGGCGGCGGTGGCCGCCTACATCGCCCTGCAGGTCAGCGCCAAGCCCGCCGACGCCAATCATCCGTACGGGCACACCAAGGCCGAGTACTTCAGCGCGGTGGTGGAGGGGGTGCTGATTCTGCTGGCGGCCCTGTCCATCCTGCGGGAGGCCTACAGCAACTTCCGACACCCGGCCGAACTTCAGGCGCCGGTGCTGGGCCTGCTGATCAACGGTGGGGCGTCGGTCATCAACCTGGTGTGGGCCGCGGTGCTGACCCGGGCGGGCCGCACCCACCGCTCCCCCGCCCTGCTGGCCGACGGCAAGCACCTGTACACCGACGTGTTCACGTCCGGCGGCGTGCTGCTGGGCGTGGCGCTGGTGGCCGTGACCGGCTGGACGGTGCTGGACCCGGTGATCGCGGTGCTGGTGTCGCTGAACATCCTGTGGTCCGGCTGGGGCCTGATGCGCGACAGCGTGAACGGCCTGATGGACGAGGCCGCCCCCAGCGAGGTGGTGGCCCGCATCCGCGAGACCATCAGCACGCACGCGGAAGGGGCCATCGAGGCGCATGACCTGCGGACCCGGCTGGCGGGTAACGTCACCTTCATTGAATTCCATCTGGTGGTGCCGGGCCACATGGAGGTGGAGCAGGCGCACGTGATCTGTGACCGCATCGAGGACCAGCTCCAGCACGACGTGGAGGGCGCGGTGGTGACCATCCACGTGGAGCCGGAGGGCAAGGTCAAACACACCGGCGTCCTGGTGCTGTAGGAAGCACACGCGCGGCCAGCGTAAGGGGACGGGGTGCGGCGATCACGATGAACAGCGCGTGCCACGAGGCCGGCCAGCTGAACGGCTTGAGCGTCGGCTTACCGGCCCCGCGTGACGCTGCGCTTACTGACCCGGCTGACCGCAGGCGATCAGACAGAGCGTATTCAACCTTCCCCCGGCCCTCAGCTGCTGGCCGAGGTGTAGCTGGCGAGCGCGTGCCGCCAGAACAGCCGGCTGCCCAGGAACAGCAGCAGGGCGATCAGCGGGGCCAGCAGGCCCAGAGTGGGCGACAGGCTGCCGGTCACGGCCTGGGCCGGAACGGTGGTCACGAAGGCCACCGGAATCACGAAGGTCAGCGCCAGCTGCACCGGGGCCGGAAAGGCGGCCACCGGAAAGCGGGCCGCCCCGAACACGCCGTTGAACAGTTCGGTGATGTTCTCGGTCTTGACCAGCCAGAACGCCGTGGTGGAGAGCATAAACCACACGCTGTACACCGACATCAGCGCGCAGAAGAACAGCAGCGCGGAGAGCAGCACGCCGCCCAGCCGCACCCCGTCCAGCTGGAGCAGCGCCCAGATCAGGATGGCCACCCCCACCAGCACGTCGCCCAGCCGCAGCAGGTTCAGGTTGCGGGTCGAGACGCTCCACTGCGCGTCGATGGGCTTGAGCAGCGTGAAGTCCATGGTGCCGGTGCGGATCGCCTCCGCGATCTTGTTGAGGTTCGGCTGCAGCACCACGCTGATAAAGCCCTGCGCCAGCATGAAGAAGCCCACCACCAGCAGCGCCTGCGGGTAACTCCAGCCGCCGAGCGTGCCGCCGCCGGAGCGTGAGTAGAACAGGCTCAGGCCCAGCAGCGCCACGGCCGAGTTACCCAGCGAGCTGAGCAGCGCTGCCACGAAGTTGATGCGGTATTCCAGGCCCGCCGACAGGGTCGCGGCCAGAAACACCCGCGTGACCCGCAGGTAGCGCCTCACGCGCCCACCGCCCCGTAGCGCCGCAGCCCGGAGCGCCACATCCACGCGCGCAGCAGCCAGAAGGCGACCGTCCAGCCGGCCAGCACCAGCAGACCCCAGCTGGCCTGGGCCAGCGTGGCCTTGCCGGCCAGCAGCTGAGCCGGCAGCCCCACCATGTACGGGAAGGGGGTCCAGCGGGCGATGTCCTGCACCAGCGGCGGGTAGAAGCTCAGCGGCGCGAAGAATCCGCCCAGGGCGGCATACAGCAGCCAGTTCAGCTCGCTGAGCGCCGTGGACGATTCCATCCAGAACGCGAGCAGGCCGGTGCAGTACTCCCAGAGGAAGCGCATGGTGAAGCCGACCATCGCGAGCACCAGAAAGATCAGGTAGTCCAGCGGGTTGCTGCTGAAATGGGCGCCGGTCAGCCACGCGAACAGCGCCACCAGCAACACCATGAACGGCAGCCGCACGATTCGCTCGGCCAGATGATGGAAGTAGTGCACCCACAGCGGGTCCAGCGGGCGCAGCAGCTGCGGCGACAGCGTGCCCTGGCGGATCTGGAAGTCCAGCTCCCAGGCGACCCAGGCCACCAGCAGCTGCCCGGTCACCCACACGCTCAGGAAGTAGCTGGCAAAATCCTGGCCGTTGTACCCGCCGATCTCACCGCCGGCTGCCCGGGAGGCCTGGGCCATCCAGATCAGCATCATCACCAGCGCCAGGGTGCCGGACAGCATCCAGATGATGATCTCGGCCCGGTAGGCGGTCATGCTGGCAAAGCCGTTAGCGAGCAGCACGCGCGCCTTGACCAGCGAGACCGGTGTTACGAGGCGGCTACGGGCCATGCACCACCTCCGTCCGGCCGTGCCCGAACAGCTGCCCGATCACCTGCTCGATGGGCGGGTCCTCCACCGTCAGGTCGGCCACCTCCAGTTCGCGCAGCAGGGCGGCGGCGCGGGCGCTCACGTGGGCGCGCGGAATCTGCAGGTCGGCGTCCAGCCCGTCCAGCCGCAGCACCCGACCGTACCGCGCCAGCTGGGCTTCGGTGGCGGGCCGCGACAGCTGCAGGCGCACCGTCTTGTCGGGGCTGCCGCGCTCGATCAGCGCGTTCAGGTCGCCGTCGAAGACCAGCCGCCCGGCGTCGATGACCAGGATGCGGCTGGCCAGCGCTGTCACGTCGGCCATGTAGTGGCTGGTGAGCATCACGGTCGCCTGATACCGCTCGTTGTACAGCCGAACGAAGTCGCGCACCGCCACCTGCATGTTCACGTCCAGCCCGATGGTCGGCTCGTCCAGGAACAGCACGCGCGGGCGGTGCAGCAGGGCGGCGGCCAGCTCGCACTTCATGCGCTCGCCCAGGCTGAGCTTGCGGACCTGCTTGCGCAGGATCGGCTCGAGGTCCAGCACTTCGGCGTACTCGCGCATGGTGGCCTGAAACTGCGCTTCCGGAATCTCGTAGATCGCCTGATTGACCAGGAAGCTGTCGTAGGCCGGCAGGTCCCAGACCAGCTGCTGCTTCTGCCCCATCACCAGCGTGATGCCCTTGAGAAACGCGGTCTGGCGGCGGCGCGGCTCAAAGCCGTCCACCAGCACCTGACCGCCGGACGGATGCAGCAGCCCGGAGAGCATCTTCAGGGTGGTGGTCTTGCCCGCACCGTTGGGCCCCAGGAAGCCGACCATCTCGCCGGGCCGCAGGCTGAAGCTGATGTCCTGCACGGCGTTCACGTCACGGAACTTCCGGTGCGTGAAGCTGCGCAGGCTGCCCAGCAGCCCCGGCTCCTTCTCGTGAATCCGGTAGGTCTTGGTGAGCCCGCTCACCCGCACTGCCAGGTCGTCGGTCATGGTTGGTACTCAGCATAAGCGGATTCCTGCGGTCTGATGTACGCCAAGTGACGTAGGCATGAACCTGCCCCGGATGGCGGGAGGCCGGCTGACGTGGGGCCGGACCGCTTGACGGCCACGTCCATGCCATCCCATGTCGCTGGGACCCATCAGCCACACCAATAGTTGACACAAATTGTAATCTTATGTAAGCTCCGGGCAGCTCAGTTCACCGGGCTGTCAGATGAATTTCGTGCACCGAACGCCGTCAGGCGCGGTGTTGCTCGTCTGTCCAGAAGGGGATGCCATGACCGAACCCAACCTGACCTGCCGCTGTCCGGACCGAATGTCTGGCGCGACGTGTTGTTGTTCGTAGCTCCCCGATCCGGCCGCCCCACGCGGAGCCGCTGAACAATTCAACCGAAGGAAGGAGCGCCATGCCCGTGTTGCTGCCTGTCCGGCGATGTCCTCTGCGCCGCTGACCCTGGCCCCGACTTCCGGTCCTCTCGCCTGACCCGGCCCACCGCCGCGTCATGAAAGGTGTGTTGCCATGAGTGAACTCGACCTGATTGCCCAGACCCCGCAGATCTACTGGTTCATCCCGTCCAGCGGTGACGGTGCCCGGCTGGGCCGGCCCTCGCGCCCCGCCAGCTTCAGCTACCTGTCGGGCGTGGCGCAGGCCGCCGACACGCTGGGGTTCGACGGCGTGCTGCTGCCCACCGGCGGCGTCAACGAGGACACGCTGGTGCTCGCCTCGGCGCTCAGCAGCATCACCCGTCAGCTGCGCTTCCTGGTGGCGTTGCGCCCCGGCCTGATCTCGCCGATTCAGGCGGCGCGGCAGACCAGCAGCCTGGACCGCATCTCGAACGGGCGCATCAACCTGAACATCGTGACCGGCTCGGGCCAGCGCGACTTCGAGGGGCTGGCGCTCGACCACAAGGACCGCTACGCCCTGACGAACGAGTGGCTCACCGCCTTCCGGCAGGCGTTCAGTGGTGAGGAAGTGAACCTGGACGGCCAGCACCTGCAGGTCGTCAGTGGCAAGTCGCTGGTGCCGAGCGTCCAGCGGCCCTACCCGCCCATCTACTTCGGCGGCAGCAGCCCCGAGGCACTCGACGTGGCCGGAGAGCACGTGGACGTGTACCTGACCTGGGGCGAGCGCCCCGCCCAGGTGGCCGAGAAACTGGGCGAGGTGCGGGCGGCCGCCGCCCGGCGGGGCCGCAAGGTGCGCTTCGGGCTGCGGGCGCACATCATCGTCCGCGAAACGGAGGAGGAAGCCTGGGCCGACGCCGAGCGCCTGCTGGAGGGCGTGAGCCCCGAGGCCATCGAGGCGGCCCAGAAAGCCTTCGCCGCCTCGGATTCGGTGGGGCAGCGGCGAATGGCCGCCCTGCACGGCGGCTCGCGCGACAGCCTGCGGATCGGCCGCAACCTGTGGGCGGGCGTGGGCCTGCTGCGCGGCGGCGCCGGAACCGCCTTTGTGGGCAACCCGGAGAACGTGGCCGCCGCCCTGCGCGAGTACCAGGCGCTGGGGGTGGACACCTTCGTGCTGAGCGGCTACCCGCACCTGGAGGAGGCGTACCGCACCGCCGAACTGCTGTTCCCGGTGCTGGGCAAGCACAGCCCGCTGCTGCAGCCGCGCCAGGCGCACGAGCAGCAGGCCGCCGCCCTGGAAGGCCAGCGGCTGGGCCGCTTCACCTCGATCTGAAGTGCCTGAGGGGGTGGCCGCGCCGCCCTCTCTCAACCCACACCTCTGGAGCGCTGCCGCGCGTCCAGCCGGTCACCCCTACCCCAGAAACGGAGTCCTGCCATGCCCAGACCCCTCGTGTCCACCCTGCTCACCGCCTCGCTGCTCACCCTGACCAGCGCGTCCGCCGTCAACTTCAACATCGGCTACCAGAAGGGCGGGCTGCCGGCCCTGCTCAAGGCCCGCGGCATCCTGGACGCGGCCAAGGCCCAGGGCATCACCTTCACCTGGAGCCTCTTCACCGCCGGCCCGCCGCTGCTGGAGGCCACCAGTGCCGGGGCCGTGGATTTTGGTGGCGTGGGCGACGCGCCGGGGGTGTTCGCGCTGGCGGGCGGCGCCGACCTGAAGTATGTGGCCGTGACCCAGTCGCACAGCGACAAGGGCGAGGCGATTCTGGTCCCGCCCGGGTCCAGCATCAAGACGGTGGCCGACCTGAAGGGCAAGCGGATCGGGGTGGCGCGCGGCTCCAGCGCCCACTACTTCCTGTACAACGCCCTGAAAGCTGCCGGCCTGAAGCTGAGCGACGTGCAGGTGGTGCCGCTGCTGCCTCCCGACGCCCGCCCCGCCTTCGAGGGCGGCAACATCGACGCGTGGGCCATCTGGGACCCGTACCTGACCGTCGCCCTGCAGGGCACCCAGGCGCGGGTGCTGCGGGACCATACGGGCCTGCCCCTCAGCAACGGCTACTACCTGACCAACAGCCGGGTGCTGAAGGACCCGGAAAAGAAGCGGGCGCTGCAGTATCTGCTCAACGCGCTGTACGACACCGCCGGGTGGGCCAACCACAACGAGGCGGCGGTGGTGGACCAGCTGAGCGCCGACCTGGGCATTCCGAAGTCGGTGCTGAGCGTGACGGTGAAGAAGAGCCTGCCGTTCAACATCCGCAGCTTCACGGCGCTGGACAACCGCCCGCTCCAGCAGCTCGGCAACGCCTTCGCCGACATCGGGGTGCTGCCCAGTGCGCCGAAGCTCGGCACGAACACCTACGCCAGCCTGCCGAAGTTCCAGGGTCTGGACGCCCTGAAGGTATCGGGAGGCAACAAGTGACGGTTTCGAGTGAGGTGGTCCAGACCCGCCGGGCGCGTCCGCTCGTGCCCCGCCTCCGCACCGGCTGGTCGGACGGGCTGGTGCGCTGGCTGATTCCGGTGCTGCTGCTGGCCGTGTGGCAGCTGGCCAGCAGCCTCGGCTGGCTGAACGCCCGGGTGCTGCCCGCGCCCGGGGCGGTGCTCACGGCCTTCTGGACCCTGATCCAGAACGGGCAGCTGGAAGGGCATTTCCTGGCCAGCCTGAAGCGGGCGGCGGTGGGCGTGGCCATCGGGGCGGGGCTGGGGTTCTCGGTGGGCATCGTGAACGGCACGCTGCGGCTGCCGTACCTGCTCACCGACTCCAGCATCCAGATGATCCGCACCGTGCCGAGCCTGGCGCTGATTCCGCTGGTCATCGTGTGGTTCGGCATCGGGGAGGCGGGCAAGATCTTCCTGATCGCGCTGGCCACCTTCTTCCCGGTGTACATCAACACGCTGCACGGCGTGCGCGGTATCGACCCGCGCCTGCTGGAGATGGGCCGCGTGTACGGCGTGAAGCCCGCCGAGCAGTTCCGGCGCATCGTGCTGCCCGGCGCCCTGCCGAGCGTGCTGGTGGGGCTGCGCTACGCCCTGGGCATCAGCTGGCTGGCCCTGGTGGTGAGCGAGTCGTTCGGGGCGAGCCAGGGCATCGGGTTCCTGGCGATGGATGCCCGCGAGTTCTTCCGGACCGACATCATCGTGCTGGCCATCGTGATCTACGCGCTGATCGGCAAGGCGGCCGACAGTCTGGTGCGGGTCCTGGAACACCGCTGGCTGCCGTGGCGCACCGGAGGGCAGGCATGAGCGTTCCGATCGACGTCCGTCACCTGAGCGTCCGGTTCGGCGCCCGCACCGTGCTGGACAACCTGAACTTCAGCGCCGCGCCGGGCGAACTGGTGAGCCTGATCGGGGCCAGCGGCGGCGGCAAGACCACCCTGCTGCGCGTGCTGGCCGGACTGCAGGCGCCGGCGGGCGGCGAGGTTCAGCTGCCGGCGCCGTCGCGGGTGCGGGTGATGTTCCAGGAAGACCGGCTGCTCCCCTGGCTGAATGTGCTGGACAACGTGACGCTGGGGCTGGGCCGGAACGCCCACGACCATGCCCGGGAGGTGCTGGCCGAGGTGGGGCTGGGTGACCGCGAGCGAGATTACCCGGCCCAGCTGTCCGGCGGGCAGCGGCAGCGGGTGGCGCTGGCCCGCGCCCTGGCCCACCGCCCGGACCTGCTGCTGCTTGACGAGCCGTTCGGCGCACTGGACGCCCTGACCCGCGCCGGCATGCACCGCCTGCTGGAGCGACTGTGGCAGGAGCTGAACTTCACGGCGGTGCTGGTGACGCACGACATTGACGAGGCGCTGCTGCTCTCCGACCGGGTGGTGGTGCTGGAGGGGGGCCGGATTGCCCAGGCCGCCCCGGTGCCCGCGGTCCGGCCGCGGGTGCGCCGCGACCCGCTGCTGCTGGACCTGCGCGAGACGCTGGAGCAGCACTTCAGCGCGCATACCACGCCGCTTCAGCCGGGCAGTCGCAGCAGCATCTCGGTGGCGACTCCGGCGAATCCAAGTTCACGGTAGAGCGGACGCGCCAGCACCGTGGTCCCCACACTGAGGGTTGAGAGCCCCAGCGTGGGGGCCGCCTGGATCACCGTGGCCAGCAGGGCGCGGGCCACACCCTGACGCCGCGCCTCCACCTCCACGTACATGTTCACGACGCGGCCCCGGAACGGGCTCGGGTCCTGCCGGGTGGGTCCCCACTCCAGCCTCACCAGCCCCACTCCCCCGATCACCTGCCCGGAGCGCTCGGCCAGCCAGCCGTGATAGCGGCCGTCCGGCAGGGCGTCGCACAGCCAGTCGGCATACCCATTCAGGTGATCACCGGCCTCGCCGGGATAGCGGTGCCGGACCATCCGGGGCACGTCGGCCAGCACCGCCGCCCGGATCACTGGCCGGTCAGGAAGCGGGCCGTCTCGCGGTACAGCATGTCCACCGCGTCCAGGCTGTCGAAGGTGTGGCTGGCGCCGGGAATGCCCACCGCGTCGCAGCCGAGCGCGCGGGCATACCGCACGCCCACCTCTGGCGGCACGGCCTCGTCCTGGTCGCCGTGGAAGACCCGCGCCACGCCGCCCCAGCGTTGTGCGGCCTCCAGCGGCTGCAGCCTCGGCATCTCCAGCAGGAAGTCGCGGCCCAGCGGCCAGCCGCCCTGGTCGGTGATGACCGGCGGCACGAAGCCGCCCTTCAGGTAGCGCAGCCACAGCTCCGGCAGCGCGGGCGCCCACAGCGCCAGTCGGTGCGGCCTCACCTGCGGGCTGGCGAGGGCGGCCACCATGCCGCCCATCGAGAAGCCGTGCAGCATGGCCCGCTCCGGGTCGATGTCCGGCTGGTCCCTGAGGTACTCGAAGGCGGCCACCGCGTCCTCCACCTCCCGGCTCACGGTCATCTCGGAGAAGTCGCCCTCCGACTCGCCGCTGCCCCGGAAGTCAATGCGCAGGCTGGCCACGCCCAGCTGAGCCAGATACCGGGAGAACAGCACGAACAGCCGGTGCGGCTCCACCCGCTGCCCCGTGAAGCCGTGCAGCATCAGGACGCTGGGAAAGCCGTGGGCTGGCCGCTCGGTGTCCGGTACGTGCAGCATGCCGTACACCCGTTGACCACCCACCCGAAAGCTGGCGAAGGTTTCCATGCCCGGCAGTGTAAGCGATGGCCGCCGGCTCTCTACTCCGCCTGCTTCACCGCCCGTTGCAATTCGGCCTTGCTCATGCGGCTGCGGCCCGGGACGTCCAGCCGCTTCGCCTGCTCGTACAGCGCCTGCCGGGTGGGTTCCTGCCCCCCCTTGACCGCCTGCATCGCCCGGCGCACCGCCTCGGGCCACTCGACATGCTGACCTTTGGCCCTGGCCTTGCTCTCCTCCGCCTCGCGTTTCTGCGCGTCGGTGAGCCGGTCCCAGACGGCTTTCGGCAGGTAACGGTGCATGTGGTGGCTGTCTTCAGCCTTCCCCTTGCCGTCTTCGGTCTGCCAGTCCTGCTCGGTCCAGCGGTCGAGGTGGTGGGCGGCCTCGTCCTTCGCGCCGTGGTAGCCCCCGCCGGCCTGCTCGTATTCGCGCGCCAGCAGCTGACTTTTGCGCGCCGACCACTGCCCGGGCCGTCCGCCACGGTCGCCGGCCTCGATCTCGTCCTTGAGCCGTTGCCGCAGCGCCGGCTTCGTGTACTTCCGGTCGTCCTGACTCATGCGGGCATGGTTCCAGAACCGCCCGCATCAGACTGCAGGAAGTCCGGCCGTCTGAAGATCCGGTCAAGCGGCCGGCCGTCAGGGCCCGACGTACCGCGCGCGGGGCCGAATGAACTGGCCGCTTTGCACCGTCTCCAGCGCGTGCGCCAGCCAGCCGACCGTGCGGCCCAGCACGAACAGCGCCAGCGTCTGGTCCTCGCTGAGGTTCAGGGCCAGCCCCAGCGCGGCCAGCCCCAGGTCGAGGTTGGGGCGTTCGTTCAGCTCAGCGTAGGCGGTGGCTTCCAGCGCTCGGGCGGAGCGCTGCACCGCCCCCTCCGGCAGGGCCTCCAGCAGCAGCCGGGCCCGGGGGTCGCCGGCCGGGTACAGCCGGTGCCCGAAGCCGGCCGGATGTCCGGACAGCTGCAGGTGCCGGGTCAGGGCGGGCTGGGCCCCCAGGTCCAGGGTGCCGGTGAGCAGGGCGCGGGCCTGCAGGGTGGCCAGTCCATGTCGCGGCCCCTGAAACGCGCACAGGGCGGCCAGGGTCACGTGCGGCAGGCTGGCCCCACTGCTCGCCACGGTGCGGGCCGTGAATGCCGAGACGTTGAGTTCGTGCTCGGCCACGACCACCAGCGCCCGCCGCAGCAGGTCGGCATGCGGCCCGAGGTCCCAGGCGCGGGCCAGCCGCTGGTGCAGCGGCAGGTCCGGGGCCGGCGGGCGGCCCGCCAGCCGCTCCGTCACGGCGTAGAGCAGGTGAAGCGTGCGGGCCGCCCGCTGCGGGAGCGTCTGGACGCGCTGGTCCAGGGCGGTTGGTTCGCGGGCAGCGGCGCTCGCCAGCGCGTGAGCGAAGGCTTCCAGGAGCGTGCCGCCGTGCAGCAGCGGCAGCGGGGCCAGCCGGGCGCGAAGGGCGGGCTGCGTCCAGGCCTCAGGCTGCCCCGTCCAGAGCAGGCCCGCCATCTGCTCCACGGTGACTGAGGCCACCAGCCGCTCGATAGGCTGGCCCCGGTAGCTCAGCTGGCCGTCCTCGATGCGGCACAGGGCGCTGGACAGCAGGGGCGTGCCCCACCCTTCGGCGGTCATGTCCAGGGCGGCCTGGGCGGTTCCGGCCGGATCGCGCCGCTCCTCGCGCCGGCGTTCCAGGCCTTCGATGTCGCTGCGCCGGTAGCGCCGTTCGCGGCTGCGCCCCTGCCCCGGCTCACTGCGCACCAGCCCTCGGCTCACGTAGGCATACAGGGTAGCGCGGCTCACCCCAAGCCGCTGGGCTGCCTCCTCGGCGGACAGGGTGGCGTCTGGATGATCGGTCATCCCTCACCCTAACATTGACGGATCAATCAAGATTGACCACATTGATTCACAGGTCTAGCGTTAGGGCATGACCCACCCGGAACCTAAATCGCCGGAGCTGTATCCGGACGCCTTTCCGCCCGACCGCTTCCCCCGCTTCGTCTGGACGAAACGCCCGGCCACCCTGCCGGTCACGGCCTGGACCACCGAGACCACCCACCGCGACGGGCAGCAGGGCGGCCTCCCGCTGACGACCGAGCAGGGCCTGCACATCTACGACCTGATGTGCCGCTTCACGGGCGAAAGCGGCAGCATCCGGCAGGCCGAGTTCTTCGTGTACCGCGCCCGCGATCGGGCCATGCTGGAGGGCGCCCTGGAGCGGTACCAGAGTGGCAGCCCCATCGAGCCCACCACCTGGATCCGGGCCACCCGCCAGGACGCCGCCCTGGTCGCACAGCTGGGCGTACGGGAAACCGGCATGCTCGCCTCGGCCAGCGATTACCACACCTTCTACAAATTCCAGCCGGGGGGCCGGGACGCGGCGGCCCGCACCTACCTGGACGCCGTGTCGGCGGTGCTGGACGCGGGCCTGCGTCCCCGCCTGCACCTGGAGGACGCCACCCGCGCCCCGCGTGAGTTCATCCTGCCGCTGATTGAGGAGGTACTGCGCCGCTGCGAGGCGCACAGCCTGCGACCCAAGTTCCGGGTGTGCGACACGCTGGGCCTGGGCCTGCCGCTGGAGGAGGTGGCGTGGCCGCGCAGCGTGCCGGGCATGATCCGCGAGCTGCGGGCGCTGGGGCTGCAGCCGGACGAGCTTGAGTTCCATCCGCACAACGACACGCACCTGGCGGTCTGGAACAGCCTCTCGGCCGTGATGGCGGGCTGCGCGGTCATCAACGGCACCCTGCTGGGCAAGGGGGAACGCAGCGGCAACGTGCCGCTGGAGGCGGTGCTGCTGCACCTGAGCGGCATGGAGGTGCTGACCGGCCAGCCGGACTTCACGGTCCTGAATGAGCTGGCGGCCCTGTACGCCGACCTGGGGGCGGGTGTGCCGGCCAGCTACCCGCTGTACGGTCGCGACGCGCACCGCACCCGGGCCGGCATCCACGCCGACGGGCTCAACAAGTTCTGGCCGATGTACGCCCCCTTCGACGTGCCGAAGCTGCTGGGCCGGCCGCTGGAAGTCTCGCTCACCCGCGACAGCGGGCTGGCCGGGCTGATCTTCCTGATCCGGCAGCACACCGGTGAGGAGCGGCCCAAGACTGACCCGGAGGTGCGGCGGCTGCACGCTGAGCTGCAGGCAGAGTTCGAGGCGGGCCGCCAGACGGCGGTGGAGTGGGAGGAGCTTCAGACCCGCCTGAAGGTGCAGGCTCCGGTGTGAAGTGAGGCGGGCGGCCCACGGTGGGCCGCCCGCCTCGTCTGTGCGCCTTACGGGGTCAGGCGGTGGCGGTCGCGCGGGAAGGCGCGGGCATAGCGCACGTTCTGGATGCCCAGCAGCTTGGCGGTCAGGCGCTCGGCCCCGATAGCAAATCCGCCGTGCGGCGGCATGCCGAACTTGAACACCTCGCTGTAGCCGGCCAGCGACTCGGGATTCAGCCGGTAGTCCCGGATGCTCTGCATCAGCATGTCGTACTCGTTGATGCGCTGCCCGCCGGAGGTGATCTCGATGCCGCGGAACAGCAGGTCATAGCCGCGGGTCACGTCGCCTTCCGGGTAGGCGTAGAAGGGCCGGGCGGCCTTGGGGTACTTGGTCACGAACACCCAGTCGCTGCCCTCGGTCTCGGCGTAGTGCTGGCTGAGCAGCCGCTCCGCCTCCGGGTCCAGGTCCTTGCCGCCCACCGTGTGGCCGAACTTCTCAGTCACCAGCGCGCGGGCTTCCAGCAGCGGAATGCGCGGAATGTGCGCCGGCACGTCGGGAATGGTGGCGCCCAGCAGCGCGAACTCGGCGGAGCAGCGCTCGCGCAGCCGGCCCATGATGCTGGCGAGCAGCCGGTTTTGCAGGTTCATCACGTCCTCTTCCGACTCGATGAAGCCCATCTCCACGTCCAGCGACAGGTATTCGTTGAGGTGACGGCTGGTGGCGTGCTCCTCGGCGCGGTACACCGGGGCCACCTCATACACGCGCTCGAACACGCCCACCATGATCTGCTTGTACAGCTGCGGGCTCTGGGCCAGGTACGCCTGCTCGCCGAAGTAGTCGAGCTTAAAGAGGTTCGCGCCGCCCTCGGCCCCCGCCGACACGATCTTGGGCGTGCTGATCTCGGTGAATCCCTCCGCGTCGAGGTGCTCGTGGAAGGCCCGCACGATCTGCGCCTGCACCCGCAGCGCCGCCCGCTCCTTCAGGCCGCGCACCGACACGTAGCGGTAGTCCAGCATCGTCTCGGGGTTGACGTTCCACTCCATCTTGGGAATCTCGACCGGGGCCGGCTCCCTGGCTGCCGACAGCACCCGGAAGTCCTCAATCTGCACTTCATACCCGCCCGGGGCCTTGGGGTGCGCCTTGACGGTCCCCACGATCTCGATGCTGCTCTCGGTGAGCGGCAGGCTCAGGCCGGACCCCACCGCCTGCGCGATGCCGGACACGTCGCGCAGCACGGCGAACTGCACGCCGCCCAGGTCGCGGCGGGCGTGCAGGAAGCCCTGCAGGCGCACCCGCTGGCCGTCGTGCTGGCCCAGGTCGCGGGTGAGGGTGCGGGGCAGGGTGGCCTGGGCCGGGGGGGCTTGCTGTTCGGACGGCGTGGTCATGGGGGCAGCTCCTTGGTGAGAAACGGGAACGCCCCCGCTCCGGGTGGGGGCGGGGGCGCGGTACACGGCATGGCGTCCCCTATCGGGAATCGTCATCATTGGCATTCAGCGAAGCCGCGTGCATGGGGCCGAGTGTACCGGCTGAGCGGGGCCGGGCGCAACACGGAAGCTAGACACGCCCAGCCGCTACACTGGGCGCCGATGACTTCTCTTCCCTATCAGCACGAGCGCGACGTGGCCGAACAGCTGGCCCGCGAGGCCGCCCAGATTCTGCTGCACTACCGCCGCACCGGCTTCGACGTGGAACTCAAGACCAGCGCCGAGGACCCGGTGACGGTGGCCGACCGGGAGGCCAGCGAACTGATCGTGGCCGGGCTGCGCGAGGCCTTCCCGGACGACGGCATCCTGAGCGAGGAACTGCTCGACACCGACGAGCGCCTGAGCCGCGAGCGCGTGTGGATCATTGACCCGATTGACGGCACCAAGGAGTACGTGGACGGCACCCCGGACTACTGCGTGTCCATCGGGCTGAGCGTGAACGGGCAGGCCATGCTGGGCGTGGTGCTGGCCCCCGAGAAGGATGAGCTGTTCAGCGGCATCGTGGGCCAGGGCGTGTGGAAGAACGGGCAGCCGAGCGGCTTCAGTGACCGCGCGCCCCAGGACAGCGTGATTGCCGTCTCGGACTCGGAGCACGAGCGTGAGCTGCACCGCTACCCGCTGCCGCACATGAAACCCAGCGGGAGCATCGCGCTGAAGCTGGCGCGCATCTCGGCCGGCGAGGCCGACGCCACCTTCACCATGAGCCCGCGCAGCGAGTGGGACATCGCGGCCGGGATGGCGCTGGTGGAGGCAGCTGGCGGGGTGTACAGCCGCCGCAACAGCGCCCCGATCGTGCTGAACAGCCCGCGCCCGGAGCTGCGCCGGGGCTTCATCGGCGGCCGGGCCGACACGGTGGCGTGGCTGAAGGACGAACTGGTGCGGCTGGACGTGCCGGAGCAGATCCACGGCGTGACCGAGCAGGACGACGTGTGGGTGCTGGTGCCGGACGAGGTGCGGGCCCTGGTGCAGCCGGGCAAGAATCTGCACCTGCGGCAGGCGGGCGGCTCGGAGCAGCCGGGCCGGCTGGTGGCCTGGGCGCTGGTGCAGCCGCAGCCGGGCCGGGCTCAGCTGCTGCGGCTGGAGGGCGAGGCGTTCCACCAGGACATCCTGCAGCGCGATCTGGTCCGCATCTACGGACCGCTTGAAGCGGCCTCGTCCGGCGGCTGACCCGCCGCCGACCCTGCTAGACTGGCCGCAGATGATCAACATTGTGACCGACTCCACCAGTGACCTGACGCTGGAGGAGCAACACCAGTACGGCATCGTGTCCGTGCCGCTGTACGTGCTGTTCGGCGGCCAGATGTACAAGGACGGCCTGGAGATCACGCCCGCCGACCTGTTCAAGGGCCTGCGCGAAGGCAAGAAGACGCCGTCCACCAGCCAGCCGAGCCCGGCCGAGTTTGCAGCGGCCTACGAGCAGGCGCTGCAGTCGGCCGACGAGGTGCTGAGCCTGCACATCAGCGGGCAGCTGTCCGGCACGGTGGGCAGCGCCCGGCTGGCGGCCCAGGACTTCGGCGGCCGGGTGACCGTCATGGACACCCATACGGTCGCAATGGGCCTGGGCATGCAGGCGATCCGCGCCCAGCAGCGCGCCGCCGAGGGCCGGCCCATGGCCGAGATCGTCTCGGAGCTGGAGCGGCTGCAGCGGCACGCGCACATCCGCTTTACGGTGGAGACGCTGGACTTCCTGCGGATGAACGGCCGCATCGGCGGGGCCGCCGCGCTGCTGGGCGGCTTGCTGAACATCAAGCCGATCCTCGCGGTGCAGGGCGGCCGGGTGGAGGCGGCGGGCCGGGTGCGTGGGGCCAAGAAGGCGCTCTCGGAGATCAGCCAGTATGCCCGCGACTACATCCGGCAGCACGGCCGCACCCGCATCAGTTTCATCTGCACCGACGGTGGCGAGACCACCCTGGAGGAACTGCGCGCCAGCCTGCAGGGCCAGGACTTCGAGGATTTCGGCAACCACAAGTTCGGTGCCGTGATCGCCACCCACGCCGGTCCGGGAACGTACGGGCTGGCGCTGGAGCCGGTGCAGGCCTGAGCCGGTGCGGCTGCTGCCTCCCCGCCTGCTGCGCCGCAAGGGGCGCTATGTGCTGCTGGCCGCCGCGCTGGCGCTCGGCTGGTCCCTGAGGCCACACCCGGCCAGTCCGCCCACGGACCAAGCCGCCGTACCTCCCGTCCGCTGTGCGGGCGCGCCGCCCACCGCCGCCGCCCCGGCAGCTCCCAGCCGGCTGTCCGGGCGGCTGGGCCTGTACGTGGCGGTCATCGACCCGCTGACGCTCAAACCGCTGCGCGCGGTGGCGCAGGCGCCGGATCAGGTGTTTCCGCTGGCCAGCAGCTACAAGCAGGCGGTGCTGTGGGCACTGCTGAAGCAGGTGGATGCCGGGCAGGTGAAACTCTCCGAACGCTTCGACGTGACGACCGCCAACCAGAGCCTGGGCAACTACCCGCACGACCACAGCGACGTGCGGACGCTGGCTGGTCGCATGATCCACAACTCGGACAACACCGCCACCGACATCCTGCACCGCCGCGCCGGGCTGGCCAGCGTGCAGGCGATTCCGGAGCGGCTGAACCTGTGCCACACCCGCCTGATCCTGCCCACCAAAACCTGGTGGACGGCGCAGGCGGGCCTGTCTCCCCGCTTCCCCGGCCCGGCCACCTTCGCCCGGCTGCGCGGCCCGGACCTGCTGCAGGCGGCCGAAAAGATGGATCAGGACGCCCAACAGCTGCGCTCCGACCGGCTGCAACTGCGACTGGACGATTACTTCGACCACCGCTACGCCCCCGAGACGGATCTGGGTACCCAGAACGTCAGCACGCCCTACGAGTTCGCCCAGCTGATCGCGCAGGAGTTCCTGCGGCCGGGCCTGAGTGCCCAGGGGGCGGCCCTGCAGCGCGAGGTGATGGCCACCGGCTTTGGCCGGTCGCGGCTGCGGGCGCCCATCCGCTACTTCGGCGGCAAGGGCGGCAATGGCTGGCGGCTGCTGACGTACACCGGCTACTTCGAGACCCCGACCGGCGAGCACGTGGTCTACACCTTCATGCAGCACGGCGCCGACCAGAGTTACACCATGCACAACACCGCCGCCGCCTTCGCCTGGATCAACGCGGCGGTGGCCGAGGTGTTGAAAGCCGGCGACGAGGGCCATCGCCCCGGGCCGGCAGTCCTCGCCAGCCGACGTTAGGGCTGCTACTTCAGGTACGGCCGGAACGGGGCGAGCGCCTGGGCGTCTGGCTTGACCGCCTTGCTCCCGCTGATCAGCAGCAGCCCGTCAGCGCGGGGGTTCTGGTAGCGCCCCCCTTTGAAGCTCAGCAGGTACGGCCCGCTGAGCAGCACCTGGGCGCCCCCCTGTCGCGCCACCACCCGGCTGGCCGAGAGGGTGGGCGTCTGCGCCCTGACGCCGCCCAGCGCCGTCAGGATCCCAGCCTTCAGGTCCAGCCGGACCTGCGCGGCGCTCAGCTGCCGGATCTCCCGGTCCGAATAGGTCAGGTGGCCGCTGGCCTCGATCAGGCCGCTGCGCTGGTCGTAGCTCAGCGTGTCGGCGCTGAGCGTGCCCCCCTCGCGGGTGTGCAGCGTCACGTGGCTGGCCGTCAGGTTCTGCCCGGACAGGTAGCTGATCTGTGCGGCGTCCAGCGTCAGGCCGGAGGCAGCGTCCACGGCGGTGCCGCCCTGCGGCAGCTCGGTGCGGCCGGTGCCGAGGTCCATCCGCTGCTCGCCGCGCGCGGTGATCTGAAAGCCCCCGAAGGTGGCGGCCTGCGCGGGCAGCAGGGTCAGGGAGGTGAGGGTCAGGAGGGCCAGCACTCGGCGCATACGCATGACCGTACCCTACAGGCTGCCAGCACAGCCGCGTGAGGACGCGGGTCAGGGGCCGGTCAGGTGCGCCCAGACGCGGTCTCATGGCATCCGGCGGTGTCCGGAGTACACTTCCGGCAGGTGAAACGTCTCTTTGTTCTCTTGCTGCTGCTGAGTGGGCTTGCCCAGGCGGCTCCCCGCGTCGGCACGCACGACGGCTATACCCGGCTGGTCTTTGACCTGCCCGCCGCCTCCAGCCTGTCCACCACCCGCAGCGGCAGCACCGTGACGGTGCAGCTGAGCGTGGCCCTGAAAGCGGAGCAGGGCACGCTCTCGGGCCCGGCCACCCGCTACGCCATCCAGGGCAAGGCCGTGAGCCTGACGCTCGCCACAGCGCAGCAGCCGGTGTCGGCCCAGATCTATCCGGCGGCCGCCGGTCAGCCAAACCGCCTGGTGATTGACCTGCCGGCCGCCTCCCGCGCCCCGGTCGCCACCCGCCCGCCGACCACCGCCACCGTCAAGCCGGCCAGCACCGCCCAGAAGCCGCGCCTGACGGTCGTGATCGATCCGGGGCACGGCGGGGTGGATTCGGGCATGGCCAGCACCTGGGTCACCGAGAAGCAGGTGACGCTGGACGTAGGCCTGCGGGTCCGCGCGTACCTGGAAGCCCACGGTGTGAAGGTCATCATGACCCGCGACCGCGACACCCAGCTGTCCAGAGACAAGCAGACCGACCTGGAGATGCGCTCGCGGCTGGCCAAGGCTGGCACCGTGAACGCCTACATCAGCATTCACGTCAATGCCGGCAACAGCGCCGCCCAGGGCATCGAGACGTACTACTTCGGCAGTTCGCTGGGGAGCAGCAACCGCTCGCTGGCCGTCTCGGAGAACGGCGGCGGCAACGTGGGCGAAACCCTGACCCGGCAGGCCAGCAGCACCGCCCAGAATCTGGTGGGCGACCTGCTGTCCCAGGCCAAGCTGGCGTTCAGCGCCAACCTGGCCCGCTCGGTCCAGAGCGCGCTGATCGGGAGCACCTCCGCCGTGAACCGCGGTGTCCACAGCGACGCCTTCTACGTGATCCGCAACCCGACCGTGCCGGCCATCCTGACTGAGATCGGGTTCGGCAGCAACCCGGCCGAGGGGGCCCGGCTGGCGCAGCCGGCCTACCGGGACCGGGTGGCGGTGGCCATCGCCCGGGGCATCCTCAGCTTCCTGAAGGCCGACGAGTAGCGCCGGCCGCTCAGCGGCGCTTCTTGACCTGCCACTCCTCCTCCGCGATGCCGGCGCGCAGGTTGACCGCGCGGGCCATGATGAACAGCAGGTCCGAGACGCGGTTCAGGTACACCTGGGCCTGCAGATTGACCGTCTCCTGCTCGGCCAGCCGGATCACGTCACGCTCGGCCCGCCGCGCCACGGCCCGCGCCACCTGCAGGCTGGCCGCCGCCGGCGTCCCGCCCGGGTGAATGAACTGCGTCAGCGGCGGCACGCCCTCCTGGTAGCGGTCGATCATCGCTTCCAGGTGCGCCACGTCCTGCTCGTCCAGCCGGGCGATGTTCTTGCTGTAGGGGCTCTCGCTGCGGGTGGCCAGATCGGCGCCCAGATCGAAGAGCGCATTCTGCAGGTACTCCAGATCGGTGTCCAGCTCCGGGTCCGGCCGGTGTGAGCGGGTGTTGTGCGCGCGCGCCAGCCCCAGCAGGCTGTTGAGTTCGTCCACCGTGCCGTAGGCTTCCACCCGCACGTGGCCCTTGCTGACCCGGTCGCTTCCGTAGAGACCGGTCAGTCCGGCATCCCCTGTCCTGGTATAGAGCTTCATGGCTCCAGGGTAGTGGAAGCGGGGCGGGAATGGAGGATGGCTGTGCCTCCATTCCCGCCCCGGCACCCGCTTCTGGGTTACGGCTGGGCCAGCCGGCCGGTCTCGTCGGTGAGCTGGCGCAACTTCTCGGCCAGCGCGGGCGTCAGCTGGCCGTCGCGGTAGCGCCACGTCCAGTTCTGCGGCCCGGTGGTGCCGGGCAGGTTCATGCGGTCGGAGGACGGCAGGTTCAGCAGGTCCTGCAGCGGCACCACGCTCAGCTTGGCGCGGCTGCGGAAGGCCAGCTGGGTCAGCTCCCACGCGAAGGTCTGCTCGGTGGGGTTGCTGCTGGTGTACACCCGGTAGGTGTGGCGCTCCAGCTCCTCGGCATTGACCCACCAGCCGCGCGAGGTGTCGTTGTCGTGGGTGCCGGTGTAGACCACCTGGTTCTCGCGCAGGTTGCTGGGCAGGAAGGCGTTCACGCTGAAGTCGCCGCCCCCGAAGGCGAACTGCAGCACGGCCATGCCGGGAAAGTGGAAGTCGTCACGCAGCTTCTCCACGTCCGGCGTCACCACGCCCAGGTCCTCGGCGATGATGTCCACCTCGCCCAGCGCCTTCAGGACCGCGCTGAACATCTCGTGGCCGGGCGCCGGCACCCAGCGCCCGTGCACCGCCGTCTCGGCCGGGAACGGAATCTCCCAGTGGGCGGCAAAGCCGCGGAAGTGGTCGATGCGAATCACGTCGAACAGCTTGAGGCTGCCCTGGAAGCGCTCGGTCCACCAGCGGTAGCCGTCCTTGGCCATCACGTCCCAGCGGTACAGCGGGTTGCCCCACAACTGGCCGGTCTCGCTGAAGTAGTCGGGCGGCACGCCCGCCACCGCCACCGGCTGGCGCTGCTCGTCGAACAGGAACTGCTCCGGGTGGGCCCAGGCGTCGGAGCTGTCCATCGCCACGAAGATCGGAATGTCTCCGACCACCAGCACGCCCTTGCTGTGGGCGTACTCGCGCAGTTCGCGCCACTGCCGGAAGAACAGGAACTGCACGAACGCCACCCGCCGCAGGTCGCGCTCCAGCCGGCTGCGCGCCTCGTCCAGCACCGCCGGCTCGCGGTCGCGCAGCGGGGCGGGCCAGGCGTTCCAGGGCAGCCCACCCTGGGTGGCCTTGATGGCGGTGTACAGCGCGTAATCGTCGAGCCAGCCGGCCTCCTCGGCACTGAAGGCAGCCAGTTCATCCTTGAGCTGGGGGGCCACGCCGCGCTCGAAGTGCGCGAAGGCCCGGTCCAGCATCTGGTTGCGCCAGATGTACTGCAGCCCAAAATCCACCCGGTCCAGGTTGAAGGTCGGCACCGCGTCGAAGTCGGCCGCTTCAAGCAGACCCAGGTCCTTCAGGGCGTCCAGGCTGATCAGGTAGGGGTTGCCCGCGAAGGCACTGAACGACTGGTAAGGGCTGTCACCGTAGCCGGTGGGGCCCAGCGGCATCACCTGCCAGTAGCGCTGGCCGGCCTGCGCCAGCCAGTCCACGAACGCGAAGGCGGAGGTGCCCAGCTCACCGATGCCGTAGGGACCGGGCAGGCTGGTGGGATGCAGCAGAACGCCGCTGGAACGGGAGATACTCATGCTTGACTCCTTCTTCGGACCGGGACGGATGGCCGGCGGCCTCGCGCTGGCGGACCCGCAGGGCCCACGGGTTTGGAAGCACTTCCACTCAACTGCCCGTCACCGCGCCCGATCATGTCCGGGCATTCTAACGTGATGCGGGCGTCGTGCGGCGACCTGCACCGCATGACCCTCTCAGTACCCACGGCCGGTCGGCACCCGGCCCTCCGGGGCGCCGCCCTGCTGCATCTCCCGCAGGAAGGTCGTCGCGTAGTCAGCACCGCGCTGCGGTAGGTCGTCGGTGGTGCTGGCGATGTGCGGGGTGATGATCACCTGCTCCAGGCCCCACAGCGGATGGTCCTGCGGCAGCGGCTCTGGCTCGGTCACGTCCAGAGCCGCCCCGGCGACCTGCCCGGCCTGCACCGCCGAGAGCAGCGCGTCCGGGTCAATCAGCTCGCCGCGCCCCAGGTTCAGCACCCACGCGCCGGGCTTGAGCTGTTCCAACCGCTGCGCGTTCAGGATGTGGCGGGTGGCCGGGGTGCCGGGCAGCAGCAGCACCAGATCGTCGGCCTTCCCCAGCGCCGCGCGCACCTCTTCATCGCTGCTGCGGGAGGTCAGGCCGCTGACCCGCGCCCCGAACGGCTGCAGCATCCCCTCCAGCAGCCGCCCGATGTGGCCGTACCCCCAGATCACCACCTCACGGCCCCGCAGGGTGTGGAGTGACCCGCTTAGGCCCCAGTGGCCCTCGCGCTGGGCATCCCGGAAGCGGGACAGCCCGCGCCCGGCGCTCAGCAGCAGCGCGGCGGCGTGCTGGGCCACCGCGTCGTCGTGGAGCGTGTGGGCGTTGTAGAGGGCCACTCCTTCCGGCAGGTCCGGCAGCAGATGATCCACACCCGCCGTGAGCGTGAGCACCCACTTCAGGCCGCCCCGGGTCAGCAGGGTCCGGCGGGCCTCCCGGGGGAGCCCCCACAGCACCAGCCCGTCCGCGGGGCCGTCCGGCAGATGATCGGCAGAAACATAGGCCACCTCCAGGCCCGGCAGGTGCAGGGCACGGAACGGTGGCTGGTCAGGAAGCAACACGCGCATGAAGTCATTCTGCCGGGCCGGGCGGGGCGGGGCGGGCCATGCCGTCAGAAACGGTAAAGGGTGGGGTGAGGCTCAGTCCTGCGTCGCTGCCCCCACACCCGCCAACCAGTCCTCGCGCACCACTTCCATGTGGACGTCGGTGCGTTCGTCGTGGACGCTGCGGCCCACCTCCCGGAATCCGCAGGCCAGAAAAGCCCGCTGGGCCCGGCGGTTGTGCGCGAAGGTAGTCAGCCGCACCCGCGACAGCGGCGGCTCGCGCTGCACGAAGGCCCAGGCCAGCACCGCCATCACCGCCTCGCGGCCATAGCCGTGGCCCCACAGCTCACGCTCCCCGATCATCACGCCCAGGGTGGCGAAGCGGGCCGCCACCGGCGGCGAGGGGCGCAGGTCGTACAGTTCCACGCTGCCGATAAACCGCTCCGACTCGTCCAGGATGCCGAAGCCGTGCCGGTCGCCACTGCGTTCCTCGTCCAGCATCACGCGCCGGAACAGAAACTCCGGCAGCCGGATCGGCTGCGCCCCGTTCCAGTCGGCCAGCTCGCGGTCGCGGAAATACTGGTGCAGCCGCCGCCATTCGGCGGGGCTCAGCTGCACCAGGGGTTTGAGGGTCACGCGACCGGAGACGGGACGGCTCATGCAGAGGTCAGTCTAGCAGTGCGTGGGGAGCGGTTCAGGTCGGCTCCGGCAGCTGGGGGTCCACGTAGACCGTTTTCTGCTGGGTGTAATGCACCTGCCCGGCCGAGGCTCCACGCGGCCGCCAGACGTGCTTGATGCGCGTGTAGTCCACCGCCACGTTGCCGGACTGACGCGCCTTGCTGTGATAGGCGGCCAGCTGCGCCGCGAACAGCACATCCGGCGTCTGCAGTTCCCGGCCCCCGCTGCGCACCAGCACATGCGAGCCGGGGAACCCCTGCACGTGGAACCAGTGGTCCATGCTGCGCCCGACCCGGTGGGTCAGGGTGGCGTTCTCCTTGTTGTTGCGGCCCACCAGCACCTCGTAGCCGCCCGGCGAGGTGTAGCGCGCACCGTAGGGGCTGCGGTCCGGGCGCGCCTGCTCCAGCTGCGCCTGCAGCTGCTCCAGGCGCTCCAGCGGGGCATCCTCCAGGGCGGCCCGGTCCCGCTGCACCTCGGCCAGTTCTGCGCGCAGGCCCTCCTCGCGTTCGGCCAGCCGCAGGTACACCTCCTCGCGGCGGCGGGCGCGGGTGTAGCGCTTCTCGGCGTTCTGCACGGCGGTCAGCTGCGGCTCCAGGCTCAGCGGCACCTCTCCGCTGCCGTCGAAGGCCGGCAGCAGCACCGTGCTGGCTCCGGCCGGCACCTGATGCTGATAGGCCATCAGCAGGTCCGCTTCCTGACGCTCATGGGCCGCCGTTTCCAGGCCTTCCACGGCCCGGTCCACGTCGGCGGTCTGGTTGCGCAGCAGTGTCAGGCGGCGCTCCAGTGGCTCACGCAGCGTCTTGCGCAGCTGGGCGGCCTTCTCCTGGCGGCTGGACTCGCGGGCACCCTCGCTGACGGTGGCAGCGTCAGCGCTGGGGTCCTCTACCAGCGACTGCAGGGCCGCGTAGACCTGCGGCCAGCGTTCCTGCGGCGGCTCACTGCCCGGCAACCCGGCCCGGCGCACCAGTTCGGCGCCCAGCACCGTGCCCAGGCCGTCAATGCGTTCGCGCCAGCGGGACAGCGGCAGGGTCCGGAGCGCTTCGGCGTCCTGGGGGCTCATCGTGCGGGGGTCCAGCTTGTCGTACGGCGGTGGCGGCGTGTACTGGCCCCCGCTGCGGACCGTGCGGAAACGGTTGCGGCTGCCGGTGATCTCGCGCCCGGCGGCCACGATGCGCCCTTCCCAGCCGGTGGCATCGTCCAGCACCAGCAGGTTGCAGTTGCGTCCGGTCAACTCGAACAGCAGCCGCGCCGGGGGCACGTCCACGAAGCCCGACTCGCCGGACAGCCAAAACTGCGCGACCCGGTCGAGCTTGAGCTGCTCGGCCGAGGTTAGGTCGCCGCGCACGCGGGCCACCAGCAGCCGCTGGAACGGGTTGTGCGGCTCGCCGCGCAGGCGCTCACGGCTGAGGTAGACCACCGGCTGAGGCGGCCGGTAGCTGAATACCAGGTTGCCGTGCCCCTCCAGCAGCAGCGCCGCCGTGGTCTCGTCCGGAAACGCCCAGCCGAGCGTGCGGGCCGGCAGCAGCGGCTGCAGCTGCGCCAAGGCCGCCGCGAGTGTCAGGCCTTCCATGCGGTCTCCCCCACCCCCCTCACCGGGCCCGCACGAACTCGATCAGCTGCTGATAGCTGGCCGCGTCGTAGGGGTCCGGCACCGTGTAGCCGTTCACGAAGACCGTGGGGGTGCCGGACACCTCCAGCCGGTCTGCCTCGGCCAGCCCAGCGTCCACCTCCGCCCGACCGGCGCGGCTGGCCACACAGCGCTGGTACTGGTCCAGATTCAGCCCCACCTGGGCCGCCACAGCCCGGTAGGCGGCCACCGGACTGTCGGCACGCTGCCAGTCGTTGCGGCGAAACAGCGCATCCTTGAACGGCCAGAACTTGCCCTGCTGCTCCGCGCACACGCTGGCTTCGGCGGCCGAGCGGGCGTTGGGGTGCAGCCGTTCTAAAGGCAGGTGATGAAACTCGAAGCGCACGTCCGGACCGAGCTGCCGCAGCACGGCCGGCAGCGCCTCCAGCTCGGCCTTCTGGCAGAAGGGGCACTGGAAATCGCTGTAGAGCCGCACCACGATGGGTGCCGCAGCGCTGCCCAGGGTGCGGGCCACCGGAACCGGCGCAAAGCCGCTCTGCTGGTGCAGCGACACCCGGACCTGCAGGCCCGCTCCGCTGGACTGGAGCCGCAGGTCGTACGCGTCCGCCTGGGTGGTGAAGCCGGCCGGCAGCGCCGCCTTCACCGAGGGGCGGCCCAGGAAGTCGGTGAGCGCGGCGGTGTAGTCGCCGTCCAGCAGCACGTTGAGGTAGCGGGCGACCAGCGCCGGATCGGCGGAGGGCACGGTCAGGGTGGCCTGTTCCAGAAAGCGGCCCCGCGGGGTCAGCTGCACCCGGACGCCGCCGGGGCCGCTCAGCTGCGCGCCGGCCTGCTGGAACCCGTGAAAGGCCGGCTGCTGCAGCAGCCTGGCCACGGGCGCGCCCACCTGGGCGAAGACGGACACGCTGCTCAGGGCGGCCAGCGCCAGCACGGTCAAGGAGCGTCGGAGGGAGGCAGTCGGCATCGGCGCAGTCTAGCGCCCGCGCCGCGTTATACCCGCACGAACTCGTCCACACCCAGCACAAACATCACGGCGCCGCCTACCGGCACCTCCACCGGTTCGGCCACCAGGCCCTCGCCCTGCTCGCCCATCGGGACGCTGGGGGTTACCAGCCGGGTGCGGGAGCGGCAGGTCTGCGACACCAGGCGCTTGAGGGCGTCCATCCGTTCATTCTGGACGCCGATCATCAGGGTGGTGTTGCCCTCGCGCAGGAAGCCGCCGGTGGAGGCCAGCTTCGTGACCTCGAAGGCATTTTCGGACAGGGCACGCATCAGGGTCGCTGCGTCGGCATCCTGGATGACGGCGAGAACGAGTTTCATGAAAGGCAGTGTAGCAGGCCATCCGCGCCTGTCCGTCAGGGGGCCGCCTGCATCCTGCATGCAGACACGCTAGACTTCCCGGGTGAATCTTGACTTTCTGAAGGCCCTGCTGTCCCAGGCTGCTCCCAGCGGGTACGAAGCCCGCGCCGCCGCCGTCTGGCGCGCCGAAGCTGAGACCTTTGCCGACCGCGTGACGGAAGACCACTACGGCAACGTCTACGCGGAGATCAACGTCTCCGAGGACCGGCCGATCGCCCTGATGGGCCACCTCGACGAGATCGGGCTGATCGTGTCGTACATCAACGACAAGGGCTTCATCTCGGTGCTGCCGGTCGGTGGCTGGGACCCGCAGGTGCTGGTGGGCCAGCGTGTGCGGCTGCTGGCCGAGGACGGCGACATCCTGGGCGTGATCGGCAAAAAGGCCATCCACGTGATGGACGCCGAGGACCGCAGCAAGGCCAGCAAGCTCGAAGACCTGTGGATCGACACCGCCCTGGAGGTCGAGGAGGTCAAGCGGCGCGTGCCGGTCGGCACGGTCGGCGTGATCGAGCAGCCGCCCATCGAGCAGAACGGCCACATCATCAGCAAGGCGGTGGACAACCGCGCCGGGGCCTTCATCGTGCTGGAGGCGCTGCGGGCCATGAAGGCCGCCGGCGTCACGCGCCGGGTGGTGGCGGTGGCCACCAGCCAGGAGGAGATCGGCTGCTTCGGCGCGCAGGTCAGCGGCTACCACCTGAACCCGGTGGCGGGCGTGGTGGTGGACGTGACGCACGAGACCAGCCAGCCGGGCGTGGAGGAGAAGAAGTACGGCGTGGCCCCCTTCGGCAGCGGCGCCAACCTGTCGGTGGGCCCGATGCTCAACCCGGTGATCGTGCGGCAGATGAAGCAGGTGGCCGCCGAGCAGAGCATTCCCTACACCCTCTCGGCCAGCGGCCGCTACACCGGCACCGACAACGACACCCTGGCGCTGACGCGCGCGGGCGTGCCGGCCGCCGTGGTCAGCATTCCCAACCGCTACATGCACAGCCCCAGCGAGATGGTGCGCCTCAGCGACGTGCAGGCCTGCATCGACATCATCGCGGCGTGGGTGGGCAGTCTGAAGGGCGAGCAGGACTACACCCGCCGGTAAGGCAGCAACACATGGCCCCCGGATGCCCTTACGGGTCCGGGGGCCATGTGTTGCCTGTGCCTATCCGGCCAGCACCGCTGCTTCCGGGCGGGCATCCAGCACCGCGTCCGGCACGCCGCTCAGCGCCGCCTCGATCACGTCCAGACCAGCGCCCGGCAGGTGCGCCCGCTCCGAGAGGGTGCGCTTCCAGTGGCGCGCCCCCGGCTGCCCCGCGAACAGGCCCAGCGTGTGGCGCATCAGGCGGCTGAGGTACACGTCCTGGGCCAGCATCCGCTCCACGTACGGCAGGTAGCGCTCCATCACCTCGCGGCGGGTGGGCACCGGGGCCACGTCCCCGAAGAGGTCGGCATCCACGCGGGCCAGCACGTAGGGGTTCTGATACGCTTCCCGGCCCACCATCACGCCGTCCGCCCAGCCGAGGTGGGCCTGGGCGGCCTCCAGAGAGGTGATGCCCCCGTTGAGCACGAAGGTCAGGTGCGGGAAGTCCTGCTTCAGCTGCCGCACCACCTCGTAGCGCAGCGGCGGGATCTCCCGGTTCTGCTTGGGCGAGAGGCCGCTCAGCCAGGCCTTGCGGGCGTGCACGATGAAGGTCTGGCAGCCGGCCGCCGCCACCGTACTCACGAAGTGGGTCAGGTGCTCGTAGCTGTCGAGGTCGTCGATGCCGATGCGGTGCTTGACCGTGACCGGCAGCCGGGTGGCCGCGCGCATGGCCGCCACGCCCTCCGCCACCAGTTCGGGCCGCGCCATCAGGCAGGCCCCGAACATGCCGTTCTGAACCCGGTCACTCGGGCAGCCCACGTTCAGGTTGATCTCGTGGTAGCCCCACTGCTCGCCCAGGCGGGCCGCCTCCGCCAGGGCGGCGGGGTCCGAGCCGCCCAGTTGCAGCGCCACCGGCCCCTCCTCGGGGCTGAAGTCCAGGTGGCGGGCGCGGTCGCCGTGCAGCAGTGCCCCGGTGGTGATCATCTCGGTGTACAGCAGGGCATGGCGGCTGTGCTGACGGTGGAACATCCGGCAGTGCCGGTCGGTCCAGTCGAGCATCGGGGCCACCGAGAAGCGGTGGGAGGCGGGAGCAGCGTTCATCAATCGACCAGTGTAAACGCTGGACCAAGCCGGCTTGGTGACGCCCCTTTCCCTGACTAAATCCGTGCTCATCCAGACTCAGGGGCGCTGGAGGGTTCGGCTGGTTTAATGGCGGCATGAACAAGAACACCATCCTGGTCACGGTCGCTGCGTTGGTGGGCCTGGGACTCGGCGCCACCGTCATGCGCGACCAGGTGCCGGTTTCACTGGCGCAACAGACGGGCAGCACGGCCAAAAGCACGGCGGCCGCGGCGGCCAGCGCTGTGCAGAAGGAAGCCGGCGCCCGGCTGCAGAACGAGACCAACACCATCGACATCGTCAAGCGCTACGAGCCGGGGCTGGTCTACATCAGCACCGAGCAGACGGTCCAGGCGGACCCCTATGCCCAGATGATGTTCGGGCAGGGCGGCGCGCAGGTGCAGGAGGGCGTGGGCTCCGGGTTCTTCGTGAATGCCGCGGGCGACATCCTGACCAACTACCACGTGGTGCAGGACGCCGACAAGATCACCATCCGGGTCCAGAACCAGACCAAGACCTACGCCGCCACCGTGATCGGCCGCGCCCCGCAGTACGACCTCGCGCTGATCCGCAGCAGCACGCTGCCCAAGAACCTGATCCGGCCGATTCCGCTGGGCGACTCCAGCGCCCTGGCGGTGGGCCAGAAGGCCATCGCAATGGGCGCGCCGTTCGGCTTTGACTTCAGCGTCACCGAAGGCATCGTCTCCAGCACGCAGCGGCGCATCCCGATCGGGTTCAGCACCAACGGCCAGGGCATCAACCAGAACGCCATCCAGACCGACGCGGCCATCAACCCCGGCAACAGCGGCGGCCCACTGCTGAACAGCGCGGGACAGGTGATCGGCATCAACACCCAGATCATCAGCCCCAGCGGCTCGCAGAGCGGCACCGGCCAGAGCGCGGGCGTGGGCTTCGCCATTCCCATCAACGCCGCCAAGACCCTGCTGCCCCGGCTGCAGGCAGCCAAAGGTGGCGTGGTGACGGCCCCGGTGCTGGGCATCACGGCCGGCCTGATCGGCTTCCAGAACGGCGCGGGCGGCACCCAGCAGATCGCGGTGGGCCTGGGCGAGCTGCGCGACGAGGCCAAGCAGCAGTACAAGCTGCCGAACTCCGGTCTGGTGATCGCCACGGTGCTGCCGAACACGCCGGCCTCGCGCGCCGGGCTGAAGGGCGGGACCAGCACGCAGCAGTTCCAGGGCGGCCAGATCTCCCTGGGCGGCGACGTGATCACCAAGGTGAACGGGCAGCCGATCGACACGCTGGAAGACCTGCAGTCGTACCTGATCGACAAGCGCCAGGGCGACACCATCACCCTGACGGTGGTGCGCGGCGGCAAGAGCCGGAACGTCAAGGTGACGCTGGACGCCTCCGCCTTCAGCAATTAAGGCGCAGGCTGCGTGAGACAATGCCGGGCGTGACCGCGCCGCCCACCCTCCGGACCCTGCTGCCGCTCCAGCCTCCGCCCCACGGTGGAGGCTGGCCGGTGCTGTCTGCCGCCGCGCTGCCGCAGGTGCCGCCGACCTGGAGCCCGGATCAGGCGCGCGCCGTGGCGCGAGACGCTGGCGCACCAGGAGTGGCGGTGGTGGAGCAGGGCACCCTGCTGGGCGTGCTGAATTGGGCCGACCTGAAGCCCCCCAGTCACCCCGTGGACGCCCGGCAGCTGTACGCGGCCCTGCCGGCCCCGGCCCGTGGGCTGCTGGAGCAGCTGGCGGTGCTCGCGGGTCCACGGGCCCAGGTGGCGCTGGTGGGCGGCGCGGTGCGTGATCTGCTGCTGCAGGCGGCCAGCGAGACGCCGGACCTAGACATCGTGGTGAGCGGCGTGGAGGTGGAGCTGCTGTTGGAGCGGCTGGGACTGCCCCGGCTGTGGCACCCGGCCTACCGCAACGCCACCCTCACGCTGCCGGGCGGTCTGGTGGCCGACGTGGTGAGCGCGCGAATGGAACAGTACCCGCAGCCGGGCGCGTCGCCGCTTCCCTTCCCCGGCACCCTGATGCAGGACCTGCAGCGCCGCGACTTCAGCGTGAATGCGCTGGCGCTGCTGATCGGCCCGGATGGACAGCCGGTGGGCCTGCGCTGTCCGGAAGGCGCGCTGGACGATCTGGCGGCCCGTACCCTGCGGCCCCTGCATGACCACAGCTTTCGGGACGACGCCTCGCGCCTGATCCGGGCCGCCCGGCTGGCCGCCCGGCTGGACCTGCGGGCCCACCCCGCGCTGCTGGCCCAGGTGCCGGACGCCCTGCGCGAGGCGCCGCACACACCGAGACTGTGGGCCGAGCTGCGCCTGCTGCTGGATGAACCGGCGCCGGGCCGGGCCGCCTGGCGCCTGCAGACGTGGGGCGCGGGCACCCTGCTGCCCGAAGGCGCCGCCGAGGTGCTGGAGCGCCTGGACGCCCGGCAACCCGCCCCTGGCGCGACGCTGGCGGCCGCCGCGCTCTACAGCCGCACCCCGGACGCCCCGGCCCTGGCCCGGCAGCTGGGCCTGGGCGAGCGGGCGCTGGACCTGCTGGCCCGGGCACGCAGCGACCGGCCGTACCCGCCCGGCACGCCGGAGGCCACCCTGCGGGAGGTGCTGGGCCTCGCTCCCCCCTATCCGCCGCTGCAGGGCCGCGACCTGCTGAGCCTGGGTCTCCCGCCCGGGCCGCAGGTCGGCGAGGTGCTGGCCCACCTGAGCCGGCTGCGGGCCCAGCACCGGCTGCACTCCCGCGACGACGAGGTGGCGGCTGTGCAGGCCTATCTTGCGGAGCGCGGCTGATGTTCGGCCCGATCAGCCAAATTGCCCGGGACCCGCTGGTGCTGGTGCTGCTGGTGCTGGCGGTGCTGGGCGGGCTGGTGCTGCACAACGTGGCGCAGGCACAGCTGGCCCGGCGTCTGGGCGACCCGTCCGGGCAGCGGGCGGGCTTCGGCACGCCGGAACCGCCGGTGCATTTCAGTCTGTGGGGGCTGCTCGGCTATCTGCTGCTGGGGCTGGCGCTGCCACGCCCGGTGCCGCTGGCACTGCGCGGCCGGCGGGCCGGCTGGGTGCTGCTGTCCGGGCCGCTGCTGCTGCTGCTGAGCGCGCTGGTGCTGCTGGTGCTACAACGCGCCCAGCAGGTGTGGCTCTCCACCTTCGACCCGCTGGGACACGCGCTGCAGATGGCGGCGCTGGGCCTGACCCAGCACGCGCTGTTCTTTGTGCTGCCGCTGCCGGGCCTGGACGTGGGCCGCGCCCTGGAACAGGCCGCTCCACGCCCGGCGCAGCGCCTGATGGCCCAGCTCAAGGGGGCGGGCGTGCCGGTCACCTACATCGTGTGGCTGCTGCTGGCGCTGTCGGGCGGGCTGGGCTGGGTGACCGCTCCGGTCTGGCGCGGGCTGGGCACCGTGATCGCGTGGCTGCCGCTGTGAACGCCCCTCATCTGGCCAGCCCCTAGAATGGCCGGGTGCTGATCGGTCTCCTGCAAACCAACCCCGTCGCCTTTGTCATCACTGCACTGGCCCTGGTTCTGTCGCTCGCCGCCCACGAGTTCGCCCATGCCTACACCGCCGACCGGCTGGGCGACTCGACGCCTCGGCGCTTCGGGCGGGTCACGCTCAATCCGCTGGCCCATCTGGACCCCTTCGGAACGCTGCTGCTGCTGTTCGCCGGCTTCGGCTTCGCCAAGCCGGTGCCGGTCAACCCCACCACTCTGGGTCGCTGGGGCACCTTCTGGGTGTCGGCCGCCGGGCCCCTCTCCAATCTGGCCATCGCCATTGTGGCTGGACTGCTGCTACGCATCTTTCAGGACGGACAGCTGGCCGTGCAGGTGCTGATTGCGGTGCTGGAAATCAACGTGGTGCTGGCGGTGTTCAACCTGATTCCCATTCCGCTGCTGGACGGGAGCCGCATGCTGGCCGCCCTGTTCCCGCGCACCCTGGGCCGCTCCTTGATGCAGTTCGAGATGATGCCGTACAGCTTCATCGTGGTGATGGTGTTTATCTACCTGGCCCGGCCGCTGATCAGCCAGATCATCAATGTGGTGGGCGGCTGGGTGTTGCGGCTCGTCGGCTTCTGAGCACGAGCCGGCTGCTCAGGCGCTGTCCAGCTGCGTGAAGCAGACCTCCCCCACCTCGTCCAGCTCCAGGGCGCTGTGATCGGTCAGGCTGGTCCAGACCTCCCCCCCGTTCAGCTCGGCAGCCCGGTTCATCAGCGGCCGGTCGGCGGCGGGGTGCAGCGTGGCCCACAGCATGGCCGCGCCGCTGTGGAGCAGCAGCGCCCCCACCGGCTCTCCCCCCGCGTAGGCCATCAGCAGCAGCGGGTCCGGAACGTTCGGAAGGGCCGCCTGCAGGCTGCGGGTCAGGGCGCCGCTCCATTCCGGCAGCCCGGACGCCTCGGCCAGCACCGTGCTGAAGCGGGCCAGCTGAAGGGGCGACACCTGCTCTACCGCCAGCACCTCCGGCTGCGGGTGCGGCCGATAGCGTCCAACCCGCAGCGTCTCCACCACCTCCAGCCCCGGCAGCGGTTCCAGGCTGGCCACCAGCGGCGGCGCGTCCTGGCCGAGGTACCACGCCCGGAGCAGCGGCAGCAGGGCCTGGTCCCCGTCCCTCAGGTAACTGGCGTTGACGCCCAGGAGCGGGGACCCCGGGGTGTGTAAGGTGGGCACGCCCCGCACCTCGCGCTGCACGGTGCTGAGCGGCCGGTAGTAGGCCAGCAGCCGCTCCAGCGCGTCCGGCACGGTCAGCGTCCGACGGTGAGCGTCACGTTGACGGTACGGCCCGCCGGCGCCACCTTCACGGTGCGGCCCACCTCCACCAGCAGACCGTTCCAGCCGCGCCCCAGCGTGGCGGAAAAGCCGCGCGCCGCATTCACGCGGGCATCGGTGCTGGCCCAGCTGAGCACCAGGGTGGCGCGGCCCACCACCGGCACCGCTTCCTGCAGCCCCTCGCCGCTGTCGTAGCGGCCGTTTCCGTTGCGGTCGGCGTACACGTACAGCCGCAGATCGGCGATGCTCGCCTCACCGCTGACCGTGATCGGCTCCAGCACGCCGGGCCAGGCGATGGCGTCGGGGCGGAGGCTCGAGAGGTACCGTCCGGGCGGGGCCACGTCCGGCAGGTCCAGGCTGAAGCGGCCGTCCTGCACCGGCACGCTCACCACCTCAGCGCCCGGCTGACCGGCAGGGTCCAGCACAAAACCGGCCACCCGCGCCTGGGGAGGCGGAGAGCCGGTCACCGTCCCGCTGACCGACAGGGCGGCAGCTCCGCTGGTCGTGGCGGCCAGCAGCAGGGCCAGGAGGGGCCTGTTCATGGTGGGAGTATAGGCGGCCCAGCTGACGGCGTCTTGATCGTCCATCAGGGGGGGAGGGGGTATTCACATTGCCTCCTCACCGGTCCCGGCAACCGGCGTCACGTTCTGGCGGCGCGGCCGGGCGTTTACTGACCGGCATGACGCTTCCTCTCTCGGTGCTGGACCTGTCTCCGGTGCCTTCCGGCAGCAGCGGGGCCCAGGCGCTGCAGCGCACCCTGGATCTTGCCCGTTTCACCGACCGGCTGGGCTACACCCGCTACTGGATGGCCGAGCATCACAACATGGCTTCCGTGGTGAGCAGCGCGCCGGAGGTGCTGCTGGGCGCGCTGGCCACCCAGACCCGCCGCATCCGCATCGGGTCCGGCGGCATCATGCTGCCGAACCACTCGCCGCTGAAGGTGGCCGAAACCTTCCGCACCCTGGCGGGGCTGGCCCCCGGCCGGGTGGACCTGGGACTGGGCCGCGCGCCCGGCACCGATCAGGTCACCGCCCTGGCGCTGCGCCGCAACCAGGAGGCGGTCTACGCCGACGACTTCCCGCAGCAGCTCGCCTACCTGCGCGCCTTCTCGGGCGAAGGGGAGTTTCCGGACGGTCACCCCTTCGCGCGGGTGCAGGCCAGCCCGGTGGATGTGCCGCTGCCGCCGCTGTACCTGCTGAGCAGCAGCGGCTACAGCGCCCGGCTGGCCGCCCAGCTGGGGCTGGGCTTCGCGTTTGCCCATCATTTCAGCCCGGCCGCCGCCGCCGAGTCCATGCAGATGTACCGCGACGAGTTCCAGCCCTCGGAGGCGTTCCCGGAGCCGCACGCCATCTTGACCGTGGCCGCAGCCGTGGCCGACACCGACGAGGAAGCGGACCACCTGGCCCGCACCCTGGACCTGATGACCCTGAACATCCGGTCCGGCCGCCGCTCGCCGCTGCCCAGCCCGGAGGAGGCGCTGGCCTACCCGTACAGCCCGGCGGAACTGGCCTTCGTGCAGGCGAACCGCAGAAACCAGTTCATCGGCACGCCGGACGTGGTGAGGGAGCGGCTGCTGGCCCTGGCCACCGACCTGCAGGCCGACGAGCTGATGATCACCACCAACCTGCACAGCCACGAGGCGCGCAAGCATTCGTATGCGCTGCTGGCCCGGGCCTTCGGGCTACAGGAGCAGGCGACCGCCGAACTGGTGAGTGGGCGATAACGTCCGCCCCTACGCCAGTCCTGCCTGACCTTCCAGCCGCTCCAGCACGTCCCGGCGCTGCCGCAGTGCCGGGACGATAAAGCGGGTCAGCACGTCCAGCACCGCTGCGTCCTGTTCCGGCGAGAGCGGATCATGCAGCAGCTGTTGCAGGTCCACGGCCAGGTCCTCCAGCGTCCGGCGGCACAGGTAGAACCCGGTCAGCACCGGCGACGGCACGAAGGCGTGCCCGGCTGCCGCCTGATACACCGGCAGCACCTCGGGCAGCATGTCCTCCAGCATCCACAGGTCATGTTCGGCCGGAGCCAGCCGGGCGGTCTCCCAGTCAATCAGCCAGAGCGCGCCCACCTCGTCGCGCATCACGTTGCCGCCGTGGGCGTCGGTGTGGCAGGCCACGAACGGCCAGGTCGCGGCACGCGCGGCCTGCTGGAAACGCCGGGCCTGCGCCAGGAGCCGCCGCAGTTCGGCCCGGTGCGGATGCAGCAGGGCACGCAGGGCGACCACCACCGGGCGGTCGTGCGGCCGGGCCATCCAGACCCGCTGCAGGTCCGCAGCCAGCGTGTCGGCAAACGGCAGCCCGAAGTCCTCCGGTGGAACCGGCCAGCCGGACACGCTGGCCTGGAGCACCGGCGTCAGGGCATGCAGCCGGCCCAGCAGAGCCGCCAGTTCGGACTGAGCTGCGGCCCAATCCTGCCCGAGAGGGACTCCCTCAATCCAGCGGTGGACGGCCAGGGTGAAGCCACCGGTGTGGCCGACCGCTGCACCGGTCAGGGTTGGCACCGGCACCTGCACCTGAAGGACGGCGGCCTGAAGCGCCTGAAGCAGCGGCAGTTCGGCCCTGACCCGCTGCCGTGCCTCGGCCCAGAACGGCGTGCCGGGCAGCACCTTGACGAAGAACGTGCCGCTCTGCCCCTGAGCGCGGTAGGCGGGCGCGGTGCCGTGCGGCAGGAACTCGAACCGGTCCACGGTCAGGCCATAGTGCGTCTGCAGACCCTGCTGCAGGGCGGCATGCGGAAGCGGGGGCTCGGCGCTCATCGAACCGCAGTCTAGAAACGGCGGAGCACTAAAAAAAGCGGCCGGCCCACTGGCCAGCCGCTTCCCTGGTTGTGCCGCTTACTTGTTCAGCACCTGCTTCACCAGATCGATGATCTGGGGCATGGTGTCGGCCACCGGCACCTGGGCGGCGGCGAAGGCGGCCAGCTTGCTCTCCGGGGTGCCCACGTTGCCCATGATGATGGCGCCCGCGTGACCCATGCGCTTGCCGGCCGGCGCGCTGCGCCCGCTGATGAACGCTACCACCGGCTTCTTCATGTGACTGGCGATGTACTCGGCGGCAGCTTCCTCGTCGGCACCGCCGATCTCACCGATGACCACCACGGCGTCGGTGTCGGGGTCCGCCTCGAACAGCGGCAGCACGTCCGCGAAGGTGGTCCCGATGACCGGGTCGCCGCCGATGCCCACG
The DNA here is from genome assembly GCF_040256395.1 of Deinococcus sonorensis KR-87. NCBI lineage: Bacteria > Thermotogati > Deinococcota > Deinococci > Deinococcales > Deinococcaceae > Deinococcus > Deinococcus sonorensis. Next base: position 2,266,724 of record NZ_CP158299.1, on the reverse strand, counting down.
GTGGTGCTGGTGCCCAGGCCCGCGTCGCCCAGCAGCTTGGCCGCCTCGTAGGTGAGGGTGCCGCTGCGCGAGATCAGGCCGATGCGGCCCTTCTGCTCGTAGATGCGGTTGGGCATGATGCCGATCTTGGTCTCGCCGCTGCTGACCAGACCCGGGCAATTGCCGCCGATCAGCCGGATGCCCTTGCCGCCCGCCTGCCGGCTAGCCGCGTCCAGCGCCTTGACTTCCTGCACCGCGCGCATCATGTCCACGGTCGGCACGCCCTCGGTGATCAGCACGATCAGTTCCACGCCGGCGTGCGCCGCTTCCAGCACGCTGTCGGCCGCGCCGAACGGCGGCACGAAGATGATCGAGACGTCCGGGTGCAGCGCCTCCACCGCCTCCGCCACGCTGTTGTAGACCGGCAGACCTTCCACTTCGCTGCCGCCCTTGCCGGGGGTCACGCCGCCCACGACCTTGGTGCCGAAGGCCAGCATGGCCTTGGTGTGGTTCAGTCCCTCACGGCCGGTGATGCCCTGCACGATCACCCGGCTGTCCTTGTTGACCAGAATCGCCATTACTTCTTCGCCTCCTCGACGGCGGCCTCGGCGGCCTGGAACATATCGGGGTACATCTTGATCAGGTCGCTGTTCACGTCCTGCAGCAACGCCTTGGCCTCATCCTCGGCGGTCCCGGCGATGCGCATGCGCACCGGCTTGGTCAGGATGCCCTCGTTGAGCGCCTGGATCACGCCCTTGGCCACCTCGTCGGCGCGGGTGATGCCGCCGAAGATGTTGATGAAGATGCTCTTGACGTCCGGGTCCTTGCTGACCAGCTTGACCGCGTTGTACACGATGTCGGCGCGCGCACCGCCGCCGATGTCCAGGAAGTTGGCCGGCTTGCCGCCCGCGCGGTTCACCACGTCCAGCGTGGTCATCACGATGCCGGCGCCGTTGCCCAGCACGCCGGTGCTGCCGTCGAGCTTCACGTAGGCAAAGCCGTACTTGGCGGCCTCCACCTCCAGCGGATGGTCGGCTTCGCTCTCGCGCAGCTCGGCCAGGTCCGGGTGACGGAACAGGGCGTTGTCGTCCACATCGAACTTGGTGTCGAGCGCCAGCGGGGTGCCGTTCTCGTCAATGAACAGCGGGTTGATCTCGACGAGGTTGGCGTCGAGTTCCAGCGCCGCGCGGCTCATGCGGACCATGATGTCGGCGATCTTGTTGAGGTTGCCCTTGAAGCCGGCCTTGAGCGCTACTTCGCGCGCCTCGTAGGGGCGCAGGCCGGTCACCGGGTCCACGCGGTGGCGGATGATCGCCTCCGGACGCTCGGCAGCCAGTTCCTCGATCTCCATGCCACCCTCCGCGCAGGCCATCAGGGTGAAGCTCTGGACGTTGCGGTCCACGATCATCCCGACGTAGTACTCCACGCCCTTGTCGATGTCCACGGCCTTGGTGACCAGCACCTTGTTGACGGTCAGGCCCTTGATGTCCATGCCCAGGATCTTCTGACCGTTCTCGTAGGCCTTGTCGGGGGTGGGGCTGAACTTCACGCCGCCCGCCTTGCCGCGCCCGCCCACGTACACCTGCGCCTTGACCACGACCGGCTGGCCGTACTCGTTGGCGATGGTGCGCACCTCGTCGGGGGTGTACGCGACCTTGCCTTCCTGCACATTCACGCCGAAGCGGCGCAGCAGTTCCTTGCCTTGATACTCGTGGAGTTTCACAGTGTCCTCCTCGTGACGGACCAGGGGGCCGCACGATCCCCGGACTGGATGTCCGGACTTGCTGGGTTGTACCTGGGCAGTTTGCCGTTCCCAATCGCTGAGTATACGCGCCCCCCCGGGCCGAGCGGTCGCCTGTCCCTGAAGCGGGTACAGCCTGCGGCTCAGGCCTGCTGCGGGCGGGCCGCCCGGCCACGCCGCATCGCCAGCAGCGGGGCGACCAGGGCCAGCAGCAGGCCCAGACTGCCAAACTGCGGCCGGGTGGGCAGCAGGAACAGCGCCAGCATCAGCCCGCCCTGCAACAGCAGGGTGCTGACGGTCATCAGCAGGTCGCCGCGCTGCCCACCCCGGCGGAACAGGTCGGCGCGGCGCACCTCCATCGGCCGCCACAGCACGATCAGGGCGCTGCCCAGCACGGCCCACAGCCCCAGCAGCGCGCCCAGGGCCGAGCGCAGCCCAGGGGCGTGCCACAGGCCCGCGGCGCTCAGCAGCAGCCACAGCCCCAGCACCGGCAGGGTGGCGGCCCACAGCCGCAGCCAGCGGAGCCGCGTCAGCGACTGCGGCGCGGACAGCAGCAGGTCCGGCGCCTCCTCTCCGTTGGTGGTGATCAGGGCCAGGCTGGTGGCCAGCGAACCGAGCGCCAGAATGCCGGCCCCCCCCACCAGCTGACCGGCGCCGCCCTGCCGCAGCAGCACGAAGCCGAGCGGTACCAGATACACCAGCTGCAGCAGAATGCGCGACAGCAGCAGCGGATCGCGCGCCAACAGCCGCCATTCCTTGATCAGCACAGCGAGCGCCCCGCTGCGAAAGTGCAGCGGCCGGAGCGCCGAGCGGCGGCCACGTGGCGCAGCACGGCCATGCATGCCCGCCTGCTGCGCGCCGCGCTGGAAGGCACCCTCCAGCAGGGTCACACTCAGCCCGAACAGGACGGCGGCCGCCGCCAGCATCGTCAGGGTCGGCAGCGGTTCCAGCCACAGCGCCCGCGCCGGGTACCACAGCGCGCTGCCCTCGCCGAGCGGCCCGCCGCCCTGCAGGGTCTGTTGCAGCCGCTGCAGCAGTTCCGGCGTCACCACGCCGGAGACTTCCCGCCCGCGCAGGTTCTGCAGCTGGGTCACGATGAAAAACGCGGCGCCACTCAGCGCCCCCACAATGGACGCCGCGGTGCGGGCCCGGCGCACCCCGATCAGCCGCACCAGCCCCAGCGTGATCAGCCCGGCCAGCGACGCGGCGAGCAGCGACAGCGACAGCAGCCACGGCAGCAGGCCCAGCAGCCGCCACAGCCCGGCCACCAGGGCGAACACCACCACCGGCACCGCCAGCAGGCCGTACAGCGTGCCCGCAGACACCGCCACGCCCAGCAGCCGCGAGGCCAGCACGGTCCGGGGGCGCAGCGGAGCGCCCAGCAGCAGGTCCAGGTCGCCGCGCTCGTACAGCGCTTCCAGGGTGGCGCTGATGGCTGCCGAGAGCATCAGCAGGAACACCAGCAGCGTGATGGCCCCGGCCAGCAGCAGTCCCGGCCCCTGCAGCTGCCCCAGCGCCGCCAGCGGACCGCGCAGCTGCCACAGCCAGGGGGCCGCCGCCACGGCCCCAAACACCAGCAGGCCCACCGCCACCAGCGCCAGGATGCGGGTGCTGCGCTGAGCCAGCAGGACGCGCCAGCTGACCCGCAGCTGCATCCGCAGCAGCCATAGCAGCGAGCCGGGCCGGGCCGGCGTGCCCCGCCGGGCCGTCCAGGGGCGCTCAGGCGACGACATCGGCGTCCGGAGTCTGAACCAGTTCCAGGAACACGTCCTCGAGCGAGCCGGCACCCGCGTGCCCGGCCCGGGCGCGCAGCTGCTCCAGCGTGCCCTCGGCGATCAGCTCCCCGCCCCGGATCACCCCGATGCGGTCCGAGAGTCGCTCGGCCACCTCCATGATGTGGGTGGTCAGCACCACCGCGCCGCCCCGCTCCACGAAGTCGCGCAGCGCGTCCTTGACCTGACGGGCGGCCGCCGCGTCCAGGCCGGTCAGCGGCTCGTCCAGCAGCAGCAGGCTCGGCTGGTGGATCAGCGCGCCGGCCAGCGCCAGCTTCTGTTTCATGCCCCTGGAGAAGCCCTCGGTCAGCTCCGACCCGTGCGACCACAGGTCCAGCCAGCGCAGCAGCCGTTCGGCCTCGGGGGCCGCCTGGGCGGCCGGAATGCCCCACAGGCCCGCCACGAACTCCAGGTACTCGGCCGGGCGCAGCTTGCCGTACAGCATCGGGTCGTCCGGCAGGTAGGCCAGCCGCCGCTTGGCCTCCAGCGGCTCTTTCAACACGCTGTGGCCGTAGATCCGCACGTCGCCGCCGTCCGGGGCCAGCAGGCCGGCGATCATTCGCAGGGTGGTGGTCTTGCCGGCCCCGTTGGTGCCGAGCAGGGCATACAGCTCGCCCGGCGGCACCGTCAGGCTGAGCCGGTCCACGGCGGGCCGGCCCGAGAAGGTCTTGCGGAGGTGCTGCAGCTCCAGGGCCGGAGAGGGGCTCGTCATGAGGCAGGGTACGCCGCCCGGCCGCCAGAAGTTGCCCCGAGCCGCCGCGTCAGTGGTCCTTCGAGCGCCGCTCCTGTTCGCCCAGCCAGCGGAGCAGCAGGTCCTCGATCAGCTCGTTCATGTTGCCGCTGCGGCCCCGGTCCAGCTGCCGCCAGACCGCGCGCAGCGTCTCCTTGCGGACGTACACCATCTCCAGCCGCTCGGTGCTGGACAGCTTCTCCGCCTCCTTGCGCTTGAGCTTCTGACCGTCCAGATAGGCGAACCGCTTAGCCATGCGCTCTCCCCCCGCTCACAGCACTTCCCTCGACAGGCTCACGATGTCGGCCCAGGCCTGGGCGGCGCGCTCGTCCGGCAGGTCGCGGCACAGCACGCCCAGTTCCGCCGCCCGCACGTACACCGCGTATTGACGCACCAGCGTGTTGCAGACGGTCAGGCCCGCGTCGCGCAGGTCCTCGCGGGCCTGGGCGCCGGCCTGCCCCACCGGCGGCACCCGGTTGAGCACCACCCGCAGCTTGCGCCGCGCCCCGCCCTCCCCCACCAGATACTCGGCCAGGTGCAGGGTGCTTTCCAGCTCCAGGGTGCTGACGCCGCTGGGCAGCAGGATCACGTCGGCCCGCTCCGACAGGTCGCGCAGCTCACGGCGCTTGGGGCGACCCTCGGTGTCGATCAGCACCGCGTCCAGTTCGCGCAGCCGTTTGGGCCGGACCTCGTCGGGCAGCAGAACCTCGAACGGCAGGCCGGGGCCGGGGCCGTGCTGCGCGGCCCGGCGGGCCCAGCCCACGCTGGAGCCGACCCGGCCGTCCTCGTCGATCAGCACGACGTTCAGGCCCCGTTCCGCGAGCGCGCCGGTGAGATGGACGCTGAGGGTGCTCTTGCCCACGCCGCCTTTTTCAGATGTGATGGCCACGACGGCAGACATGGCTCAAGGTAGCAGGCAGAATTTGTTCATGAGTCAGGTGGAGCAGATGATGCGCGGCGAACGCTACTGGACCGCGCGGGCGATGCAGGAGCAGGGCAGCCGCTTCTTTCAGGCGCTGGGGCACGCGCTGGAGGCCGCCGACCGGGCGAACGAGCGGCGCATCTACGAGAGCTGGACCGCCGAGTGCTGGGACTTCTACCAGCGCGGGCTGACGCTGGCCGCGGCGGAGGCAGACGGATGAGGCCGGCAGCAAAGTGGCTACACTGACCGCTATGACCAGCTTCGATCCAACCTTCAATCTGAAGTACCGCGACATCAACGCGCCGACCATCCTGGCCGTGTTCGCCCACCCGGACGACGAGGCCTTCAGCGTGGGCGGCACGCTCGCCTACTACGCCGAGCGCGGCGTGCGGGTGGTGCTGGCCTGCGCCACCCGGGGCGAGGCCGGCAAGATCACCGACCCCAGCATGACGGTAGAGGACCTGGGCGCCCAGCGCGAGCAGGAACTGCGCAACGCCTGCGAGGCCCTGGGCATTCCGGCCCCGGTGTTCCTGGGCTACCACGACTCGGGCCGCGAGGAACGCACCCGCCACGACGATCCCCGGGCCCTGATGAACGTGGACGTGTTCGAACTGGAAAAGGACATACGCGCGTTGATCGAGGAGTACCGGCCGCAGGTGATCATCACCTTCGACCCGCACGGCGGCTACGGCCACGTGGACCACATTCAGGTGCACCGCGCCACGAGTGCGGCCTTCTTCTCGACCGGGCACCTGCAGGGCGCGCCGCAGCGGCTGTACTTCACCGCGCTGAGCCTGGAGACCGCCAAGCGCATGGAGATGTTCAACCCCGGCAACGACCCGGAAATCTACGGAGTCAGCGAGCAGACGACGCTGGTGCGGATGGACGTGAGCCGCTACGCCGGGCGCAAGAAGGCCGCGCTGGCCGCCCACGGCACCCAGATGGGGCCGCAGAGCCGCATGGGCCAGATGTCGGAGGCCGACCGCGCCCAGATGGAGCAGACGCTGCTGGGCCGCGAGGCGTTCAGCCTGGGCGGCAGCCGGGCCTCGGTCCCGCGCTACCCGTTGGGCGGACTGTTTGACGGCGTGGACTACGTGATGTACGTGGACGACTGAACCCGGGCGCTGATGGCACTGTGCGAACTGTGTGGCCGGGACGTGCCGCGCACCACCCTGCACCATCTGGTGCCGCGGGTGGTGGGCCGGCGGCGGGGCGAGCGGGTGGTGGACCTGCCCACCGCTCAGCTGTGTCCGCCCTGCCACAAGATGCTGCACCGCCTGTACTCCAACCATGAGCTGGGCCGCGACCTGAGCAGCCTGGAGGCGCTGCGGCAGCAGCCCGAGGTGCAGCGCTTCGTGAAGTGGGTGCGGACCCAGCCGGGCAGCAAGGGCGTGCGGGTGAAATGAAGGGAGGGGGCCGGAATGCTGTTCCGGCCCCCTCCCTCATATCCGCTCAGCTGAGGCCCAGCGCGGCCTCCAGCGCCACCTCGATCATCTGGTTGAAGGTGGTCTGACGTTCCTCGGCGGTCGTCTCCTCGTGGGTGATCAGGTGGTCGCTGACGGTCAGGACGGTCAGGGCGCGCACGCCGGCCTTCGCGGCGATGGTGTACAGCCCGGCCGCCTCCATCTCGACGGCCAGCACGCCGTACTCGGCCCAGCGCTGCATCACGCCCGGGTTGTCCTGGTAGAAGGTGTCGCTGGAAACGATGTTCCCGACGTGCGTGCTGAAGCCGTGCGCCTGGGCCCGCTGGTACGCGGCCATCAGCAGCCCGAAGTCCGCGATGGGGGCGTAATCCAGCCCCTGGAAGCGAATGCGGTTGACGTTGCTGTCGGTGCAGGCGGCCTGCGCCAGCACCAGATCGCGGACGTGCACGCCCGTCTGGTACGACCCGCAGGTGCCGACCCGCACCAGCGTCTGGACCCCGTAGCTGTGAATCAGCTCGTGGGTGTAGATGCTGGCGCTGGCGATGCCCATGCCGGTGCCCTGCACGCTCACCGGCTGGCCCCGGTAGGTGCCGGTGTAGCCGAGCATGCCGCGCACCGAGTTGTGCTGCACCGGGTTGTCGAAGAACGTCTGGGCGATGTGCTGGGCGCGCAGCGGGTCGCCGGGGAGCAGGACGGTGGGGGCAATCTGGCCTTCACTGGCATTCAGGTGGACACTCATGCGGCCCAGGGTAGCGCCTGATGCACAGCCAGATGCCCTGCGGTACGCTGACCCATGACCACATCCAGGCCCGAGGTGGCCTTCCAGGTGAACATGGAGGACGGCGGGGTGGTGCTGCTGGTGGACGCCCCGACCACGGTGCAGGCCCATGCCCAGGCCCTCGGTACCCCTCTGGAGGATTTCGGGGAGGCCGTGAACAGCATGCGGGCGGTGCTGCAGCGCCTCTACGACGGCCTGAACGGCCTGGACCCGGCCCAGATCAGCGTCACGCTGGGCCTGACCATCAAGTCCGGCAGCGTGCTGAAACTGGTGGCCGACGCCGAAGCCCAGGTGCAGGTCACGCTGAGCTGGGGAAAAGGCAGCTGAAAGGGCAGAAGGGCAGAGGCTAAGCTTCAGCTGGCAGGATGATGCCCTCCTTCGCCCAGCGTCTCTGGTCTTCATTCTGCCGGGCAGGACGGCCTGCCCGTTGATACAGAGTCTCCAATCCGCCTCTCCGTGCACCGGGGCGGCCCGGTGCTTGACGCCCTGCTCCGCCCACCGCTCTGCCCCTGGTTACAGCCCGAACAGGTCGCGCATACTGCCTTCCACCTCGGCCGCCTCTGTCACCTGCTCCACCTCGTCGGGGCGGGTGGCCCAAGCGGGGAACGGGTAGTTCACCAGCACCGGATTCGGCACGTCCGGCTGGCTGACCAGCATGCTGCCCGGCTGCAGAATACCGGCCCGGGCGCGGAAGCTCTGCGGCAGGAAGCGGTACTCGGGGCGCTCGGCCTCGGCCATGTCCAGGCGGCCCACCACCCGGATGGCCGCGTTGCTCACGATGCGGCGCTCCACCTCTGAGGCGGTCTGCTGCGCCCCGATCAGGATGATGCCCAGGGACCGGCCACGCTCAGCGATGTCCAGCAGCACGTCTTTGATCGGACTGTCGCCCTCGCGCGGGGCGTACTTGTTCAGCTCGTCCAGCACCACGAAGATGGTGTTGCTGCGCCCGGTGCGCTCCTTGTACTCGAACAGGTCGCGCAGCAGCACCCCCACCACGAACATCTGGCCGTGCCCGGACAGTTTGTGAATGTCCACCACGCTCAGCTGCCGGTCGGGGCGGGTCAGGTCCGGGCGATACTGGGCCGCCTGGGCCGCGCTGAGGTCGCCGCGGATCAGCGGCGCGAGGTGCTTCTGCACGCCGCGCAGCCGCCGGATGAACGCCTGAAGGGTCGCCGGGGCCTGCTTGCCCACCCAGCGCGGGTCGCCGTTGCCGTCGTTCTCGTCCAGCAGCTTGTATTCCAGGTAGCTGACCAGCTTCGGGAAGGTGTCCACGCGGACCTCGCCGAGTTCGCTGAACTGGAGTTCCTCGTCCAGCATCACGTCGGTGTCGGGCTTCCAGTCGGCCACGGTCAGGTACGGCTGCTCCCCGTCCCGGCTGAGCCGGAAGAGCTTCTCCTCGATGCTGCCGATCACGAAGCCCAGGTTCAGGCTGCTGTCGCGGTCCGCGAAGCTGTAGGGCAGCATCCGGCGCCGGCAGAACTCGCGCAGGGTGAACACGAACGGCGTGACCCCGCTGGTGCGCTGCTCCACGTGCGGCACGATGCTGCTGCCGGTGCCGCCCGGCCGGGGCGGCGCCAGGAACTGCACGTCGCGGAATGGTTCCTGCGGCAGACCCAGCAACTGGTAGCGGTTGGCGGCCAGCCCCTTGCCGCGCTGCACGCCCGCCTCGATCTCGCTGGCGCTGCGGTTGGGCCGGTCCAGGAACATCAGGTCCTCGCCCTTCACGTTGAAGATCACGGCCCGGGTGTCGCTGGCGCCCTTGCCCAGCACCCCGCTGCGGAAGATGCTGTGCAGCAGGAACAGCGCGTAGCTGGTCTTGGTGGCCACCCCGGAGATGCCGGAGATGTTGATATGCCCGCCGCTCTCACCGTTCACGAAGCGGTAGTTGAGCGGCATCACCTGCCCGTCGGCCAGCAGGCCGCCGGGGAACGCCGCGTCCTTCATCTTGTCGGCGGACAGCGCCATGTGCAGGTCGGCGCCGCGCGCGTGCAGCACCGGGTCGCCCGGCTGCGGCGGCACGAAGTTCTCCGGATCCACCCGTGTCACCAGCACCCGCGCGGCGTAGCTGACGCTGGCCGGCAGCACGCCCGCCATCACGTCCTCCACGTCCGACTCGAAGCTCACGCCCTCGTGCCGCTTGCGCACGCTCTCCACCAGCCCGTAGAACGCCACTTCCAGCCCGTCGGGGCGGCGGGTACGCGCCACCACCAGATCGTCCAGCTGCACGCTCTGGCCGCTGGCCACCAGGAACCAGAAGCTGGTGGGCGTGGCGTCCTCGGTGCCCAGCACCCGGCCCAGCATCAGGCCACCCCGCCCAGCACCGCCGCTCCCAGCTCGGCGGCGATGTGCGCCCGGATGCGCCGGGTCACCAGGTTCAGGTCGCCCATGCTGCGGCCCATGGCGGTTTCCAGAGCGGCGGTGGGAATCAGGTTCTGTGGCGCGCGCGGGTCCTTATGCGCCTGCCCGGCCAGCCGGCACAGCAGGGTCCCGCTCACGTTGGCGACCGCCCGTACGATGGGCGGCAGGAAATCCGGCTCCTCCGGGGCGTACATCTCCAGCCGCATCACGCCGGCCAGCGGGTGCAGGTGGAACGGCGCCTCGCACAGCCGCACGTACCACGAGAAGCGGGTGAACTGGTTGTGGCCGTAGCGCAGGTGCAGGATCGGGGTGCGCTCGCCGGGCTTCAGGCGGGCCAGCAGTTCCATGCGGCCCGGGTCGATGTACATGGTGTGCAGCGTCTTGACGCAGCCGACCACCGCGCCGCCCAGGTTGCGGCCGCGCAGGGTGCCGTCCTGGATGGTCAGGGCGCTCAGCACCTCGCGGTCGTCGTCCTCGTCGAAGGGGACGCTGCTGGCCAGCCCGTGCGACAGCTGCTGCTCGGCCTCCAGCATCAGTGCCTGGATGTGGGCAGCCGGCGCCGTGGCCTCGTCCCGGTCCGCCGGGAACCCGGACGGCCGGTACTCCAGCTGACCGGTATGGGGGTTGCGCGGCGACAGCTGTACCGGGCTGAGCTGCATGTTGGCGCCGTGGGCCAGGACCCGCTGGACCCGCACGTCCTTGAGCTCGGCGGGGCGGCTGCCGTGTGGGCACAGGTCCACGGCGCCGGCCACGAACGCGCCGTACCCGGCAAAGCTGCTCTGCCCCTGATCGTCCTCAATCAGCAGCCGGGCTTCCATGCGCGGCTTGCCGTCCACCACATAGACGCGCTTGAGGCGCTGGGGAATGTCACGTGGGGCGATGGCCGCCCACCTCGGCGTCTCGATGTCGATGGCCTCCCCATTGAAGGCGTGAAGAGAGAGCTGGCCGCTCTGGGTGTCCACGGGCCAGGGGTCGAGACGTATCCGCATAGCCGGTAGATTAACAGATGAAGCCAGGGGCGTTTTGATGAGAGCGAAGTGACGCAGCGGCCCAGAGCGCCCACCGGAACTGGACAGCGGCCGTGTCCGGACCCCACCGCCCGTCTACGCTGGAAGCATGAAACTGATCACGGCGGTGGTGCGCCCCGAGCGGATCGGAGCGGTCAAGGAAGCGCTGTTTCAGGCGGGCATCAGTGGGATCACGCTCAGCCGGGTCAGTGGGCACGGCGGCGAGCGGGAGGTGGTGGAGCATTACCGGGGCACCCGCGTGATGGTCGAGTTTCACGAGAAGGTGGAATTCAGAATGGCGGTCAGCGAGCCGTTCGTGGAGGTGGCGATTCAGGCCATCCTTCAGTCGGCCCGCACCGGCGAGGTGGGGGACGGCAAGATCTTCGTGCAGCCGCTGGAACGGGTGGTCCGCATCCGCACCGGCGAGCAGGACAACGCCGCCCTCACCCCCGTCACGGAAACGCAGCTGTCCCCGCAGGACGCCTCCTGAGGGAACAACGGCAGAGGGCGGCCTCTTTCATGCGGCCGCCCTGACAGCATCACAGCGCCTGTGTTCAGCCGGCGCTCAGTGCCTGCGACACCTTCACGAGCTGTGCCGACGCCTCGTCACGGACCAGGCCGCCGTGGTAGGTCAGGATCTGCCGCACCGGCAGGGCGCTCAGCTTCTCCACGCTGCGGATCGCCTCCGGCATGTCGGGGGTGGCACGCTCCATCGGCCCGTGCAACTCTCCGCCACTGCTGGTCATGGCGTCTCCGGTGATCAGGATGTCGTCCTGCTCCACGAAGAGGCTCAGGTGCCCGGTGGTGTGGCCCGGGGTGGCCACCACCCGCACGCCGCCCGCCATCGGCAGCACCTCACCGTCCTGCAGCACCCGGTCCACCGCGATGCGCGGCGGGTCCAGCAGGTAGGCCTTCAGCGCGGGCGAGGCCGTGTCGAGCATCCGCTGGCGCATTTCGGGCGAGGGCGTCTTCTGGGAGGGCAGGTCGCCCACCAGATACGGCACCTCCTGCTCCAGCGCCATCACCTGCGCGCCGCTGGCGGCCACCAGCACGGCCAGCGACCCGATGTGATCCAGGTCGTGGTGGGTGATGATGATCTGTCGCAGGTCCTTCACTCCCAGCCCGGCCTCCCGAAGAGCCGTTTCGATCAGGTCCTGCATGCCGGGCATGCCGGTGTCCACCAGGGTGGCCCCCTGTAGGTCATCGAGGATCAGGGCGGGGTAGATGGAGGTCTGGCCGCCGCTCAGCGTGGCCTGGAGGTCCAGCGCGTAGACGTGATCGCTGAGCTTCATGCGGCACCGCAGGTCGGGCGGGAAGGGCGCAGGGCGGCAGATGATGGCGTCATGGGCCGATGGTAGGCCGTGGCCGGCCCGCTCTACCTTGGGGAACCCTGAAGAAAGCAGGCTACAGGACGGCGCTGACCAGCGTGATCACCAGGGCGCCCAGACACATGCCCACGCTGGCCGCCGCCCCGGTGAGGTCGCTCTCCTCGCGCGCCCGGCCGGTCCCGATGCCGTGGGCCACGGCGCCCAGCGCGATCCCCCGCGCGACCGGCGCGTGGACGCCCAGCCGGGTCAGCAGGCCCGGCAGCGCCACCGCCCCGATCAGGCCCACCAGAATCACGAAGGCCGCCGCCAGCGAGGGCGCGCCGTGCAGCCGCTGGGCGATGGCGTACGCCACCGGGCTGGTGACCGGATCGGTGATCAGGGCCAGCCGCACCTCGCGCGGGGCCTGCACCAGCCGCGCCCCCAGCGCGTTCACCGCCGAGGACAGCAACGTGCCGGCCACGCCGCCGAGCAGCACGGCCCGCCATGCCCGGCGGATCAGGGCGCGCTGGCGGTAGAGCGGCACCGCCAGCGCCACCACCGCCGGGGTGAGCAGGGCACTGAGTGGCCGCGCGTCGGCGCTGTAGGCGGCGTAGCTGGTCCGCGTCAGCAGCAGAAGCGGCACCACGATCAGGCAGGCAATCAGGGTGGGGTTCATGAGGGGCGAGCGGGTGCGCGCCTGGAGCGCCGCGCCCAGGGCATAGGCCAGCAGGCTGACGGCCAGCCACAGCATCGGAGCGCTCACCGGTCTCCCCCGTCCGGGACCGCGCCCAGCCGGGTGGCCAGCAGCCCCGCCACCGACCCGCCGATCAGCACGCCGGCGGCCATCACCAGCAGCCAGCCGGGCCACGCGCGGCCGTACCCCAGGTAGTCCACCACGCCCACCGCCGCCGGCACGAACAGCAGTGACAGCAGCCCGATCAGCGTGTCGGCGGCGCCCTCCACCCAGGCGAGCGGCACCAGCCGGGTCGCCAGCGCCAGCAGCAGCAGCAGCAGCCCCACCACCGAGCCGGGCAGCGGCAGGCGGGTCCAGCCGACCAGCGCCTGCCCCAGCACCGCGAAGCCGAACAGCAGGCCCAGGCCCAGCGCCCCGCGCAGGACCGACGTCACCTCAGGCCTGGGCCAGCCGGCGGGTCATGCCGCGCACCACCTGTTTGGCGTGCCGAGCCACCCGCGGCATGAACTCGCGGTAGTCCACGTTGGCCGTGCCGTCGGCGGTGTCGGACACCGAGCGGATCACCACGAACGGCACCCCATGCCGGGCACACACCTGCGCCACCGCCGCCCCCTCCATCTCGGCACAGGCAGCTCCGAAGGTCTGCCACAGCCACGCCACCCGGTCGCGGTCCGCCACGAACACGTCGCCGCTCACCACCCGTCCGGCCATCACGTGCAGCTCCGGCAGCTCATGGGCCGCGCTCAGCGCCAGTTCGCGCAGCGCCTCGTCGGCGGTCCAGGCCAGCGTCTCGCCGGGGATCACGCCCAGCTCGTAGCCGAGCGGCGTCACGTCCACGTCGTGCTGCACGCAGTCGGTGGACACCACGATGTCCCCCACCCGCAGCTCCGGATGCACCCCGCCCGCCACTCCGGTAAAGATGACCCGGGTCGCGCCGGCCATCAGCAGGTAGGTGGTGGTCATGGCCGCATTCACCTTGCCGATGCCGGCCACCGTCAGCAACACCTCCTGGCCATCCAGGCGGCCGCGCAGCAGCGTCACGCCGGGATGTTCAATGCGCGTCAGGCCTTCCAGCTCCTCCTGAAGCAGCTCCACTTCTTCCTGCATGGCACCGATGATTCCGAGCATGCGGGCAGTATAGGGAAGTGCACTCAGCCGGGCATCGTCCGCCCCTGGCCGTCGTAGTCGGCGCGGGCGCTCAGCACCTCCATCATGTGCTGCTCGGCCCAGCACCCCATCTGCACCACCACCTCCTGCAGGCTGCGGCCCAGCGGGGTCAGGCAGTACTCGGTGTGCGGCGGGACCACCGGATACACCCGGCGAGCCACCAGACCGTCGCGCTCCAGGTCGCGCAGCGTCTGGGTCAGCATCTTCTGCGAGATGCCCTCGATGGCGGTGTGCAGTTGACTGTAACGCAGCGTCCCGTCACGCAGCGCGTACACCACCAGCATGTTCCACTTGCCGGCAATCAGCTCCAGCACGGAATTGGAGGGGCACGAGCGGCTCAGCACGTTGAGGGCCATGGTCATGCCACCATGCTACACCTATACGCACCAAAAGGTATGTACTTCCCAAAAAGTTCGCTTGGCCGTACGCTGCAGCAGGAGGTTCACCATGATTCTGATCACCACCCCGAACGGCAAGGTCGGCAGCGAGATCGTCCGGCAACTCCAGGCACAGGGCACCCCGGTGCGTGTCGGCGCACACACGGTGGAGAAGGCCCGGGCCGCCTTCCCGGACACCGAGGTCGTTCATTTTGATTTCAACGATGAGGCCAGCGTCCACGCTGCGCTGCAGGGTGTGGACCGGCTATACCTCGCCTCCCCCGGCCCGATGCCGGCAGCCCCCGTCAAGCGCGTGGTGGACCTGGCGAAGGAAGCGGGCGTGCAGCACGTGGTGCGGCTCTCGGCGCTGGGCGCGGAGCAGGGCGACAACCCGCTGCGCGACGTGGAACGGCACCTGGAAGCGTCCGGCCTGCAGTGGACCTTCCTGCGCCCCAACTGGTTCATGCAGAACTACAGCACCGACATGGCCGGCGGCATCCGGGAGCAGGGTCAGCTGCTGGAGCCGGCCGGCGACGCAGCCACCGGCTTCGTGGACGCCCGCGACATCGCGGCGGTGGGCGTGGCGGCCCTGACGACCGACGGCCACGCCGGACAGGCCTACGGCATCACCGGCCCGGCAGCGCTCACCCGCACTGAGGTGGCGGCGGCCATCTCGGCGGCCACTGGGCGCGAGGTGCAGTACCAGCCGATCAGCGAGGAGCAGTATCAGCAGGTGATGGGCCGCGCCGGCGCGCCCGACGCCTACGTGGGCCTGATGACCAACCTGTACCAGATGGTGCGGGCCGGCTACACCGCCACCGTCACGGACGACGTGCAGCGGGTGACCGGCCGGGCGCCCATTTCCTTTGAGCAGTTTGCCCGCGATCACGCGGACACCTGGCGCTGAGGCGGCTTACTGGCCCAGCACGAACACGGCGGCGGTGCGGCCCGGCAAGCTCAGGTGCAGGTAGCCGCCGCTGACGCTCATCCCGGCGTTCTGCGGCTGGCCGCCCGGCTCGTGAAACAGGCTGCCGGTCAGCGGCTGCCCGGCCAGGGTGGAGCGCAGCGAGTAGGTGCGGCGGGCGTCCTGGTTGTTCCAGGCGACCAGCACCGTCTGGTTGCCGGCGGTGCGGGTGTAGACCAGCAGCTGGGAATTCACGCTGTCCGGCACGTCCAGCAGCTGCAGGGTGCCGCCCGACAGCGCCGGGCTGGCCTTGCGCACCGTGATGGCGTCCTGGGCCGTCTGGAAGACCGCGCGCTCGGCGGGCGTCCACTGGTCCTCGAAGCGCATGTCGTGGCGGTTGTCCGGGTTGGCGCCGCCCCGCTGCGCGATTTCGATGCCCTGGTAGAGCACCGGAATGCCCGGCAGCGTCATCAGGGCGCGCAGGGCGTAGGCGGTGCGGGCCTGCCCCTGGTCCTCGAACAGCGTGCCGCTGGCAAACCGTGGCAGGTCGTGGTTGTCCAGGAAGGCCGCGATCAGCTGCGGCTGCGGCACCTGCTGGTTCTGGGTCAGCACCGAGCGCAGCGGCCCGAAGCCGGCGCCGTGCATGACGCTCCTGTTCATGGCGTCCTGCAGCGAGAAGTCGAACAGGCTGGACAGCCCCAGCTGCTGGTACTCGCGGATGGTAGCGGCGTCGGCGCCGTAGTACTCGCCCAGCGTGAAGGTGCCGGCAGCCCGGTCGCGCGTCACCAGCCGCTGCAGAAAGGTGGCGTCCACATGCTTGATGGCGTCGTAGCGGAAGGCGTCCACCCCCTGCTGCCGCCAGAAGTCGGCGTTGCCGTACAGCAGGTCCTGCACCTCGCCCACCTGCTGGTTCAGGTCCGGCAGGCCACTCAGCGGGCAGTCGGTGTCGTGCTGGGCCGGGGTCATGGCCCGGTCGCAGTCCTGCTGGGTATGAAACCAGCCGGGATGCTCGCGGGTGGCCGGCGCGCCGGGACCGTAGTGGTTGATCACCTGATCCAGCATCACCCGCAGGTTCAGGCTGTGGGCCTTCTGGGTGAAGCCCTGAAACTGTGCCAGGGTCCCGAAGTGCGGGTCCACGCTCCGGAAGTCGTAGGGCCAGTACCCGTGGTAGCCGGCGGTGCCGTCGGTCAGCCCGTCCTTCTGCTGGTAGATCGGCGTCAGCCAGACCGCGGTGGCGCCCAGCGTCTGGATGTAGTTCAGGCGGCTGGTCAGGCCGGTCAGGTCACCGCCGTGCCACGCCCGCAGGTTGGTCTTGTCCACGCCCTGGTTGTTGGTGGCGTCGCCGTCCGAGAAGCGGTCCGGCATCACCTGATAGATGATCTGTCCGGTCCAGTCGGGCAGCGCAGCCGGCGCGGCACTCTGGGCCTGGGCGCCGGCGGCCAGCAGCAGGGTGGTCAGGGCGAGCGGTTTCATGGCCGGTATTGTACCGGGCCTCGGCTGGCCCGGAGCGGCGCTGCTAGACTGCCGGCATGACCAGGGGCAAGAAACCTACCCGCAAACCCACGCCCCGCGCCGGGGCCACCGACACCAAGTCGGCCAGCAGCGGCTCCCGCCCGGCCCGGCCCGGTGGCCCGCGCCGCCCCAACCCGCCGCGCAAGGACGCGCCGCAGCTGGACGCGCCCCCCGCCAGCGCCAAGTTCCGCGACCGGGACGGCGAGGTGCACACCTTTCCCGAGAGCGCCCTGAAACGGCTGGCCGCCCAGATCCTGCAGGAACGAAGGAAGGTGTGGCGTTACCGGCCCTTCTCGTTTCCGCTGTTCACGCCCAGCGGCACCGAGCAGGCCATGTACTTCGATTTCTACGTCTACGACAACATGGACAGCGTGGTCCGGCTGATTCTGGTCACGCCGCGCGAGAGCCGCGACGTGTGGGACCGGATCGGGCGCTTCAAGCAGCAGTACCCCACCTACAGCTACGAGCTGTGGACCCCGGACGCGCTGGCGCGGCTGAGCAACCCGCGCGCCCGGCTGGGCTTCTGAGCTGACTGACTTCCCCAGTTAATGTAAACAATCTCTGAGGAGGGGTGGCCCTGTCAGCCGGGGCCACCCTTGCGCCATGATGAGGGCGTCAAGTGGAGCGTGGAAGCACTTCCATTTCCGGTGCATGAACCGGCTTCCTCTCCACTGACCAGACCCAATTCCCTCTGTTGACTAAGGGGCGGCTGCCCACCGGCACCCCGCCCCCAGGAGCACAATCATGACCAAGACCGACCTCAGCGCGCCCACTCCTCCCGCCACCCCGGCTGCCGTTCCGTACACCGGACGGCAACTGCCCGGACGCAGCTACCCGCTCGGCTCGATCTGGGACGGCCAGGGCACCAACTTCGCGCTCTACAGCGAGAACGCCCGCAAGGTCACGCTCTGCCTCTTTGATGAGCAGGGCCGGGAGACCCAGGTGCAGATGCCCGAGCAGACCGCGTTCATCTGGCACGTGTACCTGCCGCAGATCGGCCCCGGGCAGCGGTACGGCTACCGGGTGGACGGCGAGTACGCCCCGGAGCGTGGCCTGCGCTTCAACCCGCAGGTGGTGCTGAGCGACCCGTACGCCCGCGCGCTGGCCGGCACCGAACAGTTTGACCAGGGCGTCTTTGGCTACCAGATGGGCGGCAACGAGGACTTCGACCCGGCCACCGAACCGCAGCACGGCGCCCCGCTGGCCGTGGTGGTGGACAACGCCTTCGACTGGCAGGGGGACCATCGCCCGAACATTCCGCTGCACCAGTCCGTGATCTATGAGGCCCACGTCAAGGGTCTGACCATGCTGCACCCGGACGTGCCAGAAGAGCTGCGCGGCACCTACGCCGGTATCGCCACCGAGCCGGTGCTGCAGTACCTCAAGACGCTGGGCATCACCACCATCGAGCTGATGCCGGTGCACCAGCACGTGGACGACCCCTTCCTGCTCGACAAGGGCCTGACGAACTACTGGGGCTACAGCTCGCTGGCGTATTTCGCGCCGGACGTGCGCTACAGCGCGTATGCGCGGCGTGGCGAGCTGGGCGGCGAAGTGCGCGAGTTCAAGGAGATGGTGCGGGCGCTGCACCGGGCCGGCATCGAGGTGATTCTGGACGTGGTGTACAACCACACCGCCGAGGGCAACCACCTGGGCCCGACCTTCAGCTTCAAAGGCATCGATAACCCCACCTACTACCGGCTGGTGCAGGACAACCCGCGCTTCTACTTCGACTACACCGGCACCGGCAACAGCCTGAACGTGCGCCACCCGCAGACGCTGCAGCTGATCATGGACAGCCTGCGCTACTGGATCAGCGAGATGCACGTGGACGGCTTCCGCTTCGATCTGGCCAGCACCCTGGCACGCGGCCTGCACGAGGTGGACCAGCTGAGCAGCTTCTTCACCATCATCCATCAGGACCCGACCATCGGGCAGGCCAAGCTGATCGCCGAGCCGTGGGATGTGGGCGAGGGCGGCTATCAGGTGGGCAACTTCCCGGTGCAGTGGGCCGAGTGGAACGGCATCTACCGCGACGACATGCGCGCCTTCTGGAAGGGCGAGGGCGGGCTGGCCAGCGAGATCGGCTACCGGCTGACCGGCAGCTCGGACCTGTATCAGAGTGACGGGCGCAAGCCGTACGCCAGCATCAACTTCGTGACCGCCCACGACGGCTTCACGCTGCGCGACACCGTGATGTACAACGACAAGCACAACGAGGCCAACCAGGAAGGCAACCAGGACGGCCACAACGACAACCGCAGCTGGAACTGCGGCGTGGAAGGCCCCACCGACGACCCGGACATCAACGCGCTGCGCGCGCGTCAGCAACGCAACATCCTGGCCACGCTGATGCTGTCGCAGGGCACGCCGATGCTGCTGGGCGGCGACGAGTTCGGACGCACCCAGCAGGGCAACAACAACGCCTACTGCCAGGACAACGAGATCAGCTGGTTCGACTGGGAAAACCAGGATCAGGGCCTGCTGGAATTCACCCGGCGGCTGATCCGGCTGCGGCGCGAGCATCCGGGGCTGCACCGGCGCAAGTTCTTCTCGGGCCGCCCGATCCGTGGGCAGGTCAGCGACATTCTGTGGCTGCGCCACGACGGCGAGATGATGACCGACCAGGACTGGAGCAGCGCCCAGACCCAGAGCCTGGCGATGTTCCTGGACGGCAACGGCCTGAACGACCTGGACGCTGAAGGACAGCCGCTGCGCGACGACCACCTGCTGCTGATGCTGTCAGCGTCGCACGTGGACCTGGACTTCACCCTGCCCAAGATCACCGAGTGTGACCAGTGGGAGCTGCTGCTCGACACCACGGACGACAACGCCGCCGGAACGCGGGTCCAGGCCGGCAGCGCCGTGAACCTGACGGCCCGCAGCGTCCAGCTGTACCGCTGTCCGCGCCGGAACTAAAGGGCAACGAGAGAGCGGGGCGGGCCACCTTCAGGCCCGCCCCGCTTGCTGTCAAGGAACAGTGGTAGTGGGCCACCTTCTTGCCGCTCTGAGCCAGGATCGCCGTCTGACCTGTGGCAGGACCGGGCGTTTTCAGGACTTTCCGCAATCTGCGTGAACCAGCCCCCGCTTCAGGCACTCAGGCGACTGGTTCACGCGGGCCCTCCTCCAGGCGCTCTGCCTGGCGCTTCAGGATGCCTGAGGGCCAGCCTTCCCCGCTGAGCCAACGGAACGCACAGCCTCAGATGTCCAAGGCCACCCGCCACGTAGCCTCGTCATGCAGTCACCGAATGGGTGCGCGGCAGGAGAGGATGCCGCGGAACGCTGAAGCTCAGCAGGGAGCCCAGCACCAGCCCGGCCGCGGCGGCCAGGAACGCCACGGTGTAGCTGCCGGTCAGGTCGTACAGCACGCCCGGCAGGTACGCGCCCAGGGCCGACCCGAGCTGATGACTGAGCGAGAGCAGACCGAACACGGTCCCGACCGAGTGGCCCTCGAACAGGCGGGAGGCGAGCACCTGGGTGGGCGCGAGCACCGCGAAGTCCACCAGCCCGAACACCATCCCAAACCCCATCAGCCACACCGAATGGTGCGGTGCAACCACCAGCACGACCAGCGTCACCGCCCGCACGGCATACAGCGTGCCGAGAATCTTGCGGTTGTCCAGCCGGTCCGCCAGTGGCCCGGAGGCCAGTGTGCCGAGGATGTTGAAGGCCGCCAGCAGACTGACCGCTGCGCCGGTCACGCCCGTCGAGTAGCCGTGATCGTGGGCGAATGGGACCAGGTGGGTATCAATCATGCCGGTCGTGGACACGCCGCAGATGAAGAACGGCAACGCCAGGCTCCAGAACGCCCGCGTGGTCCACAGATTCACGCGGCTGGCCGGTGGGTCCGGCGTCACAGTGGGGGCGGTGGTCACGTCCGGGGCCAGCTCATCCGAGGTGTCTTCACCGTACGGACGCAGCCCCAGATCGGCAGGGCCGGCCCGCAGGAACGTCAGCAGCAGCGGCACCACGATCACCACCGAGAAGGCGCCGAGCGCCCCCAGGGTCACGCGCCAGCCATAGGCCTCAATCAGGAAGAGCGACGCCGGCACCAGCACCAGTTGCCCCGCACCGAAACCCGCCTCGATGATGCCGAACGCCAGACCCCGCCTCGCCTTGAACCACTGTGTGACGGCCACAGACGCGGCCACGCCGGACGCGCCGCCAAACCCGAGCGAGGCAAGAATGCCGTACACCACGGTCAGGGCCACGGGCGAGTGGACGAACGCCGCCGTCACCAGGCTCAGGCCCACGAGCAACACGCTGAGCGACAACACCCGCCGCACCCCCACCCGGTCCACCAGGCGGCCCACCAGCGGCTGGGTGAGGCCGTACACCACGAAGCTCACCAGGGACACAAAGGAAATCGTGCTGCGGCTGACGCTGAACTCGTGTTCCCATGGGGTGACGAAGGCACCGAAGGCCAGGCGAACGCCCTGCGCCGCCAGAATGCCGAAGAAGCACACCGCGAGGATGATCCAGGCGTAGTGGACGCGGGGCCTCTGGGGGCGGGTCGGCAGGATCACCGGATCACCCGGACAGCAGCGTGAGGGGGCATCAGCATGCCCGCACGGTAGCCAACGAAGGCCCGATGCGTCTTGTAAAAACTTGCGCCCCGGATGGCCCCAGATTCCTTTCGCGGGCCTATCCTGAGGGCATGAGCGAAGGCACACCGCCACACCGGAAACGCCTCGGCCGAGACGAGGCGCGGCTGTGGCGCGTGCCGTTCCTGGGCGGCCTGGACGTGCTTCAGGCGCGCTTCGTGAAGCAGGCTTTTGCCCGGCACACGCACGAGGAGTTCACGGTGGGGGTGGTGCATCAGGGCGCGGCGGAGTTCTGGAACCGGGGCGCGGAACGGATCGCCCCTTCAGGCAGCGTCATGATGATCAACGCAGACGAGGTGACCACCGGGCACTCGTACGCGGAGGACGGCTATCTGCATCTGGTGCTGTACCCCACTGCGGAGCAGCTGCGCTGCGTAGCAGCCGAGGTCACGGGCCGGCGGGTGGTGACGCCGTATTTTCCACAGAGTGTGGCGGAGGCACCGGAGGTGGCGGGGCGGCTCACAGCGGCCCACCGCACACTTGCGGATCCGTCCGCCTCGCTGCTGTTCCGCGAAAGCGCCCTTCAGGCCGCCCTGACCAGCCTGGTGACCACGCTGGCCGAGGAGCGCCTGTCCCCCGCCCGGACGGGCCGGGAGCGGACGGCGGTGCGCCTGGTGCGCACGTATCTGGACGACCATGCCACCGAAGAGGTGGCGCTGGAGACCCTGGCCCAGCTGGCCGGTCTCAGCGCCTTTCACCTCAACCGGGTGTTCCGGCAGGAGGTGGGCCTGCCCCCACACGCCTATCAGGTACAGGCGCGGATTCGGCAGGCACAGGCCTGGATTGCCGCCGGCTGGAGTCTGGCGGAGGTGGCGCTCGCCGCAGGCTTCAGCGACCAGAGCGCCCTCTCCACTCAGTTCCGGCGGCACGTGGGCGTCACGCCCGGCCAGTACGCGCGAGGCACCGCGCGTTCCCGACCCGGGTAATGCGGGTCAGGAGCGGCCCTGCAGTCGCTTTTCACGCCGCACGAGCTGCACGAACTGTGCCAGCCGGGGCGCGCGGTTCCAGCGGCTGCGGTCGCCCGCCACCCGCCAGACCCACTCCACGCCCATGCGCCGTGTCCAGGCCGGCGCCAGATTGGCAGTGCCGCTCAGCACGTCCAGCACGCCGCCCACCCCGATCATCACCGGGACGTTCATCACGCCGCGCCAGTATTCGTTGAAGATCTCCTGCCGGGCCGCGCCCATGGCGGTCAGCAGCAGGTCCGGACGGCTGTCGCGCACCAGTTCGGCCACCCGCACGTCCTCGGAGATGTCGAAGTAGCCGTGGTGTGTGCCGGCCACCACGATGCCGTAACGGGCGGCGGCCTGCTGGGCCGCGGCTTCGGCCACCCCGGGCCGGGCGCCCAGGAAGAACACCCGCAGGTTGGCGCCGTGGCGCTGCATCAGGCCCGCACTCAGGTCGAAGCCCGGCGCGCGCGGCACCTCCAGGCCCAGCAGCTGACGGGCGGCCCACACGATGCCCACCCCGTCCGCCGTCACCAGATCGGCCCGCTGCATGGCTGACGTGAATGTCTCGTCGCTGCGGCCCTGCATGATGAATTCCGGGTTGAGCGTGACCACCGTGTGCGGCGCGCGCGGCTGGGCCAGCCAGTCGCCCAGCAGGTCCAGCGCCGCCTCCAGCGACACCGGGTCGAGCGGCAGCCCCAGCAGCTGCACGCGCCCGGACCTGGGCTCCCCGGTCACGCCCTCCTCCAAGCTGACAGTTGCATCTGTACCTCCGGTGGGCGGCCTGTGGCACGGCCACGCCGCCCGAACGCCGGGAGTGTAGCACGCGAAAAGTGCGTTTGGCCGCCTTTGGCCTGGGCGAAAGCTCCTGATACTGTGGGCCATATGCTTCCTGGTTTCTTTGGCGCACTCACCACCGAGGCGCGGACTGCGGTGACCGCCGCCGCCCGCACGGTCCACTGGACCCGCGGCAGCCTGCTGCACCACAGCGACGACGCTGCCGACGCCGCCTACGCGCTGAATTCCGGCCATGTGCGGCTGTACCGGCTGGGCAGCGGCGCGCGCGAGGTCACGGTGAATGTGCACACCGCCGGCGAGCTGCTGGGCATGGCCACCCTGGTGGACGGCAGCCGCTACGGGCTGTATGCCGAGGCCATGGACGACGTGGAGGCGCTGGTGCTGGGCGGCGACCACCTGCGCACGCTGATCCGGCAGCACCCGGACGTGGCGGTGGCGCTGACCGCCCAGGTGGCCCGCCAGACCCGCAACCTGCAGGAGCGCCTCTCGCAGCTGGTGTTTCTGGAGGTGTCGCAGCGGCTGGCGCTGGCGCTGCTGGGGCTGGCGCACGACAACGCCTCGGAGCTGGAAAACGGGCAGCTGGCGCTCAAGGGCCGCATCTCGCATCAGGACCTGGCGCACACGGTCGGCAGCACCCGCGAGACCATCACCAAGTTGCTGGGCGACTTCCGGACGCGCGGGCTGCTGGACCTGGGCTACCGCCGCATCGTGATCACCGACCTCTCCGGGCTGGAGGTGGCAGCGCGGCATCCGCTGAGCTCGTGAGCCCGGTGCAGACGCGCCGCAGCATCGCCGCCGACTACCGGGCCGGGCGGCTGCAGGAGCGGTTCCGGCTGACGCCGGATCAGCTGGAGGAGGCCGCCCGTCTCGAGCGCCCGGAGCTGGACCGGGAGGCGCTGAGCCGCGCCCTGCGCCAGTACCATCAGGACCTGGGCACGCTGGACGCCACCAGCGAGGCGCTGCTGGAGCGTCTGGCCCATCCGGCCTCGCGGGTGGTGGTCACCGGGCAGCAGGCTGGCCTGCTGGGCGGTCCCGCCTACAGCGTCCACAAGGGTGCCGGCGCCGCTCTGCTCGCCCGGCAGCTGGACCGGCCCGACGCCCCGGTGGTCGGCATCTACTGGATCGCCAGCCAGGACCACGACGCTGACGAGGTGGCCAGCACCACCCTGCTGGACCACGCCGAGACTCTGCACCGCCTGACCCTGGACCTGCCGCGCGGCGTGCCGGTGGGACGCATCGCGTGGCAGCCGGAATGGACCCGGCAGGTGCATGAGCTGCTCGACTGCTTCGAGACCCAGCCGGTCTACCGCGAGCAGGTCCGCGCCCGCCTGAATTTCGCCCTGCAGGGGCGCAGCTACGCCGACGTGTTCGCCCGCCTGATGCACCGCCTGTTGGGTCCGGCCGGCCTGCTGGTGCTGGACCCGCTGCACCCGGCGCTGGCAGGGCTGATGAAGGGCGCGTTGCAGCGCGAGCTGACGGCCCCTCTGGAAGGGCCGCGCCGCATCGAGCAGGCGGCCGCTCAGCTGGAGCGGCTGGGCTACACGCCACAGCTGCGTCGACCGGAAGGGGCCACCAACCTGTTCCTGGAGCGCGAGGACGGCCAGCGCATTCTGCTGCGCCAGGACCAGGGCAGCTTCGAGGCCGAGGGCGAACGGTTCAGCGCGGGCGAGCTGAGCGCCCTGCTGGATGGGGAGCCCAGCCGCATCACCCCGGCGGCGGGCCTGCGTCCGGTGATTCAGGACGCGCTGCTGCCCACCGTGGCCTTTGTGGTGGGGCCGGGCGAAATCGCGTACGGAGCGCAGCTGCGCGAGGTGTATCCGCTGCATGGCCTGGAGCAGCCGCTGCTGTGGCCGCGCTTGAGCGTGACGTGGCTGGAACCGAACGTGGCACGGATGCTTGGCCGCTTCGGGCTGGACGCCGCCACCTTCCAGCAGGACCCGGAAGCCGCCCTCGGCCGGGCGCTGGCCCGCGAACGGGAAGCGGGCGCGGTGTCGGCCGAGCAGCTCACGCGCCTGGCCGCTGAGTTCCAGACGCTGGCCGGACAGCTGGCCGCACTGGACCCGACCCTGGAAACGGCGGCCCTGCGGGTCCAGACCCGCAGCCTGGGTCAGCTGGCCCGGCTGCAGGAGCGGGCGGTGCGCGCGCTGGCCCGCGCCGAGGACGACCGCAGCCGCCAGCTGACCCGGCTGAAGCTGCACCTGCTCCCGAACGGCGTGCCGCAGGAGCGCGAGATGAATTTCCTGACCTACCTGCTCAAGCACGGTGAAGAACCGCTGCGCCGGCTGCTGGAGCAGGACCCGGCTGCTTCGGTGGAACTGCGCCTGAGCTGAGGAAAAGGGCAACAACTCAAGGCAGGTGCGGGTGGCCGAACATCAGCCACCCGCACCTGTTTGCCCGTCTTCAGCGCAGGGTCAGCGCTTTGCCGGAGGTGTCGCGCACCGAAACGCTGGTGAAGCTGCCGGCCACGTCCACCGCGATCCAGGGGCTGGTGAGCGCCTGGGTGGTGATGGCGCCGGCGGCAGGCGTGGTCACGTTGACGGTCAGCTCCAGTACCCCGCCCGAGATGCGCGCCGAGTTCAGCGACAGCCCGTACCCACCGGTGGGCCGCTGCCCCAGGAACACCCCCACCACGCTGTGCCCGGCGCTGAGGGTCGGCAGCGGCGGACGGGTGGTCTGCAGGCCGTAGGCCACCGACCACAGGCTGGCCAGCGCCGAGGCGTCGCGCGCAACGATCAGCTGGCCCACGTCGCTGGCGGCGTTGTTGCCCCCGGCCACCTGCCGGGCCGCCGAGCTGACCGGGGTCGTGGCCGGGGCGGTGGCCGCGCTGGAGGTGACCACGCCGGACTGCACGTACAGCCCGGTGAGCAGGTGACGCTCAGCGGTCGGCGCCGGCTCCACCGCCAGCGGCGCGTCCGGCAGGACGCTGTCCGGCAGCACCGCCACCACCAGCACCCCCTTGCCAAGCAGCTGGCTGCCCAGCGCGTCGGCCTCGGCGTCGGTGAGGCTGCCTGCGCCGCGCAGGCTGGTGGTGCGCTGCGGCGTGGCCAGCACCGTCTGCCCGGCGCTGATGGCTCCGCTCAGGCGAAACCAGCCCGTTCCGTCCGTCAGGTAGACGCCGCCCAGGTTGCCGCCCGCCTGGATGGTGTAGGTGCCGTTCTGGGCGCTGCGCGTCACGCTCAGCTGCGCGCCCAGCGGCTGGGTGACGCCCCGGTAGGTGGCGCGGCCATCAATGCTGAGGGTGCCGGGCAGCGCCAGCGCGTCGTCGGCCAGCTGGGCCTTGAGCTCCACCTGGACGGCCCCCAGCTTCACCGCGCTGCTGCCGCCGCTGACGTTCCCGTAGATCCAGACGATGCGTTCCTGGCTGCTCCCGTACAGCAGCGCCTCGTGCACCGACAGATTGGATGGGTTCTGCATGCTGCACCCGCTGAGCAGGGCCAGGCCCAAAATGAGGCCCACGCCAAGTTTCGTCTTCATGACGTGCATCTTATGGGGTGCATCTGACCCATGACTGAACCGCCCTTTACACAACCTGAAAGGGCCGCGCTCAGCCGGAGAGCCCCAGCAGCTCACCGGCGTGCTGCAGCGCCGCCTCGGAGGTGTTGCCGCTCAGCATCCGGGCAATCTCGTGCAGCCGCTCCTGGGCCGACAGCGGCCGCACGCTGGTGTGGGTGCGTCCACCCTGCAGCACCTTCTCCACCTTGAAGTGGTGGTCGGCCCTGGCCGCAATCTGCGCCAGGTGCGTCACCACCAGCACCTGACGGTCGCGCGCCAGCGTGTACAGCTGCTCGGCCACCGCCAGGGCCGCTGCCCCGCCGATCCCGGCGTCCACCTCGTCGAACACCACCGCCGGGGTGCCAGCCCCCAGCACCGTGCTGATCGCCAGCATCACGCGCGACAGCTCGCCTCCGGAGGCCACCTCTGACAGACTGCCCAGCGCCTCGCCGGGGTTGGCGCTGAACACCAGCCGCACGTCCTGCAGGCCATGCGGCCCCGGCTCGGCCAGCGGCTCCAGCTGAAACTCCATCCGGGCATGCGGCATGCCCAGCTCGCGCACCACCGACACCAGCCGCGCCGCCAGCGGGCCGGCATGAACGGCCCGGGCACGCCCCAGCCGCTCCCCGTGCTGGCGCACCACCTGCAGCAGCCGCTCCACCTCGGCGTCCAGGGTGCCGGCATCCTGCTCGTCGCGGTTCAGCGCGCTCAGTTCCTGCTCCACCCGAGCCTGAAATTCCAGCACGTCGTCCAGCTCTGGGCCGTACTTGGTGCGCAGGCGGGCCAGCAGGCTCAGCCGCGTCTCCACCCGTTCCAGTTCCTCCGGGTCCGGGGCGCTGTCCTCGGCCAGACTCCGCAGCTCACCCACCACCGCCTGCACCGCCTCCAGCGCGGTCCGGAGTTCGGTCTGCAGCTGCGCGGAGGTCTCGTCGTATTTCGCCCCGCTGTTCAGGGAGCGCACCGCCTCGGCGATCAGACCGGCCGCGTTGATCTCGCCCTCGCTGAGCAGCTCCAGCGCTCCGGCGGCGCCCGCCGCGATGCTTTCCAGATTGGAGAGGCGGCCCAGTTCCGCCTGGAGCGGCTCCTCTTCCCCGGCCTGCGGCGCGGCGTCCCCGATCTCCTTGGCCTGAAATTCCAGCAGGTCCAGCTGTCTGGCCCGCTCACGCTCGTTGCGGCGCAGCGTCTCCAGCCGCGAGGTGGCCTGCTGCCACGCCCGGTACGCCTGGATGTAGGCGGCCAGTTCGTCCGGAAGCTGCCGGTCCAGCAGGTCGCGCTGGTGGGCGGGGCTCAGCAGGCTCTGGGCGCTATGCTGCCAGTGGATGGTCAGGCGTTCGCCGGTCCACTCGCCGAGTTCGCGCACCGCCACCACCTCGCCGTCCAGCCGGGCAGTGCTGCGGCCCTGCACCGTGATGCGGCGCGACGCGCTCTGCTCCTGCTCCCCGAAAAAAGCCGTCACCAGCAGGTCGTCGGTGCCGCTGCGGATCAGGTCCGAGCCGCCGCGCCCGCCCAGCAGCAGGCCCAGCGCGTCCACGATGATGCTCTTGCCCGCGCCGGTCTCGCCGGTGAAGGCCAGAAACCCGCCGGGCAGGTCCAGG
Source organism: Deinococcus sonorensis KR-87 (assembly GCF_040256395.1). Classification (NCBI taxonomy): domain Bacteria; kingdom Thermotogati; phylum Deinococcota; class Deinococci; order Deinococcales; family Deinococcaceae; genus Deinococcus; species Deinococcus sonorensis. Next base: position 2,238,616 of record NZ_CP158299.1, on the reverse strand, counting down.
TCCAGCGTCTCGATGGTCGCCAGACGACGCACCTCCAGCCGCGTCAGTGCTGGCGCGGCTGGAGCGGGGGGCGGCGTGTGGGTGGGGGTCGGCTGCCGACGTGAAGGCACGCAGCAGTCTAGCAAGTTCGTCTGAAGCGCAAGTGTCCCAGTGCCCCTTCCGGGGCGGGACCGCTCAGCGGGTCTCGCCGGGCTTGGGGTCGCCGGCCGCCGGGTGCACCACGGACGGCTGGGCCGGCGTGACCGGGGCTTCCGGCGTCAGGGCCGCGCTGCCCGGCTCGGTGGGCATCACCGGCACCACCGGCGTCTGGGCCATCACCGTCTCGGTGCTGACGCTGCTGAGCAGCAGGTCCAGCAGTCCGGCGGCCCGCGCCTGCTCCACCGCCTTGTGGGTCACGATCTCGCCGGCATTCAGGATGATGTTGTCCTGACGGTCCAGCACCACCCGGTTCACCGGGCGGCCCAGCGCCTCGAGAATCTGATGTTCCTCAGCGTCCTCGCTGACCCGGTCGCGGGTTTCGCTGATCCAGCTGCGCGCCCGGTCCAGCAGGCCGGTCGCGCCCTCACGCACCGTCTGCGCGCCGGCCGCCAACCGGTCGCCGGCCACCTGCACCCCGTCCTGCAGCGACGACCCGCTGGTCGGCGCCGCGTTGCCTTCCACCGCCGCTTCCAGTTCGGCCTCGCGGCCCTGGAAGCGCGCCCGGTTCAGCACGGCCTCGGTCACGATCTGGCCCTGCGCCGCGATGAAACTGCGCTGCGGGCCGTACACGTCGTGCAGCACCCGGCGTCCGATCAGGCGGGCCGGGCTCGGCTGGAAGTGTTCACGGACCGACTCCCCCGCCTCCTGAACCTGCGCCCGGATCACCTGGGTGCTCTGCTGCACCTGACCGCTGGTGGCCGCCGCCACCAGGGTGGCCAGCATGCCGTGGTCCTGGGCCAGCAGCGCCTGGGCGTCGCCGATGACCTCGCCGCGCCGCGCCACCACCAGGCCATCCGGCGTCACGACGTCCGCGCCGGCCATCCGGCCGATCACAAATTCACGCTGGCGCTCGGCGGACGCATCCGCCAGGTTCTCGTAGTGCTCCACGATGGTGGTACGTGCAGTGCTGACGCCCTGCTGCGTCTGCTCGCGGGCGCTGCTGTAGGCCTCCTGCAGCGCGCCGCCGCCCGCCGCCACGGTCAGGGCGCCCAGCAGCCCCAGCTGCTCGGCCTGCTGGGCGTGCAGCGCTGTGATGGTCTCGCCGCTGTGCACCAGCACACTGCCGGACTCGGCGGCCACGTCACGCGACGCCACCTTGCCGACCACGAAGGCCTTCTGCCGCTCGCGGGCGGCGTCACTCACGCTGTCGGCTGCACTCCGCACGTTCTCGGAGACGGTGCCGGCCGCGCTGCGGACGCCCTCGGCCACCGAACCCGCCGCGCCGGACAGGCTCTCTCCGGCGCTCTGGAAGGCACCCTGTAGGCCGCCGGCCGGCTGCTCCTCCATGGCCGCCGCCACCGTCACCGGGACGATGGCCGCCTCCACACCGATGGTGATGCTGTCGGGCGCCGGCACGAAGGTGCGCCCGGCGCTCAGGTCGCTGAAGAGCCCGCCGGTCGCCTCGTAGCCCACCACGTGCCCGCTCGTCTCGTCGAAGAACACGTCGGCGATGCGGCCCAGGTCCTTGCCGTCGGTGGTCAGCAGGTTCAGGCCCACCAGACTCTTCTTGCTGTGCAGCGCGTCCGAAACCACGCCGTCGTCCTGGGCGTTGACCACCGAGCCGACCGAGCCGATCATGATGGCGTCCTCACCGAAGCTGCGAATGTCCTGAAACGGCACCACCCGCGCGCCCCGGAACCAGCCGCCCTCGTCCACCAGCAGCGCCAGCAGCTGATTGCCTTGCTCGTCGAACACCAGGTCGTGGACGCTCTCCACCCGCTCTCCACTTTCCAGCGCCACGATTTTACTGCCGATCAGTTCTCTGGCCTTGAGCATGCATGCCTCCGCCCGCGTTCCGGGCTCACGTGTGGTGACTTCAAAATCCGAGATTCAACAGGCCCTGCGGCTTGAGGTACAGGAAATACGCCAGCAGGAAGAGGATGATCAGCACCACCACCACGATCAGGACAGTGTTGCCCCCACCTGAGCCCTTGCCGTTCAGTCTGGTCATGCGGCCTCCATTGCGGTCACTGTAGAGAGCCTGGCGCGGCGGATGCATTTACTTGGCTCAGCCGCGCTTGCCCTTCCCTTGCGCTGGTCTTTAAGGATGAAGCCGCTGTCACCCGGCGGCCGCAAGCGTGAAGAGCACTTCATCCTGTTCAGGCGCAAGCCGCTAGACTGTCAGGCAGATGCCTTCTGAACGCACCCTGTCCACTGCACGGCGCCACGTTCTTCCTGTCCTCGGTCTGGGCCTGGGCGGCGCGGTGCTGTGCGGCGCCCTGGCCCTGGCGATCAGCAGCGGGGGCGGCACCATCGCCCCGGGGTTGCAGGTCAACGGCCTGGACCTGGGCGGGCTCAGCCGGGAGCAGGCGCTCGCGAAACTCCAGGCCCAGCCGGCGACCGTCCCGCAGGTGCAGGTGGTGGCTGTGGGCAACCGCTGGACGGTGCCGGCCAGCACGCTCGGCTGGAAGACCGACCTGGAAGCGACGGTGGACGCAGTGCTGCGCGCCAGCGGTGAGCGGGGCGTGCTGGACCGGGTAGAGGCATTCCTGGGTCAGGCCAAGGTGCAGCCACTGCCGCTGATGGAGCGGGTGGATCAGGCGCAAGCCGTCAAGGGCCTCACGACGCTGAGCAGCAGCCTGACCCGCCCGGCCCGCAACGCCAAGATCATCTTCGACCGCACCCGCTACGCGGTCACGCCGGACCAGCGCGGGCAGCAGGTGAACGTGGCGGGCGCCGCCCAGCAGTTCAGCCAGCAGCCGCAGCTGCGCACGCTGACCCTGACGGTGCTCCCGGTGGAGCCGCAGTACAGCGCGGCCAGCCTGCGCGACGTGGTGGAGCAGGGCAACGCGCTGGTGCGGCCGATGCAGATCACGCTGGCCGGCACCGACCGCACCGCCACCCTGACCGCCCTGCAGGTTGCCAACCTGTACTGGGTGCGCCCCGCCGGCATCGAACTGGACCAGGACGCCGTGAAGAGCAGCCTGGCGCGCATCGCCAACACCCTGGACCAGCCGGCCCACGACGCCCGCTACGCCCTGCAGGGCGGCAAGCTGACCCGCGTGCCGGAGCAGAGCGGCGTGGTGCTGAACCAGGCGCAGGCGGCCCGGCCGCTGACCGAGGCGGTGCTGGACCCGGCCCAGCGCAGCGTGACGCTGCCGGTCCAGACCAGCCAGCCAACCCTGACGGTCGCGTCGCTGCCGGACCCGCACAAGCTGACGCTGATCGCCACCGGCACCAGCACCTACTACCACTCCAGCGTGCAGCGCCGCACCAACGTGGCGAACGCCGCCAGCAAGATCGACGGCACGGTGGTGGCTCCGGGCGGCACCTTTTCGTTCCTGAACGCCCTGGGCAGCATCTCCGAGGACAACGGCTTCGTGGGCGGGCTGATCATTTCCGGGGGCCGGACGGTGGACGGGCTGGGCGGCGGGGTCTGTCAGGTCAGCACCACCACCTTCCGGGCGCTGTATCAGGCGGGCCTACCGGTCGTGGAGCGCAACCAGCATAGCTACCGCGTCGGCTACTACGAGCCGCAGGTGGGGTTCGAGGCGGCCGTCTATGACCCCGGCAAGGACCTGCGCCTGCAAAATGACACCGGCGGCCCGCTGCTGATCCGCACCCTCAACAACAACGCGAAGTCCAGCCTGAGCGTTCAGGTCTGGGGCCTCCCGCAGACGCGCAAGGTCAGTGTTTCCCGGGCGGTCATCACCGGCCATACCCCGCACCCGAGGGCCAAATACGTGCAAAATCCGGCGCTGCCCGCAGGCGTGACCCGGCAGGTGGACTGGGCCGCCGACGGCTACAACCTGTACATCACCCGCACCATCAAGGATGCCAGCGGCGTGCGCACCGACAGGACCGTCACCAACTACAAGCCGTGGCAGGCGGTGTACGAGGTGGGTGTCCGGCGCTCGGGGTCGAGCGACCAGTAGGCCGCCCGGCCCCGGCCGCTCACACGAAGGCGCTCAGGCCCGTGACCGCGCGTCCCACCACCAGGGTGTTGATCTCGTTGGTGCCTTCGTAGCTGTAGATCGCCTCGGTGTCACAGAAGTGCTTGGCCACCCCGTGCTCCAGCAGGATGCCGTTGCCCCCGAAGGTCTCGCGGGCCAGCGCCACCGTCTCGCGGCAGCGGGCGGCGGTCATCACCTTGGCCAGGGCCGCGTGCTCGTCGCGCATCTGGCCCGCGTCCTCCATCTGTGACAGGCGCAGACACAGCGTCTGCATCGCCGTGACGTTGGCCAGCATGTGCACCAGATTGTTCTGGACCAGCTGAAACGACCCGATCGGCTTGCCGAACTGCTGGCGCGTCTGGGCGTAGCGCAGGGCCAGTTCGTAAGCGCCCATCGCGCAGCCCACCCCCTGCCACGCCACCCCGGCGCGCGTCAGGCGCAGCACGTCGGCAGTGGTGCGGAAGTTTGGCGCGTTCTGCAGCCGGTCGGTGTCCGGCACCCGGCAGTCCGTGAGGGTGATCTCGCCGTTCTCCACCATCCGCAGCGCGATCTTGCCCTGTATCTTCTCCACCGTGTACCCGGGCGTGCCGCGCCGCACCAGGAAGCCCTTGACCTGATCGTCGGCCACGTCACGCGCCCAGATCACCGTGAAGTCGCTGAAGGTGCTGTTGCCGATCCACTTCTTCCGGCCGTTCAGCACCCAAGCGTCGCCGTCGCGGCGGGCGGTGGTGTGCAGGCCGCGGCTCACCTGACTGCCGCCCTCCGGCTCGGTCAGCCCGAAGGCCCCGATCACCTGCAAGTCCAGCACCTTCGGCAGCCACTCGCGTTTCTGCGCGTCGCTGCCGCCCAGCGCGATGCTAGCCGCCGCCAGCCCGGCATGCACCCCGAAGAACACGGCGGTGCTCACGTCCACGCGGCAGAACTCCTGGGTCAGCAGGCCCTCCACCACGCTGGCGTCGGGGGTGCGGCTGCCGTCCTCGTTCCAGATGCGCCGCAGCAGGTTCAACTCGCGCAGCCGGGGAATCAGCTGCTGCGGGAACTCGTCGCGCGACCAGTGGTCGTTCATGATCGGCGCCACCTCCGTCTCCATGAAGCGGCGCGCCGCGGCCGCCACCTCGCGCTGGGCGGGCGTCAGGGTGTTCAGGAGTCCGAAGAAGTCGCCGTTCGGTTCCGGCAGCGCCTTGGCCGGCTTCTGCGGCGCCATGACGGCGCCAGCCAGCTGGCGCAGTTGCCCTTCCGGCAGGCCAGCCGCTGCGTTCAGCAGCGCGGGCAGGTCGATGGTGCGGCTCAACTGTTCCAGCTTGGCGGGGTCCAGCTGGGACAGCGCCGCCTGCAAGGAGGATGTGGAGGTCATGCCTCCAGTCTGAGGGCCTGACGCCACAGCACCGGATGGCAACCCACAACCGCGCTTCATCCAGGCTTGAGCGTGCCGCCGAGCTTTACTTCACGCGGGTCAGGGCGTCCAGCGCCAGCCGGTAGCTGGGGTTCAGCGACAGCGCCTTCTGGTAGCTCTCGCGCGCCTTCAGCCGGTCGGGGGCCGCGCTGCCTGCCCCGCGCTCATACGACAGGCCCAGGTAGTACAGGTATTCCCAGCTGGTGCTGGCCAGCGCGGACGCCCGGGTCAGGTCGGCGCGTGCCTCTTTCAGCTGTCCCTGATCCAGTTCCAGCCGCCCCAGGTAGAAGTAGAACTCCGGGTAGCGCAGCGGCTCCAGCTGGATGGCCGCCTGCAGCTGTTTACGTGCCGTCACGTTGTCCTTGGCCAGATAGCTCACCACGCCGTATTGGCCCACCGTGTAGGCATTGTTGGGGCTGAGCTTGGCCGCCTGCGCCGCCTCGGGGATCGCGGCGGCGATGTTGCCGCTCACGGCCAGCAGCTTGGCATAGTAGGCGCGGCTGAAGCCGTCGCGCGGGTCGGCGATCACGGCGCGCTGCAGGCTGTCCACCGCGCCGGTCAGGTTGCCGGTGGCGAAGTACATGTCGCCGAGGTTGTACAGAATCACCGCGTTGTCCGGGTTGAGCGACGAGGCCTGCTTGAAGCTGTCGATGGCCGCTTTGTTATCGCCGCGCAGCCGGTTGACGTAGCCGCGCTCGTTCAGGATCTTGGAGAGGTTGACGTTCAGGTCCGGGCCGCCTGCCGCCCGCGCCGCCGTCTCGGCGCTGGCGAGCACCCGCAGCGCCTGATCCAGGTTGCCCTGCACGCCGCTGCGGTCGCTGGTGCCCACGTACTGGGCCTGATACGCCTGTGCCAGCGCCACGTATCCGCTGATGCCGCGCGGGTCCAGCGTCACCAGCCGGCGCAGGCTCTCCAGCGCCGGCCCGTACAGCCGCAGCTTGATCTGGGTGCGGCCCAGCCCCAGCAGCGCTTCCCGGCTGGCCGGGTCCTGTTCGGCGGCGGCGCGGAAGGCCACGTAGGCATTGTCGTAGTTGGCTCGGTCGTAATAGAACACGCCCAGCGCCACATAGTTGGCGACCGGCGCCTGCCGGGCCGGTGTGGACGGTGTCTGTACCGGGGCAGCCTGCGACTGGGCCGCCTGGGTCTGGGCCAGCACCGGGCCGAACATGGTCGCCGTGAGCAGCAGGCTGAGCATACGTCGTTTCACTCGAAGACCTCCGGGTCACAGGCTGCCCTGCCGGGCCGCTCACCCTGTCAGGAACATCTGTGAGATGATACAAAATCCGCTCAATCGGTGTTGCCAAGTGGCATGAAGCCTTCGACCAGTGTGGCGCCGCCGGATGATGAACGGCTGACCCGTTACACTCGCCGCATGAGTGAGACTGCTGCGAGGCCCCGCAGGCTGGGCCTGACCGGCTCGATCGGGGCCGGCAAGAGCACCGTGGCCGCGCTGCTGCGCGCCCGTGGCCTGACGGTGCTGGACGCCGACGCCGAGGCGCGGGCGCTGGGCCACGACCCGGACGTGCTGGCCGAGGTCACGGCCCAGCTGGGGCCACAGTACGTGCAGGACGGGGCGCTGGATCGCCCGGCGCTGGCCGCGCTGGTGTTCTCCGACCCGCCACGGCGCGAGGTGCTCAACCGCATCCTGCATCCCCGGGTCCGGGCACGGATGGCGGCCCAGGAGCAGGCGGCGGCGGGTCGGGGCGAGGTGTGGGTGGTGCAGGACGTGCCGCTGCTGTTCGAGGGTGGGCTGGACGCCCAGATGGATCACGTGCTGGTGGTGGACGCCCCCGCCGAGGTGCGCCAGCAGCGGGTGCAGGCCCGCAGCGGGCTGAGTGCCGAGGCGTTTCAGGCCCGCGACGCCGCCCAGCTGAGCCCGGCCGAGAAGCGGGCGCGGGCCAGCGCCGTGCTGGACAACAGCGGCAGCCAGGAGGCGCTGGAGCGTCAGCTGGATGAGGCGCTGCGTCAGCTGGGCATTCTGCCCGGCTGAGCCGGCCGCCAAAATCCCCTACACTGGCGGCGTGCGCTCTCCCCTGCCTCCCACGCCGCTGACCCGCACCCTGCTCAGCCGCATCGAGACCGGACGGCTGGTGCTGTACAGCCTGGTGGCGGGCGGGCTGGTGGGCCTGCTGGGCAGCGGCTGGCGATACGTGCTGGACTGGAGCGTGACGCAGGCGGCCAGCCTGATCGGCTACCGCCCGCCGGGCGTGGCGGGCGAGGGCGGTCTGCTGATGGCCTTCGGGGACGCCGCGCCGTGGGGCCTGCTGCTGCTGCCGCTGGCGGCGGTGCTGTACGCCTGGCTGATTCCCGGCGAGCGCGGTGACCCGCTGGACCAGGTGGTGGCCGGCTATCACGCGCGCGGCGAATGGCCTGGCCCGCTGGTGCAGCTGCAGACGCTGCTGGCCACCCTGGTGGGCCACGCCGCCCAGCTGCTGGTGGGGCGCGACAGCACCTTCACGGCGCTCGGCAGCCTGTCGGCGCTGCTGCTGGGCCGGCTGTCGCGGCTCGACGCGGTGACCCGCCGGACCCTGACGCTCGCCTCGGTGGCGGCGGCGCTCGGTCTGGTGCTGCATGCGCCGCTGGCGAGCGCGGTCCTGATGACCGAGACGCTCTACCGGCGCTTCGAGTTCGAGTTCGAGCTGCTGATGCCGTGCGTGCTGGCCTCGGTGTGCGCGGCGGCCGTGTATGGGCTGCTGTGGGGCTTCGATCCGCTGTTCGCGCTGCCCGGCACGCTCAGCGTGAGCGCCGGTCAGCTGCTGGTGTCCTTGCTGCTGGCCGGCATCGTGACGGGCGTGGCGTGGCTGCTGACCCAGGTGGTGCGGGTGCTCCCGGCCAGCCTGACGGTGGGGTGGCCCCGCCTGCTGCTGGCCGGCGGCTTCGGGCTGCTGACGGCCGCGCTCGCGCTGCGCGGCACGCCCGCCGTGCTGGGCAGCGGCAGCGGCTGGCTGCAGCTGGCGCTCAGCGGCTTCCTGGGGCCGGAAGCCAGCGGGATGGCCGCCTGGCGCTGGCTGCTGATGGCGCTGGGCGCCCGGCTGGCCTTCGGCGGCGGGGTGCTGGTGTCGGCGTCCACCGGCGGGCTGCTGGGGGTGGCGCTCACCTCGCTGCTGGGCCTCAACCTGGACCTGCCGGTGGCGGCCCTGGTGGGAGCGGCCGCCTTCCTGAGCGTGACGCTGAACGCGCCGGTGGCCGCGGCACTGCTGACCGTGACCTGGGGCGGGGAAACGCTCTTGCCCGCCGTGCTGGCCGCCAGCGGGCTGGCCCACGCGCTGAGCGGCGAGGCCAGCCTGGTGGCCGCCCAGGTGCGTGACCGGGGCGCCAGCCGGATCCACAGCGTCCTGATCAGTCCGTTGGCCCGGCCTGGGGCGGCGCGCGCTCCCGAGCCGGACCAGAAACCTGCCGCGTCGCGGGCCAGCGCGGACCCGGCCCGGCAGCTGTACCGCGAGCCGCTGCCCCGCAGCTGGCAGGGCGCCCGCGCCGGCATCCTGAGCCTGCCCGCCGGGCTGGAACTGATGGGGGTGGTGCGCCAGGGTCAGGTGCTGCTGGCCCGGCCGGAGCTGCCGCTACAACCGGGCGACGAACTGCTGCTGCTGGCCAGCCCGGCTGTTCACGCCGGCTGGCTGGACACCATGCGCCTGCCGGAGCAGAGGCAGACGCTCGCCGAGACGCCGCAGGCGTTGCGATGACCGCGGCCGTTCTCTACGACTGGCTCAACCCGCTCGACACCTCCCGCCGCTATCCCAGCGAGGCCAGCGGCGCGGAGGGTGATCTGCGTGACCCCTACGAACGCGACCGCGCGCGCATCATCCACAGCGGCGCGTTCCGTCGGTTGCAGGGCAAGAGTCAGATCTTCGCGGCCGGCTGGAGCGGGTACCTGCGCACCCGCGTCACGCACGCGATGGAGGTGGCGCAGATCGCGCGGGCCATCGCCAGCAACCACGGCCTGCCGGGCAGCCTGGCCGAGGCCGCCGCCCTCGCCCACGACCTGGGCCATCCGCCCTTCGGGCACAACGGCGAGGACGCACTCAACCGCTGCATGCAGCCGTACGGCGGCTTCGAGGGCAATGCCCAGACCTACCGCATCCTGACCCGGCTGGAGGGCCTGACCACCCGGCATCCCGGCGCGAACGTCACCCGCGCCACGCTGCTGGGGGTGCTGAAGTACCCGGGCGGCCGGCACGGCCACCCGGCGCTGTACGCCGACGACGCCCAGGACGATCAGGGCTGGCTGTACGCCGGGCACCCGGAGTACCGGGAAGGCCGCAGCATCATCTGTCAGATCATGGACTGGGCCGACGACATCGCCTACAGCCTGCACGACCTGGAGGACGGGCTGGCCACCCGCCTCCTGAACCACCGCGACCTGGGCAGCGGCGAGGCGCTGGAGCGGGTGACGGCCCGGGCGCGACGGGCACTGCCCGGGCTGGACGCCGGAGACGTGCGCCCGGTGCTGGCTGGACTGGCGGCCCGACTGGACGACGGACACAGCCTGGCCCCCGGCACCGCCCGGGTACGCGAGGTGGTGGGCCGCTACGTCCACGCCTTCGTAACCGCCACCCGTATCGAAGCACCGACCAGCCCGCAGAGCGCCTTTGACTTCCGGCTGGTGGTGCCGCCGGACCTGGCGGCCGAGTGCGTGGTGCTGAAGGCCATCACCCAGGAGCTGATCCTACGCGAGCAGCGCACCGGGGTGTATGCGCGGCAGGCCGTGACCATCGTCACTGACCTGTTCAGTCTGCTGCTGGAAACCGCGCTCGGTGACCTGGACGACGTGCGCGCAGCGGTGCTGCCGCTGGAGACCCGCGCTGCCCTGGCCGCAAGTGCCGACGAGGCGGCGCGGGCGCGGGTGGTGTGCGACTTCGTGAGCAGCATGACCGACGCGCAGGCCAGCCAGTACCACGAACGCCTGTTCAGCGCGGCCCCGTCCTCGCCGTTCGCCCCGCTGTAACGGCGCCCCCTTCTCAGCCACCCCCGACAGGCACGGCGCATAATGCCCCGGTGCCTGAACCGTTGTCTGCCGCCCTGCCCGACCACCTCCCGGAGCAACAGCGCGGCTGGGACCGCAACGCCCGGCTGGGCATCTGGAACGGCTGGCTGGTGCAGCTCGGCGACGGCTTTTTGAGCGTGACGGTGGTGCTGGCCGGCTTCGCGGCGCGGCTGGGCGCACCCAATCTGGTGATCGGACTGCTGCCGGCCATCGCGCAGGGCGGCTGGATGCTGCCGCAGATGCTGGTGGCCGCCCGGGTGCGCTCGATGCCGTACAAGCTCCCGATCTACCGCTCGGCGGCGTTCGTGCGGGCCGGCAGCTACGTCAGCATGGTGCTGGTCGCCGCGCTGCTGTCGCACACGCCGCTGCTGTGCCTGACGCTGTTCACCCTGGCGATGGTGGTCAATGCGCTGGCGTCCGGGGTGTCGGGGCTGCCGTTTCTGGAGGTGTGCAGCAAGGTGGTGCCGGCGCACCGCCGGGCCGCCTTCTTCAGCATCCGCAACCTGGGCGGCGGCCTGCTGGCTTTCGGGGCGGGACTGCTGGTCCGCCAGATTCTGGCGTCGGAGCTTCCGTTCCCGCTGAACTACGCGCTGGTGTTCGCGCTGGCCACCGCCGCCTACACCGTGGGCTACGGGGTGTTCGGGCGGGTGCAGGAACCGGCCGACCCGGTGCTGCCCGCCTCCGACTTCCGGCAGGAACTGCGGAGCGTGCCGCTGACCATCCGCGCCGACCCGTACTTCCGGGCCTTCCTGCTGGTGCGGCTGACGTTGGCCTTCGCCAGCATGGCTGACCCCTTCTACGCGGTGTACGCGCTGCGCGAACTGCACGTGCCGGGCAGCCAGCTCGGTGTATTCCTGATGGCGCTGGCTGGGGCCGCGCCGCTGTCCAACGTACTGTGGCGGCGGGTGGCGGACCTGAAGGGGTCGCGCCGCATCATCCGCTACTCGTCGGTCTGCTCTCTGCTGGCCCCATTGCTGGCGCTGCTGATCGGGCACCTGGGGCCGGGGGCCACCGGCGCCTACCTGCTGGTGTTCGTGGCGGGCAGCGTGGCGGCGCAGGGCTTCAACCTGGGACACACCAACCACCTGCTGAACATCGCGCCGCCCGAGGCCCGCAGCCGCTACATCGGCACGCTCAACACGCTGGTGGGGCTGGCGCTGTTCGCACCGGTGCTGGGCGGCCTGATCGCGGACCAGCTCGGCTACCGCACCGTGTTCGTGGCCTGCGCCGTGCTGTTCGCGCTGGCGTGGTGGCAGTGCGGCCAGCTGCGCCGCGACGCCTGACGCGTCAGCGCCGGGCCGCGTCCTGCAGGGCGGCGTGGGCGGCCCAGTACCCGCCCATGCCGTGAACGCCGCCTCCGGGCGGGGTGCTGGCGCTGCACAGGTACACCCCCGGCAACGGCGTGCGGTACGGCACCGGGCTCAGCACCGGGCGGGCCAGCAGCTGCCACAGGTCGTTGGCTCCCCCGCCCACGTCGCCCCCGGTCAGGTTGGCATTCGCCTGCTGCAGCTGCTGAGGGGTGGTGACGCGCCGGGCGAGGACCCGGTCCCGGAAGCCCGGGGCCGCGCGCTCGATCTGCGCTTCCAGCTGTGCCGACGCGTCGCCCCGGTACCCATTCGGAACGTGCATGTAGGCCCAGACCGTGTGCTGGGTGTCCGGCGCCCGGCTGGAGTCGAAGAGCGTGTGCTGGGCCAGCAGCACAAACGGCCGGGCCGGCGCCTGCCCGTGATGGGGTGCGCGCTCGGCCAGCTCCAGTTCCGGCAGGGTGCCGCCCAGGTGCACCGTGCCGGCCTGCCCGACCCGCGCGTCGGCCCAGGGCAGGGGGCCGGACAGCGCGTAATCCAGCTTGTAGGCACCGGGGCCGGGCCGCACGCGCCGAAGCTGCGCCGCATACGCCTGGGGCACGCGGTCGCTTGCCAGCCGCAGAAAGGTGGGCAACGACGTATCCAGCAGCACCGCGTCTGCACGCGGCAACTCCCGCAGACTGGACACCGGCGTGTTCAGCCTTATTTCACCGCCCAGATGGCGCAGCAGGCCCGCCATCGCCTCAGCCAGTTGCTGCGCCCCACCCCGCGGAAACGGCCAGCCGACCGCATGCCCGGCCACCGCCAGCATCAGCCCGAATGAACTGCTGAGCGGAGTGCCGAGCGGCAGGCCGGAGTGGGCCGCGAGTCCGCCCAGCAGCGCCCGGGCCTGAGGCGTGCGGAACAGCGTCCGCGCCAGCAGCGAGGCCGGTGGCACACCGCGCAGGCCAAAGCGGGCCAGTGTGAACGGATGCCGTGGTATCCGCAGCAGCGGGCGCAGACTGTCGTCCAGCAGGTCGGGCCACGCCTGCACCAGCGGGCGCATCAGCCGCAGGTAGGCTTGACCGTCTACGCCCAGCCCGTCGGCCGTCTGTTCCAGCGAGCGATGCAGCAGCGCGGCCCCGCCCGGCAGCGGGTGGGCCAGCGCCACCGGCGGCTGCACCCACTCCAGCCCGTAGGCGTGGAGCGGCAGGGTGCGCAGGTAGGGACTGGCGGCCGCCAGCGGATGGATGGCCGAGCCCACATCGTGGACAAAGCCCGGCAGCGTCAGCGGGGCGCTGCCCAGGGCGCCGCCCACCCGGCCCGCCGCCTCATGCACCTCCACCCGCCAGCCGGCCTGGGCCAGCCGGATCGCTGCCGCCAGCCCGTTCGGCCCGGATCCCACCACCACGGCCGAGCGTCCCCGTAAAGCGGTCATGGGCGCATCATGGCACGGGCAGGGAAACAAGCGGGGAACAGCCGCCCGGACTGTTCCCCCGCCCACAACGCGGCGCTTACGCCAGCCGGCTGCGAATCCAGTCCGCCAGCTCGCTGATCTTCACGCGCTCCTGGGCCAGCGTGTCACGGTCGCGCACCGTGACGGTGTCCTTCAGGCCGCCGTCCGAGCCCTCGGCACTCTGACCGATGGTGTCGAAGTCCACCGTAACGCAGTAGGGCGTGCCCACCTCGTCGTGGCGGCGGTAGGCCTTGCCGATGTTGCCGCTGTCCTCGTACAGCACCCGACCCAGGCCCAGCCGCTGCAGATCCGCCTTGATGGCGCGCGCCACCGACGTGATCTCCTCGCGGTTGCGGGCCAGCGGAATGACCGCCACCTTGATCGGGGCGAGATGCGGCTTCAGCTTCAGCACGATGCGCTCGCTGCCGTTCTCCAGCGTCTCCTTGGTGAACGCCTCGCTCAGCACCGCCAGCAGGGCCCGGTCCACGCCCGCCGACGGCTCAATCACGAACGGCACGACCGGCTTGTTGGTCTCGGGGTGCGGAATGGTCAGCTTGGCGATGCTGTCGAGGTTTTCCTCCACGCTGGCCACCAGCCCCAGTTCGGCCTGCGCCTTGGTGTGCGAGCCGAGGTCATAGTCGGTGCGGTTGGCGATGCCCTCGATCTCCTCGTGGCCCAGCGTGGGATAGTCGTACATCAGGTCGTAGGTGCGCTTGCTATAGTGCGCCAGATCTTCCTTCGGCACGTCCAGAATCTGGATGCGGCTGCGCGGCACTCCCTGCGCCTCCCACCAGCTGAGCCGGCGCTCCAGCCAGTGCTCGTGCCACTCCTCATCGGTGCCGGGTACGCAGAAGAACTCGATCTCCATCTGCTCCAGCTCACGGACCCGGAAGATGAAGTTGCGCGGGGTGATCTCGTTGCGGAAGGCCTTGCCGATCTGAGCAATGCCGAACGGCAGCCGCCGCGAAGTGCTGTCCACCACGTTCTTGAAGTTGGTGAAGATGCCCTGAGCAGTCTCGGGGCGCAGGTAGCCGTAGCTGTCCTCGTCGGCGGTCGGGCCGATGGTCGTCTTGAACATCATGTTGAACGGCTTGGGCTCAGTCCAGTCACCCACCTCGCCGGAGAAGGGGTCGCGCACCCCTGCCGCAATCAGCGCCGCGCTGGCCCGCGCCGGCTGCCGCACCAGGGCCGCGACCAGGGCTGGGAAGTTGTCCGTACTCTCGCCCATCTGCTCAGCCACCTGCGCCTGCACGGCGTCCTTCTGGTCCTTGACCAGATGATCCAGCCGGTAGCGCTTGTTGGTCTTCTTGTTATCGACCATCGGGTCAGAGAAGGTCGCCTCGTGGCCGCTGTGCCGCAGCACCTGCCGGTGCATGATGATGCTGGCGTCCAGGCCCTCCATGTCGTCGCGCTCGTAGACGTTGCTGCGCCACCACGCGGCCTTGATGTTGTTTTTCAGCTCCACGCCCAGCGGGCCGTAGTCGTAGAAGCCCTGCAGGCCCCCGTAGATCTCGGAGCCCTGAAAAATAAAGCCCCTGCGCTTGCACAGACTGACGAGTTCTTCCATTGAGCTTGCCGACATCCTGGCTCCTTTCCGAGCGGCCCGGAGCCAAAAAAGCCCCAGGCGATCACTCGCCTGGGGACGCGGACGACCTGTCCACGCGGTTCCACCCCAGTTCCCGCCCGGCCATCCGCCGGATACGGGCACCTTCTTCACCTCATGCTCCCCGCTGCCCTTCGCTGCCCGCCACCGTCCTGGCTCTCACCGTCCCAGGCTCGCTCCTCAGCGCGTGTGCAGGTACTCCTGCGGATCGTCGCCCCTACAGGATGCGGCAGGCGAAGGCACGGGTCAAGAGGTCAGCGCAGCGGGAAGCTGGCTCGCACGCCCACGCCGCTGATGAAGCCGAGCCGGGCAATGCCCTCCAGCGAGTAGCTGCCGAAGTCCTTGCCCACGATCAAGTGAGCGTTTGCCAGCACCAGAGGAGATAACAGGGTGTAAATATCACCTTCAAATGAAAGCCCGCTTCCGAGCCCTCCACCGAAGTAAAAACCATCGCTGGTGTTCAGCAGATCCGTGTCCACACGCAGGAAAGGCTCGACGGGACCGAAGCCTCCAATGACCCCACCACTTAAAACACCCCGCAGCTGCAGCGTACCGGAGCTGTTCGCTGGTGCCTGCACCGAGAGACTGAGTGTGCCCTCTCCAAATCCTGGATAGAAGAGGCCTAAGGACCCGCCGGCCCGAAATTGCGCTGCATTAGCCGTACTGGACAGCGCTGATACCACTACAGCCGTCATTAAAACTTTCATAAGTCTCATGATTGGAGTATACGGGTCAGACCCCGGCCGGCGGCACAATAATGCGTCTCTCGCTTGAACTTCAGTTCAGGTGACTGCCCGGCCCGTCCTTGCCTTCCTTCTGCTCAGCGCGGCGGCGCAGTTCGCGGGCCAGCTGGCTGAAGTCGTCGGCGCTCGGCAGGATGTTGCGGGTCTTTTTGCGGGCGTCCTGAACCACCTGCGCCTGGATTGTGCGGCTGATCGGCTGTCCTTCGCGCTTGCGCTCGAAATAATTCTGGGCCACCCGGCCCAGCGCATACGTCCAGCCGTACACGGCAGGGGCTGTGATGAGGCCGCCGATCACCGGCAGGGCCAGCTTGGCCAGCCCACGCATCACCTGACGGGCCATCATGCCGTAGGCGACGGTGGCGCCCAGTTCCTGCACGATCTCGCGGCCCCGCTCGGGTGTGATGTCAAAGCCGTAGATCTTGCCGACATGCAGCACCATCTTGATCTGGACCGGCGTGATCAGCAGCAGGTCTGCGAAGGGCAGCGGCTCCACCGCCACGGCTCCGGACAGCAGGGCGGCGCTGCGGATCACCTCTTCTGCGTTCTGCTCCGGGCTCTGAGCCGGGTCAACGTCGAAGTTGAAGTTGTCGAGCACCTGCTTCAGAAGGGGCAACATACCAGAAGTGTAACGTGCGAGTTTTAGCGCTCCTGCCAGGGGGTCTTTACCTGCTCTTGTTCAGAGGGAGGACCATCAAACAACCACTCCCAACAATCAAGAACACTTTAGGGACTCTGCAGGTTCCGTCACCTCGCCGTTCTTAAGCTGCACTCATCAGGCACAGTGTCTGGAGAGGAGCGCCATCAATGTCCAATTTCGCCATTTACATGATCGGGATCGTCGTGCTTATCATCGCGCTGTTCTTCGCCGGGAACACGTTCGGCTGGCCCCAGTCGTATGTGATCATCGGGGCCATCATTCTGCTGGGCATCGGCATCCTGGCTGGGGTCACCAGCACCAAACGCCGCGACCCGCCGGCCGGCGAGTAAGCGCAACAGACCAACGGCCCCGGCAGTCAGTCCGGGGCCGTGCTCTTGGCAGCTGTGGCGGAGAGGATGAGATTCGAACTCACGGTACCGTTGCCAGCACATACGCTTTCCAGGCGTACCCCTTCAACCACTCGGGCACCTCTCCAGGCCTGGGTCTCCCCGTTCAGGGCGGCTCAGGTTAGCGCGTGAGGCCGATAAAGTGCAAGCTCTCTCAGAACCCCAGGACCGGATGCGGCTTGTACGGCTCCTGCAGGCTCTGCAGGTCCTCCGGGGAGAGCTGCACTTCCAGCGCGGCCACCGCATCGTCCAGGTGGGACATCTTGCTGGCCCCGATGATCGGGGCGCTCACGCCCGGCTGGGCCAGCAGCCACGCGGTGGCCACCTGGGCCGGTGTCACGCCCAGCCGCCCGGCCACGTCGGCCACCCGCTGCTGCACCGCATAATCGCTCTCGGTGCGGTACATGCTCTGGCTGAAGCCGTCACTCTTGCCACGGGTGGTCTGGCCGCCGTCCTGTCGGCGATTGCCGGCCAGAAAGCCGCGGGCCAGCGGGCTCCAGGGAATCACGCCCACGCCGTCCTCCCGGCACAGCGGCAGCATCTCGCGCTCCTCTTCTCGGTACACCAGGTTGTAATGGTTCTGCATGCTGATAAAGCGGGTCAGGCCGTGCAGGTCGGCCGTGTGCTGCATCTTCGCGAACTGGTAGGCGTACATGCTGCTGGCCCCGATGTAGCGCACCATGCCCAGCCGCACCAGATCGTGCAGCGCGGTCATGGTCTCCAGCACCGGCGTCTGCGGGTCAAAGCGGTGAATCTGATACAGGTCGATGTAGTCGGTGCCCAGGCGCTTCAGGCTGGCCTGCACCGCGTCCATGATGTGCTTGCGGCTCAGGCCCCGGTCGTTGGGTCCGTCACCCATGGGGCTGTGGACCTTGCTGGCGATGATTACCTGATCGCGCCGGGCAAAGTCACGCAGGGCGCGGCCGGTGATCTCCTCGCTGACGCCCAGGCTGTACACGTCGGCGGTATCGAAGAAATTGATGCCGGCCTCCAGCGCCCGCTGAAAGAACGGCCGGCTGTGCTCCTCGTCCAGCACCCAGTCGCGCCACTGCGGGTCGCCGTAGGTCATACACCCCAGTGCGATGCGCGAGACCTTCAGGCCGCTCTGTCCCAATCGGATGTAGTCCATAGGCCCGACCCTACCCCCGGCCCGGCCGCCTTGTCCAACCTTCAGCCTTCCTGAAGACGGATGGGGCTGGCCTGGGCCGACCCGGACCGCACACAGATTGCCTATCCTGCCTGCATGTCCGCCGTCCCGTCCAGGCCCGACGCTGTCCTCCGGCCACCGCTGTGGTCTGCCCTGCTGCTGAACCTGCCCCTCCCCGGCAGCGGCCTGACGCTGCTGAACCGGCCGTGGTGGCACGCCTGCTGGCTGCTGCTGCAGACGCTCAGTCTGCTGGCGGCAACTCGGCTGCTCCCCGAGCGGCCCGCGCTGGCCGTGACGCTGCCACTCCTGGTCTGGTTGGCCCTGCAACTGCACACGGCAGCCGTCCATCGCCAGACTTCAGCGGGCTTGGCCCCTGCAGGCGGGACCTGGCCCCTGATCCTCGGCCTGGGGGTGCTGTGGGTGGCGCTCCTGGCCGCCGTGCTGCCGGGCCTGCTGGCCGCGCGCACCGCACAGGTCAGCAACCCGGACGCCCAGTATCTGCAGCAGGTCATCATCGCGGCCGGTGTGGTGGCGATCACCGGCCAGGACCCCAGCGGCCCCTGCGACGCTCTGGCGGGCCAGGAAAGCCTGCTCCCCCCGATGCCTGAACACTTTGCCCGCTGCACGGTGGACGGCCACGACCTGGACAACCCGGCCGTGACCGCCACCCTGAAGGACGGCTCTACCCTGCGCTGGCCGGAGCGCTAGAGCTGCTGGCCCAGCTGCCGCAGCGCCGCCACCAGCAGCGGCCCCTCCACCGCCATCACGCGCGCCCGCAGCGTCTCAAGCGTGTCGTCCGGCTGCACCGGCACCCGCTGTTGCAGCAGGATGGGGCCCTCGTCAATGCCCGCTTCCACCTGATGCACCGTGGCCCCACTCTCGGCGTCTCCAGCAGCCAGTACCGCCTGATGCACCCGGTCGCCGTACATGCCGCGCCCGCCGTACCGCGGCAGCAGGCTGGGATGCACGTTGACCAGCCGGCCGTGATAGGCGGCCAGGGTGGCCGGACCCAGCTCCTTCATGTAGCCGCTGAGCACCAGCACGTCCACGCCGGCACGCTGCAGGGCCGACAGGATCGCCCGGTCCAGTTCGGCGGGGTCCGGATGATGGGCCGAGCTGAGGTGCAGCGCCTGCAGCCCCTCCTGCCGCGCGAACGCCAACGCCTGGGAGCTGCTGTTGTTGCTGATCAGCACCACCGGCTCGGCGTCCAGTTCGCCGCTGCGGACCGCCTGCACCACCGCCCGCGCCCCGCTGCCCCCATGCGATGACAGGAAGCCCAGCCTCACCTCAGCTGCCCGATCTCCTGCAGCAGATAGGCGCTGGTCAGAATGCCGTTGTGATAGTCCGACAGCGCGAAGCTCTCGTTGGGGCTGTGCGGGGCGTCCTCGTTGAGGCCCATGTCCACCAGCAGCACCGGCGCCCCCAGCAGGGACCGGAAGGCCGCCACGATCGGAATGCTGCCGCCGGTGCGGGCATAGGCGGGCCGCTTGCCGTAGACGCGCTCCAGCGCCGCGCCGGCCGCCTGCACGTACGGGCTGTCCAGGTCCACCTTGACCGGCTGGCCGCCGTGCAGGCCCACCACCTCCACCTGCGCGCCCTCTGGCGCCAGCGTCGGAATGTACTGCTTGACCAGCTCGGTGATGCGTTCCGGGTCCTGGCCCGGCACCAGCCGCATGCTGATCTTGGCCCCGGCCTTGCCGGCGATCACGGTCTTGCTGCCCTCGCCCTGGTAGCCGCCCCAGATACCGTTTACGTCCAGGGTCGGGCGCGCCCACAGCCGCTCCAGCGTGCTGTAGCCGGCCTCGCCCGGCAGCGCGGTCGCCCCGATGCTGGCGGCGAACTCGGCGTCATTGTGCGGCAGCTGCGCCCACATCTCGCGCTCCTGGTCGGTCAGTTCCTCGACCCCGTCGTAGAAGCCCGGCACCGTCACGCGGCCCTGCTCGTCTTTGAGCCGCGCGATGATGCTGGCAAGCGCATTGATCGGGTTGGGTGCCGCGCCGCCGTAGCTGCCGCTGTGCAGGTCGCGGTTGGCGCCGGTCACATGCACCTCCACGTAGCTCAGCCCGCGCAGGCCGTAGGTGACGGTCGGCACGTCCGGCGCAAAGCGCGAGCCGTCCGAGATCACAATCACGTCGGCCTGCAGCTCGTCCTGGTGCTCTCGGATGTACGGCTCCAGATTCCGGCTGCCCACTTCCTCCTCGCCTTCCAGCAGGAACTTCAGGTTGACCGGCAGCTCACCCTGGCTCAGCAGCAGCTCGGCGCCGCGCACGTGGGCGTACGCCTGTCCCTTGTCGTCGGTGCTGCCGCGCGCGTAGATGCGCCCATTCCGCACAGTCGGCTCGAAGGGCGGGGTGGTCCACATCTCCAGCGGCGCCTCCGGCTGCACGTCGTAGTGGCCGTAGATCAGCACGGTGGGGGCGCCAGGGGCCTTCAGCCGCTCGGCGTACACCACCGGATGCCCGGCGGTGGGGTCCACCCGCGCCTCGAAGCCCAGGCGGTCCAGCTTGGCGCGCAGGAACTCGGCGGCGCGGCCCATGTCGGCCTGATGCGTGGGGTCGGCGCTCACGGACGGAATCCGCAGCAGCTCGAACAGTTCCTGGTCGGCCTGGGCAGTGTCCAGATGGTCATTCAGCGTCATGCCGCCGATTGTATGCCATCCGCCGCCGCTAGCCCTGCAGGTACACCGTCTCCAGAATCCCGCTGCCCAGCAGTCCCGGACGCTCGTTCAGCCGCACCATGAAGCCGCTGCCGCGCAGATAGGCCATGCCGCTGTCCAGGCCCAGCACCAGCCCGCCCGCGTAGCTGTGCGGATGCTGGCTGGCGCCCGGCTCGTCCGCACGCAGCACGAAGACTGGCGTGTGTCCGTGGGCGATGCGCCGGCCACCGTAGCGTTCCAGCTGCTGCCGGGCCCGCTCGCGGCCGTCCGGCCCCGCAAAGGTCGAGCGCTCGGCAAAGGCATTCAGCAGCTCGCCCCAGATGTCGGGCGTCTGGGCATGCAGCAGGGCGGCCATCCGCTGGTTCACTGCCTCCAGACTCTGGCCGAGCCGCTGATAGAGCGGGGCGTCGGCGTGCACGAACAGCCAGTGGTCCAGCTGCAGCATGGCCGGGCGCGCCTGCAGCCACGTCACGTCGGTCGGCTCGATGCGGGCCAGGTCGCGGCGACGGCCACCGTTCTGTCGCCAGTAGTCATACAGGCCGTAGGGGTCGTTGCCGGCCGCCCGGCGTCCACCAAAGTGCAGCGCGGCCAGCAGCATCACCTCGTGATTACCCAGCAGGCTGTACACCTCGCCGCCCACCTGGGCCGCCTGCCGTTCCAGCGCCTGCACCAACCGCAGCACCGCGAATCCGTCGGGGCCCCGGTCGGTCAGGTCGCCCAGGAAGACCAGTCGGGCGTCGCCGCCGGTCCAGCGGTCCTGCTCGTCCACCAGCCGTGCACGCCGCAGCAGGGTCCGGAGCGGCACCAGCGCGCCGTGCACGTCTCCCACCACCCACAGGTCAGCCATTCATTCGTCCTGCAGATCACTGTAGCTGAGAATGGCATGAAGCATCCTCACCCTTCAGGGGGTCCTGCCGGGGGCGGCCGACTCCGGATCAGGTGGAGATACTGCTGTGTAGCCGCGCTGAGAGAACCCGGCACCGCCTCCGGAGCAACCCAGCCGACCTCCGCTGCATCGTCGGCAGCCCGCGCCTCACCCTGAACCTGGGCGGCTCCATACAGCACGGTGACCCAGTCCACCACGTTGCCGTCCGGGTACACGAAGCGGGCGTCGGGACCACTCACAACCCCGAGCAGCACCAACTCCCCGACCCGCAGGCCGGTCTCCTCCTGCAGTTCCCGGCGGGCTGCGTCCTGAGTGCACTCGCCCGGCTTGACCCGGCCACCCGGCACGTCCCACGACCCATTGTCCCGCCGGCGCACCAGCAGCACCCGGCCATCACGGTCAACGCAGGCGACACCCGCCCCCACCAGCTGTCGGGAGGGTACTCCTCGCTGAACAGGGCTTCGGAATCCCCGAAACCACCGGCCGACCGCTGGCATCACCCGGCGTTATTCCGAAGCGTCCGCGTCCGGCGCGGGGAGCTCGCGCCACGCGGTCATGCGGTTCTGGATGTCCTGCTGGATGCTGACGATGCGGCCCTCCATCCTGGAATGCGCCGCCTCCAGTTCGTAGCGCAGGCGCATGATTTCCTCCACGCCCGCCAGATTCACCCCGAGTTCCTGGGTGAAGCGCCGGATCTCGCGCAGGTGATCAATGTCGCGCTCGCTGTACAGCCGGGTCTTGCCGCTGCTGCGTCCCGGCCGGATCAGCCCCTTGCGCTCGTACAGGCGCAGCGTCTGCGGGTGCATGTCCACCAGTTCTGCGGCGATGCTGATCACATACACTGGCCGGTCGCGGGGGTCCAGCCGGGCGTCCGGGGCGGGCAGGCCCATCGGCCGGGTCTTCTCGCGGATCTGGTCCTCGATGCGGGCGATCTCGGCCTCGAACTCTTCCTGCAGATCGTCCAGCTGATGCTGGAGGCGCATCACCTCCTCCACCCCGGCCAGATTCACCCCGAGTTCCTGGGTCAGTCGCCGGATCTCGCGCAGGTGATCAATGTCGCGCTCGCTGTACAGCCGGGTCTTGCCGCTGCTGCGTCCCGGCCGGATCAGCCCTTTGCGCTCATACAGGCGCAGCGTCTGTGGATGCATGTCCACCAGTTCTGCTGCCACGCTGATCACATACACCGGACGTTGTTTGGCATCAGTGGCCATAAGGATGCTGAGTATACCTCAGTCAAGTTGCCTGAAATGCGGAGCGCACACCAGTGAAGGAAACAATGGGGCCGTGTTTCTGACGGCGCTCCCACCCCATGATAGACACCCAAAACGCCCGCCACGCCCTCCCCCAAGGACCCCACCCATCGAACGGGTCCTGGTTGGCTGTGCAGAATTTGACAGCGCTTTCTTAGAAGGGTATAGTTCGGATCAAGCACGTATGGAAGCGAATATCACCCTTGCCCGAGTGGCACGTGAGGCCGGCGTTTCGGCCAGCACGGTCTCGCGTATTCTGACAGGCTCTGCCAACGTCAGTCCCGAGAAACGTGAACATGTGCAACGCGTTCTGGCGAAGCTGAACTACCGACCGAACGTGCTTGCTCGCGGACTGGCCAGTGGCCGGACCATGAGCGTCGGCGTCCTGACACAGGACATTTCCAGCCCGTTCTATGGCGACATGGTGCGGGGCATTGAGCAGGGCCTGGGTGGCAGCGGCTACCAGACGGTGTTCATGAGCGGCCACTGGCACGCCAAAGCCGAGATGGAGGCCATCGAGAGCCTGCTGGCCCGGCGGGTGGACGCGCTGGCCGTCCTGGGCGGATCGGTGCCGGACGAGCAGCTGAGGACCGTGGCGCAGAGCGTTCCCCTGAGCCTGCTGGGCCGGACGGTCGCCGGACTGGAAGGGCAGTGCCTGCGACTGGACCAGCTGGAAGGTGCGCGCGCCATCACCCACCACCTGATCGAGATGGGCCACCGCCGGATCGCCCACATCACCGGCGATATGTCTCATCCGGACGCGCAGGACCGGCTGGCCGGCTACCGCGCCGCCCTCGACGAGGCGCAGCTCGCCTTCGATCCGGAGCTGGTGCAGCAGGGGGACTTTCTGGAGGCGTCCGGCTACCTGGCCGCCACCCGGCTGTTCGAGGGCCGCAGCGTGTTCAGCGCGGTGTTCGCCGCCAACGACCAGATGGCCTACGGCGCGCGGCTGGCCCTGCACCGCCGGGGCCTGCGGGTCCCCGACGACGTGTCCCTGGTGGGGTATGATGACCTTCCCGGTTCCACCTACACCTCTCCCCCGCTCACCACGGTTCGTCAGCCGACCTTTCAGATGGGTCAGGCCGCCGCCCAGTGGATCCTGCACCAGCTGGCCGGCCAGCCGTATCTGTTGCCGCCCCTGACCGTTCAGCTGGTGATCCGCGAGTCCACCGCCCGACGACGCAGTACCTGAACGCCGAGTTCTTCCGCGCCCAGCCGCATCCGTCAACGATGTTTGTGAAAGCGCTTTCAACCGTCCGCCCCCGTCCCGACGCCCTTTCACCCGTTCTGCTGTCCCGGAGGACCCTATGCACAAGATCGCTCTTGCTCTGACCCTGGCACTGACCGCCAGCCTCGCCGGCGCCCAAGCCAAGAAGACCATCACCATCGGCGTGTTCCCCGACCTGGACAGCGTGGTCAAGGCGGCGCTCCCCGGCTTCAACAAGAAGTTCCCGAACATCGAGGTCAAGATCAACTCGCTGGCCTACGCTGACCACCACAACGCCCTGACCACCGCGCTGGCGACCGGCTCGGGTGCCAACGACGTGGAAGCCATCGACTTCGGCTACGTGGCGAAGTTCGCCGAGGGCGGCGGTCTGGTGGACATCAGCAAGGCTCCGTATAACGCTGGCCAGTACCGCAGCCGCTTCGTGGCCTACACCTTCCCGCAGGCCATGACCGACGACGGCCGGATGGTCGCCATGCCCACCGACATCGGCCCGGGCTCGATGTTCTACCGCACCGACCTGCTGCAGAAGGCCGGCGTGAAGCCCACCGACCTGAACAAGAGCTGGGACTCGTACATCGCGGCTGGCAAGAAGATCGTGGCGGCCAACCCCGGCACCTTCCTGATCCCCGACGCCTCCGAGGTCGAGGGCATCATGATCCGCAGCGGCCTGAAGCCGGGTGAAGGTCTGTACTTCGACAAGGACAACAAGGTGCTGGTCAGCCCGACCAACCCGCGCTTCGTCAACGCCTTCACGGTGGCCAAGCAGATCCGCGACGCCAAGCTGGACGCCCGGGCCGGCGCCGCCTTCAGCAGCGACTGGACCACCGCCTTCCAGAAGGGCAACCTGGCCAGCGAGGTGAGCGGCGCGTGGCTGGTGGGCCACATGCAGAACTGGCTCGCCAAGGACTTCGCCGGCAAGTGGGCGGCCCTCCAGCTGCCGGGCAACAGCTTCACCAGCTACGGCGGCAGCTTCTACGGCATCCCCAGCCAGAGCAAGAACAAGACCGAGGCCTGGGAGCTGATCAAGTACCTGACCACCGACGCCAACCAGCAGATCCTGGCGTTCAAGACCACCGGCGCCTTCCCCGCGCTGCGTGCGGCCCAGACCGCGCCGCTCTTCAACGAGGGCGTGCCGTACCTGGCCGGCCAGAAGGCCCGTCAGCTGTGGCGCACCGCCGCCAACCGCATTCAGCCGATCGACGTGAACCGGCTGGACCCGGTCGCCGACCAGATCGTGGCCGATGCGCTCACCAGCGTGCTGGACGGCTCCAAGACCGTCGAGCAGGCGCTGAGCGAGGCCCAGGCCCTGATCCAGCGCCGCGCCCGCTGATCTGACCCTGGAGGGGGCCGCACCCAGGCGGCCCCTTTCGCCCTATCGCCACAGAGGAGAGCACCGTGCAAGCCCGGATCCCGACTGTACCTGAGCGCCTCCCCCTGAGGGCTCGCTGGGATAACTTCCAGCGCCGTTACGCGCCGTACATCTTCATCAGTCCGTTTTTCATTCTGTTCGCCATTTTCGGCCTGTTCCCGATTGTCTTCTCGCTGTACCTGTCGTTCCACGCGTGGCAGCCGGCCAGCGGCCTGGGCTCCATGACCTTCGTGGGCTGGCGCAACTTCACCGACAACCTGACGGACCCCACCTTCTGGCAGTCGCTGAAGAACACCGGCATCATCGCGCTGGAATCCGGCATCCCCCAACACCTGATCGCCATTCCCCTGGCATTTGCCATCAACATGAGTCTGAAGCGTGTGCAGGGCCTGGTCACGGCGCTGTACTTTTTGCCGTACATCACCTCGGTGGTGGCCATCGCGGTGATTTTCGTGACGATCTTCAGCTGGCAGTACGGCGTGCTGAACGTGGTGCTGACCAGCCTGCACAGCCTGCCGCTGATTGGCGGCCTGTTCCCGGCCGAGAACATCAACTGGCTGGGCAACCGCAACTTCATTCAGCCGGCCGTGGCGAGCGTGGTGGTGTGGCGCTACGTGGGCTGGAACGTGGTGCTGTACCTCAGCGGTCTCCAGGCGATCCCGCGCGACCTGTACGAGGCCGCCAGCGTGGACGGCGCCTCGGTATGGCAGCAGTTCCGCTACATCACCCTGCCGCTGCTGCGTCCGATCATGTTCGTGGCCATCACGCTGACCCTGATCGGCAACCTGCAGCTGTTCGAGGAGCCGTACATCATCGCCGGCGATTCGGGCGGCATCGGCAACATGGCCCTCACCACCGTGATGTACATGTACCGCACCTACAACTTCTACTCGGATGCCGGCCTCGCCGCCGCGATGTCGTGGCTGCTGTTCATCCTGATCGGAGCGCTGACCTTCTTGAATAACCGCATCTTTGGCAAGAGCCGCCTGTCGGGGAGTGACTGAGATGGCGGTCGCGTACTCCTCGGCGCCCAACACCGCCCGCCGCAGCATCGGCAAGCCCCTGTCACGCGGCGCGGCGCTGGCCCTGCTGGTCCTGGGCGCGCTGCTGACGGTGCTGCCGTTCTACTTCATGTTCGTGTTCGCCACCCACTCGCGCGGCGAGATCTTCAACCTGCCGCCGCCAACCTGGTTCGGGCATAACCTGACCACCAACTACGACAGCTTGCTGGGCCGCGTGCCGTTCTGGCGCAATCTCTGGAACAGCCTGTATCTGGCGGTCCTGAGCACCGTCACCACCCTGTTCTTCTGCTCGCTGGCCGGCTTCGCCTTCGCGATGTACAACTTTCGCTTCCGCGACCAGCTGTTTGCGATGGTGCTGGCCACCCTGCTGATTCCGGGCGCGCTCAACATCGTGCCGTTCGCGCTGATCATGCAGGCGTTCGGCTGGATCGACTCGCCCCGGGCGCTGTGGGTGCCGGGCATGGCCAGCGCCTTCGGCATCTTCCTGATGCGCCAGTACATCGGCAGCGCCATTCCCAAGGAACTGGTGGAGGCGGCCCGCATCGACGGCGACAGTGAGTTCGGCATCTACCGCCGCATCGTGCTGCCGCTGTGCGGCCCGGCGCTCGCCACCCTGGGGCTGGTGACGTTCATCAACAGCTGGAACAACTTCCTGGGGCCGCTGATCATCTTCCGCAGCGTCGAAACCTACACGGCGCCGCTGGCGCTGCGGACGCTGCAGGGTCTGGTCAACACCGACTGGGGTGCCCTGATGTGCGGCGTGGCGCTGACGGTGGTGCCGCTGCTGGTGGTGTTCGCCTTCGCCTCTCGCCAGCTGATCGAGGGCCTGACCAGCGGAGCGCTCAAGGGCTGACGTTCCGTTTTCCGGCCACACAGAGCGGCGCCCGGTGACTATCACCGGGCGCCGCTCTGTGTGCTGGGTTCAGCGGTCGCCAAAGTCGATCGGGAGCGCGCGCACCACCGGGAGCGTCTGCTGCTGGCGGGCCAGTTCCATCCGCTGCTCGGCCAGGCTGTGGCTGCGGGTCAGCGCGGTCTGCGGCTGGGCCTTGCGGAGCTGCTGGGTGCTGCTCACAGGCCACCGCTGACGGTCCGGGCGCCGAAGTCGATCGGGCCGCCCAGGGTCACCTGCCGCGCCCCGAAATCGATCGGGCCACCCTTGAGGGTCAGGCGCGTGCCGAAATCAATCGGGCCGCCCTTGGTGGTGGTGCGGGCGCCGAAGTCGACCGGCCCAGCGGCCAGGCCGGTGGAACAGGCGGTCAGGGCGGCTGTGACAATCATCAACGTCAGCTTGGAGGTCATGCGAGTACCATAAGGACCGAAGCGTTTAGGAACGTTTCATCTGCCATGGACAAATCCGACCTGCAAGTGCTGTTCGAAGCTCAGGCGTACGACGCCGTGATTGCCCATGCGGCGATCTCGGCCACGACGGCGGCCGATCATGCCTGGAACGGCATCGCCCTGCTCCGCACCGGCCGCCTGAAGGAAGCGGAAGGTGCCCTCCACCGCGCCGCCATCCTGGGTCACCCCGAGGGCACGGTGGAATACGGCAACCTGCTGCGGCTGCTGGGGCGCTTCGACGACGCCTGCCTGCACTTTCAGGAGATCGCCGAGCACATCCAGGACCCGGAACTGCGGCTGCGGCTGCTGCGCTGGTGGGGCGTGGCGCAGTTCCAGGCGGGCCACCCGGAGGAAGGCCTCCGGCGGGTGGAACGGGCCTGGCACGGCTACGTGGCGCACGGCGACGACCAGCTGACCGCCCGGGTCAGCCAGTCGCTCGCGCAGATGCACCTGCTGCTCGGCCATACCGACCGCGCCAAACTGCTGTTGCAGGAGGCGGTGCGGGCGCTGGCGCTGGGCACGGACCCCCGGCCACGCCTGAGCGCCCTCAAGATCCTGCTGGACCTGCAGCTGAGCAGCGGTGACCTGGCCCAGGCCCAGGCGACCCTGACGGAGGCGCTGGCCCTGTCGAGCGCGACGGACGCGCAGCGCGAGCACGCGCTGCTGCTGGGCAGCGCGGCCGAACTGTACCGGCTGTCCGGCGAGTACGAGCAGTACGCCCGGACGCTGGTCACGGTGGCACAGCAGGCCGAAGACCTGGGCGACTTCAACCTGCGCGTCTGGAGTGTGGCCCGGCTGGCCGACCACCAGAGTCTGCAGGGCCTGCACGGTCAGGCGCTGGAGACCCTGCTCGGCTTCGGGCAGCTGCCGCAGGACTGGCCCCCGGAACTGTGGGCCACCGACGGTGTGCTGCGGCGACGCCGGGGGGACGTGCACGGCGGCTACGACAGCCTGGAGCGCGCCGCCGGGGGCTTCCGCGAGGCCGGTCGGATGCCGGAGATGATCCGGGTGCATCTGCATCTGGCTTCGTGCGCGCTGCGGCTGCGCCGGGAGTCGGTGACGGTGACGCTGTTGCAGGAGGCGCTGACCCAGATGCTGCGGCTGCGCCAGCTGTTCGAGTTCAAGCCGGACCTGGAGGAGCTCTCGGAGTTGCTGCAGTTCGCGGTGCTGGACCCGGAGCTGAGCCCGCTGCTGGAGCCGCTGCTGGACCGGCTGGGCCACCTGACCGGCCAGCCGCGCCTGCCGGAGGACGGCGCCATGCAGCTTCAGCTCAGCACCCTGGGCCGCTCCGCCGTGTTCAAGGACGGCACCGAGATCAGCTTCGCGTACCTGAACACCCCGCTGGTCCTGACGTATCTGGCGCTGCATCCAGGCCGCACCCGCGCCCAGATGCAGCTGGACCTGTTTCCGGAGCGCGACGCGCGCGAGGCGGCCGGGTACGTGCGCCAGTGCATCTGGGACCTGCGCGACAAGCTCGGGCCGGAGGTCATCAGCTTCGAGGGCCCGCACAAGTCGCCGCGCTACCGGCTGGGGCGGCTGGTCAAGGTGGAACTGGACCTGCAGCAGTTCCAGCAGGCGATTCACACCGGTGAGCTGGCCCGCGCGCTGGCGCTGTACCGGGGCGAATTCCTGCCGGGCGTGGAGGAGGCCGACTGGCTGCTGCAGATGCGCGATGAAGCGCGCCTGACCCTGACCTTCGAGCTGCGCAACCAGATGGCCCGTTACCGCTCAGAAGGTGACCAGCGCCGGGTGGTGCTGCTGGCCAATCAGCTGCTGCGTGCCGATCCGCTGGACGTGGAAGTGATGCAGGAGCGCGTGGACGCCGCCCGGACCTTCGCCCCCGCACCGGAACTGGCCCGCTACGTGGCCCAGCTGAACCGCATGCTGAACTGACGCCGGAACAGCAGCAAGAGGGGTCAGCCCACCCAGGCCGGCCCCTCTCTTCATGACGTGCTCTTCAGCTCAGACGCGCAGGGTGTTGCTGATGACGCCCGTCGCCACCAGCACCAGAATCAGGATGCCGGCAATGACCCGGTAGATGGCGAAGCCCTTGAAGTCGTGCCCGCTGACGAAGCGCAGCAGCCAGCCGATGGCAAAGTAGGCCACGATGAAGCTGACCACGAACCCGATGGCCACGTTCGCGAGACCCGCGTCGCCGAGTTCATGGCGGTGCTTGATGAAGTCCAGCAGTGTGGCGCCGCCCAGCACCGGGATGCCCAGATAGAAGCTGAACTGGGTGGCGGTGGGCCGGTCCAGGCCGGTCAGCATGCCGCCCAGGATGCTGCTGGCGCTGCGCGAGAAGCCGGGCCACAGCAGCGCCAGACACTGGGCAAGGCCCACCAGGATCGCCTGCGGGAGGTTCAGGTCTTCCAGCCGGTGCGTTCTGGCCTGCCGGGGCCGCAGCTCAATGACGTACATCAGCACGCCGCCCACGATCAGCGCCCACGCCACCACGCTCGGCGTGAACAGCGCGGCCTTGATCTTGCTGCCGAACAGCGCGCCCAGGATCACCGCCGGGATGCACGCCACCACGATGCCCAGCCACATGCGCTGCACGCCCCGGTCGCTGCCGATGGTGCTGGCCTGCCGCACCAGATCGCGCCAGTAGTACGCCACGACCGCCAGAATGGCGCCGCCCTGAATCACCACCTCGAAGGTGCTCAGGATGTTCTTGTCCCAGGGCACCCGCAGCAGGTCGCCCGCCACGATCAGGTGTCCGGTGCTGCTGATCGGCAGAAATTCGGTGATGCCCTCGACGATGCCCAGAATGACGCTATAGATCCAATCCACGCCCGGCAGCTTACCCGATGCGGCGTATACGCAGCGTATAGGGAGGGCTCTGCTACACTGCCGGCAGTCGCGGTGACTGGCGTCGCGTGGGGCACCACGGGGAAGCCGCAGACGGTGAAGTGGCCGCACGCCTGGGCCGGAGCCGCGCACCCCTGGCGCGGCCCAGTTTCCAGGAGGCAGGCTATGCAGAAACGCGCGCTGGTATCGGTGTCGGACAAGACGGGTGTGGTGGAGTTCGCCCGGCAGCTGGTGGAGGCCGGCTGGGAGGTGCTCAGCACCGGCGGCACCCTGAACGCCCTGAGCGGCGCGGGCCTCCCCGTCACCCCGGTGGCCGACGTGACCGGCTTTCCCGAGATTCTGGACGGCCGGGTCAAGACCCTGCACCCGAACATCCACGGCGGCATTCTGGCCCGCCGTGACGAAGGCCACCTGGCTGAGCTGGAGCGGCACCAGATCGCGCCGATCGATCTGGTGTGCGTCAACCTGTACCCCTTCCGTGAAACGGTGGAGAGTGGCGCGGCCTTTGACGACGTAATCGAAAACATCGACATCGGTGGCCCGGCCATGATCCGGGCGGCCGCCAAGAACCACGCCGGTGTGCTGGTGCTGGTGGACCCTGCCGACTACCCGCTGGCGCTGCAGGCCGAGGTCAGCCCGGAGGAACGTCGCCGTCTGGCAGCCAAGGCCTTCGGGCACACCGCCGCCTACGACGCGGCCATCACCCGCTACCTGAACGGCGATCAGCCGGGCTTCCCGGCGCAGGTAACGCTGGAGCTGAGCCGGGTGGGCGACCTGCGCTACGGCGAGAACCCGCATCAGCCGGCCAGCGTGTACCGGGTCGGCAATGAGCGTGGCCCGGTGCTGGACGCGCAGGTGCTGAGCGGCAAACCGATGAGCTTCAACAACTACGCCGATACCGACGCGGCCTGGGCGCTGGTGCAGGAGTTCAGCGAGCCGGCCTGCGTGGCGGTCAAGCATGCCAATCCCTGCGGCGTGGCGGTGGGCGAGTCGGCCCGGGCCGCCTGGGAACGTGCCCGCGACGCCGACACCCTGAGCGTGTACGGCGGCATCGTGGCGCTCAACCGACCGCTGGACCTGGACGCGGCCCAGGCGATGCGCGGCACGTTTCTGGAGGTGGTGATCGCTCCGGAGGTGAGTGAGGAGGCGCTGGACTGGCTGCGCGCCAGGAAGCCGGATCTGCGAGTGCTGCGGGCGGCCCAGGACCGTTCGGGGCGCCTGGAGTACCGGCCGCTGGTGGGGGGCCTGCTCGCGCAGCAGCGCGACAACCGCGTCTGGGACGACATCTGCGCGGAGGTGGTCACCAAGCGTCAGCCCACCGAGCAGGAATGGCAGGACCTGGGGTTCGCGTGGCGCGTGACCAAGCACGCCCGCAGCAACAACGTGGTGCTGGCGCGCGGCGGCGTGACGGTCGGGGTTGGCGCCGGCGCGGTCAGCCGCATCTGGGCTGCCGAACGGGCGGTACAGAACGCGGGCGAGGCGGCCCGGGGCGCGGTGCTGGCCTCGGAGGCCTTTTTCCCGTACGACGACGTGGTGCGGCTGGCGGCCTCAGCGGGCGTGACGGCGGTGCTGCAGCCGGGCGGTGCCAAGCGGGACCCGGAAAACGTGGCGGCGGCCAACGAGCTGGGCCTGAGCATGGTCTTCACCGGCAGCCGGCACTTCCGACATTGAGCCGCGCGGCACCGGGGGCCTCACAATGAAGCCGATGACCGACCTGCCCTCCCCCGCCCCGCAGCTGCTGCTGGGCAAGCCGCTGGCCGACCGGGTGCGCCGGGAGGTGCGTGCCGGCGTGGCGGCCCTGGACCTGCGGCCCCAGCTGGTGGCGGTGGTGGCGTCCAGCGACCCGGCCACCCACGTGTACGTGCAGAGCAAGCAGCGCAATGCCGAGCGTCTGGGCGTGACGCTCACGGTACAGGCGCTCGGCGCCGACGTGTCTCAGGCGGACCTGCACGCCGAACTGGAGCGGCTGTCGGCTGACCCGGCGGTACACGGCATCGTGCTGGAGATGCCGCTCAGCCCCCACCTGGACGCCGACCTCGCCATGCTGCATCTGGCGCCCAGCAAGGACATCGAGGGCCTGACGCCCGCCAATCTCGCGCTGGTGGCGGCCGGACGCGAGCCGGAGGCGCTGCTGCCGCCCACCCCGCGCAGCGTGCGCTTTCTGCTGCGCGAGGTGCTGGACCTGCAGGGGGCCCGGGTGGCCATCGTGGGGCCGGGCCGCACAGTGGGCCGGCCGCTGGCGTGGATGCTGAACAACCGGGGCGCGACTGTGACGCTCTGCAACGAGCACACTCGCGATCTGGCGGCGGTGCTGGCCCCCCAGGACGCGGTGGTGATGGCGGTGGGCCGCGCCGGGCTGCTGGGCGCCGGGCAGGTTCAGGCCACACAGGTGATCATTGACGCCGGCATCAACGTGACGCCCGACGGGGTGGTGGGCGACGTGGGACCGGAGGTGGCGGCGCGGGTGCGGGCCATCAGCCCGGTGCCGGGGGGGGTGGGGCCGCTCACCTCCGCGCTGATGTTCCAGAATCTGTTGCGTGCCATCCGGTTGCAACGCGGCGAACCGGTAGACTGAGGGCACCATTCAGCTGCTGAAACCGCTCGCATAAAGCCCAGAAGACGCTTTATTGCCGGGCCAGGGTTTTTATCGCAATGAAATGACAGCTTTTGGCAAAACACCACATGATGGTTTCAAGGCCAATCATGAAAGACACATTGACATGCGCTGAAGCCATCCTTAAAATGCAGCATCTCGGACGCAGATGGCGTAGGAGTGCAGTTCACCGGAGGCACCATGAAGAAACTTGGCCTTTCCATTCTGACCCTGGCTGGTGCAATGGCACTGGGCAGCGCGAACGCGGCGCAGGTTATCAAGATCGCCAGCATGTCGCCGCTCACTGGTTCCAGCTCGGACCTGGGTCTCCAGATCCGCAACGCCACGGAGATGGCCATCAAGGAGCAGAAGGCGGCGTTCCTGAAGATGGGCTTTGACCTGCAGTTCGTCGCCTACGACGACCAGGCCGACCCCACCACCGGCACCGCCAACGCCCGCCGCATCGCCGCCGACAACAGCATCCTGGCGATGGTCGGCACGCTGAACTCCGGCGTGGTCATCCCGTCCTCGGAAGTGCTGGCCCCCGCGCACGTCGCCATCGTGTCGCCCGCCAACACCAACCCGAAGGTCACGGACCGCGCGCTCTCGAACATGAACCGCATCTGCGCCCGCGACGACTCGCAGGGCCCGGCCGGCGCGGACTTCCTGATCGACACCGTCAAGGTCAAGAAGGTCTACGTCTTGAACGACAAGACCCCCTACGGCCAGGGCCTGGCCGACGCCGCCGAGGCGCGCCTGAAGAGCAAGGGCGTGACCATCAGCTTCTCGGAAGGCACCGACGAGAAGAGCGACTTCTCCAGCATCATCACCAAGATCAAGCAGGCCAAGCCGGACGCCATCTACTTCGGCGGTCTGTACGGCCAGGTGGGCCCGTTCGCCAAGCAGCTGCGTGAAGCGG
This sequence comes from Deinococcus sonorensis KR-87, assembly GCF_040256395.1. Lineage (NCBI taxonomy): Bacteria > Thermotogati > Deinococcota > Deinococci > Deinococcales > Deinococcaceae > Deinococcus > Deinococcus sonorensis. The sequence continues at coordinate 2,204,803 of NZ_CP158299.1, read as the reverse complement.
GCGTGGCCATCCCGGTGATGGGCGGCGACGGCTACGACAGCCCGGACCTGCTGTCGCTGGCCGGTGCCGGCGCCAAGGACATCTACTTCACCACCGTCGCCCCGCCGCTGGAGGCCGTGCCGGCCGCCAAGGCCGTGGCCGCCCGCTACAAGGCCGCCTACAAGAAGGACATGGCCGGCTTCGGCATCATGGGCTACGACAGCGCCAACGTGGTGCTGGCCGGCGTCATGAGCGCCATCAAGGCCAACGGGGGCAAGCTGCCCACCCGCGTGCAGGTGGAGACGGCGGTCCGCAAGACCAACCTGACCAGCGGCACCCTGACCGGCGCCATCGACTTCAACAGCGTCGGTGACCGCACCACGGCCAAGATGTTCATCATCCAGGTCAAGAACGCCGGCAGCAAGCTGGACTTCAGCACCGCCGGCACCGTGAACGTGAAGGTCGCCAAGCAGTAATTGCCTGGAGCGCTTCAGCTGGGGGCGGGCCGGAGGCGTTGAGCCCCGGCCCGCCCCTTCGCGTTGAAGGGGCCGCTGCGGTGCCGACGCGCCCCGACACCCGGTCCTGCACGCGGAAGCGCCCTTCTCCTTCCGGCCTGCCCGTCATTCGTCCAACCAGAGGTCATGCGTGGAAAGTCTGCTGACAGATATCCTGATCAACGGCCTGCTGCTCGGAACGCTTTACGCCATTATCGCCCTGGGTTACACCATGGTGTACGGCATCCTGCAGCTGATCAACTTCGCCCATTCCGAGGTCTTCCTGACCGGAGCGGTGGTGGCCTTCGAAACCTTCCGCCTGCTCGCCCCCGACCCTGCCAACCCCGGCAGCGGCCTGAACCCCTACCTGGTGCTGGCCATTGCGCTGGTGGTCGCCATGATCGTGTGCGGCCTGCTCAACGTGGTGATCGAGCGCCTGGCCTACCGGCCGCTCCGTAACGCGCCCAAGCTGGTGCCGCTGATCAGCGCCATTGGTGTGTCCCTCATTCTGCAGGACGTGATCAAGCTGCTGGAGGGCTTTCAGGGCCGCTTCCAGCTGGCGGTCAACGTCCCGGAAACCTTTACCCAGACGGTCTTCTCGGTGGGCGACACCAACGTGAAGGTCCGCGACCTGGCGCTGGTGGTGGTGGCGGCCGTGATGCTGTTCAGCCTGGACCGCCTTGTGAACCACAGCAAGCCGGGCCGGGCCATCCGCGCCGTGGCGCAGGACCGCGTTACCGCTGGTCTGATGGGCATTGACGCCAACCGCATGATCGCGCTGACCTTCGCCATCGGCGGGGCGCTGGGCGGTGTGGGCGGCGTGCTGTTCGCCATGAAGTTCCCCAACCTGGACCCCTACTCCGGCACCATCCCCGGCATCAAGGCCTTCAGCGCCGCCGTGCTGGGCGGCATCGGCAGCATTCCCGGCGCGGTGCTGGGCGGGCTGGTGCTGGGCGTGGTCGAGAACTTCCTGGGCGTGCTCAGCAGCTTCTCGTTCGTGTTCCCCAAGCTGTCCTTCCTGGCCGCCATCGGCGCGCAATATAAGGACGTGGGCGCCTTCATCACCCTGATCGTGATCCTGATCTTCAAGCCGAGCGGCCTGCTGGGCCGCAGCACCACGGAGAAAGTATGACCGCCGTCAGAAAGCCGGGGCCGCTGCGGCCAGTCAGGCAGCCGGACCGCACCATTCCGCTGGTCGTGTACACCGTCATCACCGGCCTGCTGCTGTTCCTGGGCTCCGGGCGGCTGGTGCCGGGCGTCAGCTTCCCGGCCATCGCGCTGGCCTTCGTGTTCGCCGCGTTCCTGGGCAGCCTGCTGCTGGCCTACCAGTGGCGCGCCAACGGCGTGGTCAAGCTGCTGGTGGGCATCTTCGTGCTGCTGTTCGTGGTGCCGGACATCGGGCGCGGCAACGGCAGCTTCTTCGATCTGGCAATCCAGATGTGCATCTTCGCGGCGCTGGCGCTGGGCCTGAACATCGTGGTGGGTCTGGCCGGGCTGCTGGACCTGGGCTACGTGGCCTTTTTCGCGGTGGGCGCGTACATCTGGGGCATCTTCGGCAGCGGCCAGTTCCAGCAGATCGTGCAGTCGGACCTGCCGTATACGCCGCTCACCACCGGGGGCTGGCTGATTCCGCTGCTGCTGACCGCGCTGGGCGTGGCCGGCTACCTCTGGATGAAGGCCATCGACCGCGCCCATCCCGGCGCCCTGAAGCCGCAGGGCGGGCAGCGCTTCGGCCGCGCCCTGGCGGTGTTCCTGATCGTGGTGGGCGTGGTGAGCGCCCTGATTCTGGTGGCCACCCTGATCCGCGCCGGCATCACCTGGTACTACACCGGCCACCCGGCGGGCCTGACCGGGCTGACCGGCGGCCTCAACCCCAACTTCTTCTGGCTGTTCATCATTCTGGCCGTCGCCGCCGCCGCCATCGTGGGCGTGCTGATCGGCCTGCCGGTGCTGAAGCTCAAGGGGGACTACTTGGCCATCGTGACGCTGGGGCTGGGTGAGGTGATCCGGGTGTTCGCCAACAACCTCACCAAGTACACCAACGGCCCGCAGGGCATCACCAGCATCACCGCCGCGCCGGTGCCGCTGCTGGACCGGCTGGCCGGCAGCCTCGGGTTCCCGCCGGAGCAGTTCAAGCTGTTCTTCCTGTACTTCCTGGTGCTGATCGTGATCGGCGTGGTCATCACCGTGAACGTGCGGCTCAGCCGCAGCAACATCGGCCGCGCCTGGGTCGCCATCCGTGAGGACGAGATCGCCGCGCAGGCGATGGGCGTGCCGCTGGTGCGCACCAAGATTCTGGCCTTCGCCACGGGCGCGAGCTTCGCCGGCATCATGGGCGTGATCTTCGCGGCCAAGCAGCAGTTCATCAGCCCCGAGAGCTTCACCTTCTTCCAGAGCATCAGCGTGCTGACCATGGTGATTCTGGGCGGCATGGGCAACATCGCCGGCGTGATTCTGGGCGCGGCGGTGGTGACGCTGCTGAACCTCTCGATCCTGACCGCGCTCTCCGAGTCGCTGCAGGCGCTGCCGAACTTCAACAGCAACCTGGACCCGGCCAAGTACAACCGGCTGATCTTCGGCGCGATTCTGGTGCTGATGATGCTGTTCCGGCCGGAAGGGCTGCTGCCGTCCCAGAGGCAGCAGGTGATGATGCACGAGCACGACGACGACTCGCCGGCCCAGGGCGCCCTGACCACCGCCGCCGACGGCGACCCGCTGCCGGAGGTCCATTCTCCGGGCCTGGCCACCCGCGCCGAGGATGACCGCGCAGGAGGCGACCGATGAGCCCGATTCAGAACAGGGCCAAGTCACGCGGCAGCGTGCTGAGCGTCAAGGGGCTGACCAAGACCTTCGGCGGCCTGCTGGCCGTGAACAGCGTGGACCTGGAAGTGCCGGAGGCCTCGATCATCAGCGTGATCGGGCCGAACGGCGCCGGCAAGACCACCTTCTTCAACATGATCACCGGCATCTACGAGCCGGACAAGGGCAGCATCGAGCTGGCGGGCCGCGATCTGGTGGGCCTGCGCCCGGATCAGGTGACGGCCGCCGGCATCGCGCGCACCTTCCAGAACATCCGCCTGTTCGCGGCTATGACCGCGGAGGAGAACATCCTGGTGGGCCGCCACCCGCGCCTCAAGGCCGGGTACGTGGACGCGCTGCTGCGGACCCGCCGCTTCCACGAGGACGAGGCGAGCGCGCGTGAGGCGGCCCAGGTGCTGCTGGACTTCGTGGGCCTGGGCCGGATGCGCAATGAGCTGAGCACCAGCCTCCCCTACGGCGACCAGCGTCGACTGGAGATCGCGCGGGCGCTGGCCACCAACCCCAAGGTGATCCTGCTGGACGAGCCGGCCGCCGGCATGAACCCGCGCGAGACCGAGAACCTCAAGGCCCTGATTCGCAGCGTTCGCGACGAGCTGGGCGTGACGGTGGTGCTGATCGAGCACGACATGCGGCTGGTGATGACGCTCAGCGAGCACATCACGGTGCTGGACTACGGCACCAAGATCGCCGAGGGCCTGCCGCATCAGGTCCGCAACGACCCGCGCGTGATGGAGGCCTACCTGGGCCGCGGCGCGGCGGCGGGCGAGTACGGCAAGGAGGGCGGCGCGAGTGCTTGAGCTGCAGGACGTACACACCTATTACGGGCACATCCACGCGCTCAAGGGCGTCACGATGGACGTGCCGGACGGCGAGATCGTGGCGCTGATCGGCGGCAACGGAGCCGGCAAGACCACCACCCTGCGCACCGTCAGCGGCATGCAGCGGCACAAGAGCGGCAGCGTGCGGCTGAAGGGCCAGGACATCGCGGGCCTGCGCCCGGACCAGATCATGCGTCTGGGCATGAGCCACGTGCCGGAAGGTCGGCGCATCTTTCCGCAGCTGACGGTGCGCGAGAACCTGGAGCTGGGCGCCTACACGCTCAGCGACCGCAAGGTGATCGAGCAGCGGGTGCAGGAGGGCTTCGAGCTGTTTCCGCGCCTGCGCGAGCGCATGTCGCAGCTGGGCGGCACCCTCTCGGGCGGCGAGCAGCAGATGCTGGCCATCGCACGCGCGCTGATGGTGGACCCCACCCTGCTGCTGCTGGACGAACCCTCAATGGGGCTGTCGCCCAAGTTCGTGGAAGCGATCTTCGACATCGTGGAGCGGCTCAACCGTGAGCGCGGCACCACCATCCTGCTGGTGGAGCAGAACGCCAGCATGGCGCTGGCGGTGGCAAAACGCGCCTACGTGCTGCAGACCGGCGAGATCCGGCTCAGCGGCGACGCCGGCGTGATCGCTCAGGACGAGAGCGTCCGCAAGGCTTACCTCGGCGAGGACTGAAAGCTTTACACTGAAGGCCAGCCCACCCTTTTCCCCTGCTTGACAGGTCTAGATGAGCGCCCTACGCTACGGGCCAACGTGCCCGGATGACGTTTCGCTCAACCTTATCTGAACACCGTGCCGCTTTTTCCCTGGAGGAACCCATGAAGAAACTGTTTTTGACCGCCCTGCTGGCCAGCTCGATGCTCGGAGGCGCGCAGGCGGCCACCCTGGTGTTCGGCAACAACGGCGACCCGGTGAGCCTGGAGCCGGGCAACATCACCGACGGCATCAGCCTCGCGGTGCAGCGCCAGATCTACGACACCCTGGTGGACTTCAAGGACGGCACCACCGACCCGACCCCGGGCCTGGCCATCAGCTGGAAGAGCAACCCCGACGCCACCGTCTGGACCTTCAACCTGCGCAAGAACGTCAAGTTCCAGGACGGTACCCCCTTCAACGCCGACGCCGTGGTGTTCAACTGGACCCGCTTCTGGGACCCCAAGTCGCCGTACGGCTTCCGTGACCAGGGCCGCACTTACGAGATCATGGCCGACCTGCTGGGCGGCTTCAAGGGCGACAAGACGGCCGTCATCAAGAACATCGTCAAGGTCGACGACTCGACCGTGCGCTTCGAGCTGACCGGCGGCAACTCCGACTTCCCGGTGGTGATTGGTGCCGGGTACTTCGGCATGGCCAGCCCCACCGCCATCAAGGCGCAGGGCGCCAAGTACGGCACGCCCGCCAGCACGCCGGTCGGCACCGGCCCCTTCAGCTTCGTGAGCTGGAAGACCGGCGACAGCGTGGTGCTGAAGCCAAACATGGAGTACTGGGGCGCCAAGCCGAAGGTGACCGGACTGGTCATCCGCAGCATCAAGGACCCCTCGCAGCGCCTGAACGAGCTGAAGGCCGGCACCATCGACTTCGCCAGCGACCTCACCCCTGACAGCCTGAACGCGGTCAAGGCCGACAAGAACCTGACGGCGGTGCTGAAGCCTAGCTTCAACGTGGGCTTCCTGAGCCTCAACAACCGCAACAAGTACCTCGCCAACCAGCAGGTGCGCACCGCCATCAGCATGGCCATCAACAAGAAGGCCATCGCAGAGGCGTTCTGGAACGGTCTGGCCGTCAGCAACGCGAGCTTCCTGCCGCCGGTGATGGCCTGGGCCAACAGCGACGCCGTGCCGGCCGATTACAAGTACGACCCGGCCGCGGCCAAGAAGATGCTGGCCGACGCCGGGTACGCCAACGGCTTCAGTCTGGACCTGTGGTACATGCCGGTCAGCCGCCCGTACTTCCCGAACCCCAAGGACATCGCGCAGGCGATCGCTGCAGACCTCTCGGCGGTGGGCATCAAGGCCAACCTCAAGACCGAGGACTGGGCCAAGTACCTGGACGACCGCAACAAGGAACCCGGCTTCGACATGTACATGATCGGCTGGACCGGTGACTACGGCTCGCCCGACAACTTCTACGGTGCGTACTACGGCGCCAACGCCAGCGACGACATCAACTACAACCCCGCCCAGCTGCAGTCGCTGCTGGAGCAGGGCCGCGCCGCCCTGACCCGCCCCGGCAAGGCCAAGGTCTACGCCCAGCTGCACGAGCTGACCTACAAGGCCGCGTTCCGCATCCCGATGGCGCACAGCCAGCCGCTGGCCGCCGCCCGCACCTACGTGAAGGGCTGGGTGCCCAGCCCGCTGGGCAGCGAGGCCTTCAACAACATCATTCTGGTCGGCAAGAAGTAAGGCGAGGCGTCCGGCCTCTGCACTGACCGGCCGGTTTCCACAGCCTCCGTCCACGCTGATGGAGGCTGTGTTGTTGTTGAGGGGCGCTCATCGCCCTGTCCTTCTCTTTCCTGCTCCAAAGGAGTTCTGCCTTGGCCCCCTACATCCTGCGCCGCCTGTGGCGCACCCTGCTGGTCCTGATCGGCATCAGCGTGGTGGTGTTCACTTTCGTGCGGAGCATTCCCGGCGATCCGGCCACGGCCATTCTGGGCGAGCGCGCCAACCCGGAGTCGGTGGCGCGCCTGACCAAGCAGCTGGGTCTGGACAAACCGTGGTTCTTCAACCCGGCCCACCCGCTGGACGCCCAGTACCCGCTGTACGTGAACGCCCTGCTGCACGGCGACCTGGGCGCCGGCATCAAGTCGCAGATCCCGGTGCGCGACGAGCTGCGCAGCCGCTTCCCTGCCACCGCCGAACTGGCGATCGGGGCGCTGTTCTTTGCGCTGCTGATCGGGCTGCCGGCCGGCATTCTGGCGGCGCTGCGCCGCAACAGCGCCTGGGACAGCCTCGCCACCGGGCTGTCGCTGGTCGGGGTCAGCATGCCGATCTTCTGGCTGGGCCTGCTGCTGGTGTGGATCTTCGCGGTGCTGCTCGGCTGGCTGCCGCCCAGCGCCCGGCTGTCCACCGGGGTGGACCTGCAGCCGGTGACTGGCCTGTACGTGCTAGACGGCCTGCTGCGCGGCCAGCCGGCGGCCAGCTGGGACGCGCTGCGGCACCTGATCCTGCCGGCCATCGCGCTGGGCAGCATTCCGATGGCCATCATTGCCCGCATCACCCGCTCGTCGCTGCTGGAAGTGCTGGGGCAGGACTACGTGCGGACCGCCCGGGCCAAAGGCGTGGCGGCCAACCGGGTCACCATCCGGCACGCGCTGCGCAACGCCCTGCTGCCGGTGGTGACGGTGGTGGGCCTGCAGGCCGGCGCGCTGCTGGGCGGCGCGGTGCTGACCGAGACCATCTTCAGCTGGCCGGGCCTGGGCTCGTGGCTGTACGACGCGATCAGCCTGCGCGACTACCCGGTGATTCAGGGCGGTGTGATCTTCGCGGCCCTGATCGTGAGCGTGGTCAACCTGCTGGTGGACCTGAGCTACGCCCTGCTGGACCCGCGGATTCAGTACCGCTAGAAACATGAGGCGAGAGATGATGATGAACCCCCCAAGCATGGCGGAGCCCACATGACCGCAGCGGCCCCCGCCACCGCCCCCCGGCGGTCGCAGAACGTATTCTGGCGCCGCTTCCGGCGCAGCGCCCCCGGCAAGATCGGGGCGGTGATCGTGCTGATCTTTCTGGTGCTGGCGCTGCTGGCCCCGGTGCTGCGCCCCTACGACCCCAGCAGCGACGTGGACTACCGCTTCCGGCTGGCGCCGCCCAGCATCTCGGCGCTCTGGAACGCCGAGACCCGCACCCGCTACACCGACGCGGTCAGCGGCCGGGTGGACTACTTCCGCCATCCCTTCGGCACCGACAACCTGGGCCGCGACATAGCGGTGCGGGTCTGGTACGGCGCGCGGGTCAGTCTGGCCATCGGCTTCCTGGCCACCGCACTGGCGCTGCTGATCGGCAGCGTGCTGGGCCTGCTGGCCGGCTTCTTCGGCGGTCCCACCGACACGGTACTCGGTTACGTCAGTGACGTGATGCTGGCGTTTCCGAGCATCCTGATCGCCATCGGGGTGGCCACCATCCTGACCCGCCTGCCGGGCCTGTACACCGTGATGCTGGCCGTCAGCATTCCGCAGATTCCCACCTACCTGCGGCTGGCCCGCAGCGTGGTGTTGAGTATCCGCGAGCGCGAGTTCGTGCAGGCGGCCGGCGCTCTGGGCGCCACTTCCGGCCGCCTGATGTTCCGGCATGTGCTGCCCAACAGCCTGTCCCCGCTGATCGTGCAGGGCGCGCTGAGCATCGCCACCGCCACCATCGAGGCGGCCGCGCTGGGCTTCCTGGGCCTGGGCGTGCCGCCCCCGGCGCCCGAGTGGGGCACCATGCTGGCCGACAGCCGCGACTATTACACCAGCGCCGCCTGGACCATGATCTTTCCGGGGCTGGCCATCCTGCTGTCGGTGCTGGGCTTCAACCTGCTGGGCGACGGCCTGCGCGACGTGCTGGACCCCAGAAGCACCCAGTAACCAGAAAACCCGCAAACAAACAAAGGAGGCCAGCAGCTGCTGGCCTCCTTCGCTGTGCCGCCTACTCCAGCCGGCTGACCTCGCGGCCCGGCAGCCCGTGGGCGTGGGCGGCCTTCAGGGCGTCCAGGGCGCGGCCCCGGTGGCTGATGGCCCGCTTCTCCTGCACGCTCAGCTCGGCCATGCTGCGCCCGTCCGGCAGCAGGAACAGCGGATCATACCCGAAGCCGTTCTGACCGCGCGGCCCCTGAAGCAGCTCTCCCTGCACCTCGCCCCGGTAGGTTTCCAGATGCCCGTCCGGGTACGACAGCAGCAGCACCGAGATGAACTTCGCGGCTCTTTCCGTCTTGCCACGCATCTGCTCCAGCAGGTACAGGTTGCGCTCGGTATCGCTGCCCACGTTGCCGTAGCGCGCGCTGTACACGCCGGGTGCCCCCGACAGCGCCGCCACTTCCAGCCCGCTGTCGTCGGCCAGCGCCACCAGACCAGTCTGGGCCGTCACGGCGCAGGCTTTCAGGGCGGCGTTCTCCTCGTAGGTGCTGCCGGTCTCCTCCGGCAGCATCAGCCGGGGTAGCCGGGGGTCATTCAGGGCCAGCAGCTCCCAGCCCAGGTCCTGGAGCGCGTCTTGAATCTCGGCCACTTTGCCCGCGTTGGAGGTGGCGACCACCACGCGCATCGGTTCAACAGTCATAACCCGCATGATAGAGGATGCAGACCGGCGCGGTCGCCGCATTTCTGAACCGTGGCCCACCGGCCCGCGCTCAGTACTGACGCCCGAAGATCACCCGCTTGCTGTACCCGCTGGGTTTCCCGGTGTGGAAGCACACGCCACTCTCCTCCTCGGCAAAGAATTCGCCGTCCGAGAGCGGCTCGTTGCGGATGGTGGCCTTGGTCTCCTCCTTGATCTGCCGCTCGCTCTCCGGGTCGCCGCAGTGGAAGGCCCGCACCCACTTGCCGGCCTCGATGGCGGCCTTGAACTCGTCGTAGCTGTCCACCGTGACGGTGTTCTCCAGCAGGAAGTCGGTGGCCCGCTGCAGCAGGAACGCCTGAATGCCGTTCAGGCGCTCGACCATGCCCTGCACCGCCTCGGCCCGGGGCAGCGTCTCCTTGTCAGCACCGGTGCGGTTCTTGACCACCACCACGCCCTGCTCCAGATCGCGGGGGCCAAGTTCGATGCGGACCGGCACGCCCTTGAGCTCCCAGTCGTTGTACTTGAAGCCGTTGGTCACGCCGTCGCGCTTGTCCACCTTGACGCGCAGGCCGGCGGCCCTCAGCTCGGCGGCCAGCCGCTCGCCCTCCTCCACCATCTGGTCGAAGTTGTCCTTGCGGCCCACCGGAATGATCACCACCTGGATGGGCGCGATGTTGGGCGGCATGATCAGGCCCTGATCGTCGCCGTGGGTCATGATCAGCGCGCCGATGATGCGGCTGCTGATGGCCCAGCTGGTGGTGTGCGCGTAGTCTTCCTTCTGCTCGCGGGTCTGGAACTTCACGTCGAAGGCCCTGGAGAAGTTCTGGCCCAGGTAGTGCGAGGTGCCGCTCTGCAGCGCCTTGCCGTCGCGCATCATGCCCTCGATGCTGTAGGTGGCCACCGCCCCGGCGAAACGCTCGCTGGCGGTTTTCTCGCCGCGCACCACCGGCAGCGCCAGCACGTCGCGGCAGAACTCGTGGTAGATGTCCAGCATCTGCCGTACCTCGGCGCGCGCCTCCGCCTCGCTGGCGTGGGCGGTATGGCCCTCGTGCCAGTAGAACTCGCTGGTGCGCAGGAACAGCTTAGTGCGCAGCTCGGCCCGGAACACCGCGCCCCACTGGTAGTGCAGGAACGGCAGGTCGCGGTAGCTGTTCAGCCAGTTGCTCCACATGTGCCCGATGATGGTCTCGGAGGTGGGGCGCATCACGTACGGCTCGTCCAGCACGTCATTGCCGATCTTGCTGACGGTGAAGAGCTCCGGGGCGAAGCCCTCCACGTGATCGGCCTCTCTGGCGATGAAGTTCATCGGGATCAGGGTCGGGAACAGCAGGCTCTCGTGGCCGGTCTCCTTGAACTTGTCATCGAGCCAGCGCTGGATGCGCTCCCACAGCGCCGAGCCGTAAGGCTTGACGACCATGGCGCCCTTGACCGGGCTGTAGTCGGCCAGGTCGGCCTTGACCACCACCTCGTTGTACCACTCGTTGAAATCCACCGATTGCGGCGTCACGCCGTACTGCGCTGCTTTCTTGTCGCCCGTCATGAGCCGCAGGATAGCAGGGGCAGGCCAGTGGCAGCCGGTCCGGGGCACTGTACTTTTTTAAAGCTCTCCTGAAGGCCTCCGTAAACCGAGCACAAGAGCGGGCCCATCCAGCCACCCCACCGCCAGGACTACGTTGAGCCCAGGAGGGATCACATGACCCAGAACGACATGAGCCAGGTGGACGACGCGATGGAGCAGGACCTCAAGGCCCGCATCACCGAGCACCTGCAGATCAAGGACGTCAACGGTGAGCACGTGGGCACCGTGGACCACCTGGACGGCGACCGCATCAAGCTGACCAAGAGTGACAGCAGCGACGGCCAGCACCACTACATCGACCTGTCGGACGTGCGGAGCGTGGACGACGTGGCCGTGTACCTGGAGAAGAGCCGCGACGATCTGAACCTCGGCTGAGGATCAAGCAACAGGCCGCGCCCGGATCATCTCCGGGCGCGGCCTCTTCAATGCTCTACTTCAGCTGCGATTGCACGCGCCTGAGCAGGTCGCCGGCCCCCACAATGCCCACCCGCAGCATCTGCACGTAGAGGTCCGGGTCGAGCGGCGTGCCCTCGGCCCCGCCCTGCGCCTCAATCAGCTGGCCGTCCAGTGTGGCGATCACGTTCAGGTCGGCGGTGGCGCGCACGTCCTCCTGATAGTCCAGGTCCAGCCGCACCTCGCCGTCCACCAGACCCACGCTCACCGCGCCCACCGGATGCCGGATCGGCCAGTCGCTGAGCGTTCCGGCGTGAATCATCCGGTCGCACAGGTCGTGGAGGGCCGCGTACCCGGCCAGCAGCGACGCGATGCGGGTGCCACCGTCGGCCTGCAGCACGTCGCAGTCGATCACCAGCGTCTGGTTGCGGAAGGGCGTCAGGTCCAGCGAGGCGCGGAAGGCCCGGCCCAGCAGGCGCTGAATCTCATGGCGGCGGCCGTTACTGAGGTTGCGTTCGCGGCCGAGCCGCTCCTGGGTGGCGCGCGGCAGCATCGAGTACTCGGCCATCAGCCAGCCCTCGCGCTTGCCGCGCATGTGCGGCGGGACCTTCGGGTCGGTGCTGACCGTGGCCAGCACCTGGGTGTTGCCCAGATGCAGCAGGGCGCTGCCCTCGGCGTAACGGCTGACACTGCGCCGCACCGTGAGTTCTCGGGGCTGGAGCAGATCGCGCCCCTGGCGGGCGCTGGGCCGGGCAGACGTGTGCGTCAAAGCGGAACCTCAATCCGGATGCCCGTCACCGCGACATCCTCCTGCATCAATTGTCGCACGACCGGCTGCACCTGAGCAGGATTCCCGGTGGTCAGGTAACGAACCTGCCCGCCCACCGGGTTCAACAACCCGCGCTCCGTCAGCACCTGGCGCGTTCGCCGGGCCACTCCCCGGCCCGAATCGAACAGGGCGAAGCGGTCCCCGAAGCTGCGGCGGATGGCCGGCACCAAGAACGGATAATGGGTGCAGCCCAGCACCAGCGTGTCCATGCCCTGATCGGCGGCCGGGGTCAGCAGGTCGCGCAGGGCCGTGTCCGTGGCGGGCGCGTCCTGCTGGCCCGCCTCCACCGCCGGCACCATGCCGTTGTGCCACAGCGGCAGCACCCGGATCCCGGCCGGCTGCGCGAACTGCGCCACCACGTCCCGCAGCAGCGACCCCTCCAGCGTGACGGGGGTAGCGAAGACGCCCACCACGCCGCTGCGGGTGGCGGCCACCGCCGGCTTCAGCGCCGGCACCAGCCCGATCACCGGCAGGCCGTCGCCCACCCAGGCGCGCACCGAGGCCAGCGAGAAGGCGCAGGCGGTGTTGCAGGCGATCACCACCGCCTTGCAGCCCTGCTCTCTGAGCCACTGGATGGCCGAGCGGGTCAGCTGCTCCACCTCGGCGGGCGAGCGCTCCCCGTACGGCGCGTGGGCGCTGTCGGCGTAATAGAGGAAGTCCTCGGCGGGCAGTTCACGGCGCAATTCGGCCAGCACGCTCAGGCCGCCCACCCCCGAATCGAAGACCCCCACCGGAGCGGCGGCGCTCATTGGGGCGGGTCGGTCACGGCCGCGCCCGAGTCGCGCAGCAGCACCGGAGTGTCAAAGTCCCGCTGCGGCCACTGCGGCTGCATGGTGATGGCGTCCGGCGGGCAGCTGCGGGCACACGCGTTACAGCCGGTGCAGGCCGCGAGGTTCAGGTGCAGCGTGACCCGGCCGTCCGGCTGCACGTCCCGGACGATCGCGTCGGTGGGACACACGTTGTCGCACACCGGACAGTCAATGCAGCTGTCGTCCACCACCGGGGCGGGCCAGTACACCGCCGTGTCCGGCGCCGGGGTGGGCTTCATGGCCCGCAGCCGCCACTGCCACTCGTCCGGCACCCGGTCCTGCGGCTCGGACCAGTCCACGAACGGCAGCGGCTGGTCCGGAATCGCCTGCGCCGCCACGCTGCGCGCGCTGCGGGCCAGCGCCCCGAACATGCTGCGGCGACTGACCCGCTCGCCCCCACCCCCCACGCTGGGATCGCCGCGCCGCAGCGTGACCGGCGCGGTGTGCCCGGTGGCGGCCCTCAACTGCTGGGCCTGTTCCACCACCCGCTCCACCGAAGCCGGCACCGAGGGATCGCCCAGGTCGCAGGCGGCACAGTCGCCGTGCACCAGCGCCAGCGGCAGGTCCCAGGCCCCGGCGGCCATGACGGCGCTCTCGGTCACGCGGCCCAGGCAGGCCAGCGTCTTGCCCGCCTCGTCGCTGCGGCTGCACACCAGCCGGGCGCCGCCGTCCTGCTGCCGCTGGTCGCGCACGGCCGCGATGGTGGCGGTCACGTCGTACTCCAGCGCCCCGGTCGGGCAGGCCTGCACGCACAGGCCGCAGCCGGTGCAGCGCGACGGGTCGATGCTGACCGACGTCTGGATGCTGACCGCCTCATGCGGGCAGGCCTGCTGGCACAGGTCGCAGCCGCCCACCACCAGCCGCTCCGACAGACAGCGCGGCCCGGTGTACCGGGGCACCGGGTTGCCGTAATCGCCCAGCAGCTTGAAAACTCCCTCTAGCACGCTCTTCCCTGCATATCCGGCAGTCTAGCGCCTGGGGCCGTCCCCAACTGCGAGGTTGTGCGTGCTGCGGGGGGGCTCAGAACAGCCGCAGCCGGTAGAACACGTAGGCCAGGATGCCGCTGACCGCCACCATCAGCCCGATCACCACCGGGAACATATACGGATGCGTCTGGAACGGAATCGGCACGTTCATGCCGAACACGCCGGTGATCAGGGTCGGAATGGCCACCAGGATGGTGGTCACGGTCAGCAGCTTCACCACCTGGTTCACGTTGTTGCTGATCACGCTGGCGAAGGTGCCGCTCATGCTGGTCAGGATGTTGCTGGCGATGCCCACCATCTCGATGGCCTGCAGGTTCTCGATCAGCACGTCGTCCAGCAGGTCGGCGTCCTCCTCGTACATCTCGAAGATGCGGTCGCGCTTGACCCGCTCCATCATCAGCTCGTTGGCCTTCAGGGCGGTCATGAAGTACACCAGGCTCTTCTCCAGCTTCAGCAGCTCCAGCAGCTCCTTGTTGCGGGTGCTGCTCTCCAGCCGGTCCTCGGTGCGGTCCACCTGCTTGTTGATGTGCCGCACGTCAATCAGGAACCGCTGCGCGTTGCGCAGGAACAGCTGCAGCGTCAGGCGGTTCTTCTTGGCGGTGTGGACGGTGCGGATCAGGCCGCCCACCAGGTCGCGGACCACCGGGTTCTCCATCGCGCAAACCGTCACCAGACAGTGATCGGTGTGCAGGATGCCGAGCGGCACCGTGTCGTAGGGAATATCGCTGGCGTCGGGCAGCCGGTAGCTGGTCTGCATGATGATGAGCAGCTGTCCATCCTCGCGTTCGAAACGGCTGCGCTCGTCCGGGTCGAGCGGATATGACAGGTAGTCCAGCTCCAGGCCAGTCTCGCGGCTCACCACCGCCAGCTCCTCGGCGCTGGGACGCTGCACGTCAATCCAGCAGCCGTCCACGAAGTGGTCCACGGTCTGCAGCTTGCCTCCGATGCTGCGGTAGTAGGTCAGCATGGAAGCCTTGGGGTGTTCAGTTCAGGGACAGGGCACATGGCGACCTCCGGGCGTGACAGGCATGACAAGGTGGTATGGGCCCTGAACTGGGCGGTTCCAGATCGTTGTTCATGTCATCACCTCCCGGACGCGCCGTCGTCTCTGGCGGCTCCTGGACTCACTGCCCAGGCCGCCGCAGCGCCCCGCATGCTAGCTCAGCGGTCCAGGGTGGAGCAACCGCCCCGGGCGCCCTGCACCGGCCCTCATGCCGCGTCTCTAGACTGGCCGGGTGACCCTGTTGCGCCTGTTTGCCCGTCAGGTGACGGCCCGCGTGCTGCCGCTGGCCCTGACCGCCGCCCTGATGGTCGGGGCGGCCGCCCTGCTGGCCCGGCAGGCCCCGCAGGCGCAGCTGCTGACCTGGGGCCTGCTGCTGATCGGTCTGGTGCCGCTGCTGACGTGGCTGCTCGGCGGGCTGTCGGCGTTCGGACGCGGGGTGGGCGGGCGGCTGCCCACCTCCGGCCACCGGTGGGCCTGGAGCGCCTACCTGCGGCTGCTGCTGGAAATCCTGCTGCTGAGCGGCGTGTGGGTGGCCATCCTGCTGACCTTCGGGGTGGGCGTGCTGCCGCTCGGCAACCTAGGCACCAGCGGCAGCGGCGGGCAGGCGCTGGGGCTGATGCTGCTGGCCGCCCTGGTCGGCCCACCGGCCACCAGCATCGCGGGCGGAGCCATCGGGCGCAGTTCCCGGCTGGGCTTCAGCGGCGGGGTGCTGGCCTTTCTGCTGCTCAGCGGAGTGTGGTGGGTGCTGTCCAGCCGGCTGCCCGGTGGGGTGGCCCTCAGCGTGCCGCTGCAGGGCTTTCCAGCCGAGTACTGCCCGGCCCGCTGCGTGCTGCGGGCCAACGGCGCGGCGCTGGCGCTCCAGCCGTGCTGGGCGCTGGTGATGCTGTGGCTGGCCGGACATAGCCTGTCGCGGGCCACCCGCCCGCCGCTGCGTAGCCTGCCGGTGGACTTCCCCGCCGGAGTTCAGGACACCGGACCGCAGCACCGGACCTGACCCCCGCCCTTCATCCGGCTGCATACGTTGACGGGCGCTGCATCCTGCGCTATAGTTTCGTCATCACCGCCTGAGAAGGGCGGATTTTTTTTGTCCCGTAGGCGCTATGCTCAGCCGGTCATGAATACCGCCACTCCTGCGCCGGGCCCGCTCGCCGGGCTGCGCGTCATCGAAATGGGTTCGCTGCTGGCCGGACCGTTCGCGGGCCAGCTGCTGGGCGACTTCGGGGCCGAGGTCATCAAGGTGGAGCCGCCCGGCCAGGGCGACCCGATGCGCGTATGGGGCCAGCACCGGCCGCAGGGCCACAGCCTCTGGTTTCCGATCATCGCGCGCAACAAGAAGTCGGTCACGCTGAACCTGCGCCTGCCTGAAGGCCAGCAGCTGGCCCGCGAGCTGCTCAGCACGGCGGACGTGCTGGTGGAGAACTTCCGCCCCGGCACGCTGGAGGGCTGGGGGCTGGGCCCGGATACGCTGCAGCAGCTGAATCCGGGGCTAGTGATGCTGCGCGTCAGCGGCTACGGCCAGACCGGGCCGTACCGGGATCGGGCCGGCTTCGGCAGCATTGGGGAGGCGGTGGGCGGCCTGCGGGCGCTGACCGGCGAACCCGGGCGGCCACCGGTGCGGGTAGGCGTGACCATCGGGGACATGCTGGCCGGGACCCTGGGCGCGCTCGGCACCATGATGGCGCTGTACAGCCGCACCACCAGCGGACGGGGTCAGGTGGTCGACGTGGCGCTGTACGAGGCGGTGCTGACCTACATGGAGAGCCTGATTCCGGAATTCGCGCTGGCGGGCCAGATCCGGGAACGCTCCGGCAGCACCCTGCCGGGCATCGCGCCCTCAAACATCTACCCGGCGCTGGGGCCGGACGGTCAGCCGGGCGAGTGGGTGGTGATCGGGGCCAACGCCGACACGGTGTTCCGGCGGCTGTGCGCCGAAATGGGGCGACCGGAGCTGAGTGACCACCCGGACTACCGGGGCCACGAGGCACGCGGCCTCCACATGAATGAGCTGGACGAGCTGATCGCGGCCTGGACGGCCACCCTGCCCGCAGACGAGCTGGTGACGACGGCTAGGGCAGGCTGGAGTCCCGGCCAGCCGGGTCTACAGCGCCCGCGAGATGCTGCAGGACCCGCACTTCGCGGCCAGGGGCAACATCGTGCGGCTGCACCACGAGCAACTGGGCAGCTTCCCAATGCAGGGCGTGGTACCGCGCCTGAGTGAAACGCCCGGCGCGGTGCGCAGCCTGGGGCCACAGCTCGGGCAGCACAATCAGGACGTCTACGGCGGGCTGCTGGGCCACACGGCCGGGCAGCTGGCCGCCTTTCAGGAACAGGGGGTGATCTGAGTGACGGCGGTACAGATCGTGGAGGTGGGGCCGCGCGACGGCCTGCAGAACGAGGCGACCCGGCTCTCCCCCACCCTGCGGGCGGAGCTGGTCCGGCAGCTGCTGGAGGCGGGACTGCCGCACGTCGAGGCGGTGAGTTTCGTGCATCCGGCGCGGGTGCCGCAGATGAGCGGCGCCGAGGAGGTGCTGACCGACGTGGAGGCCAGCACGCCCGGCGCCATCCTGACCGGTCTGGTGCTGAACGAGCGCGGGTTCGAGCGGGCGCTGGCGGCAGGGCTGCGGCGGGTGCGGTATTCGTTCCCGGTGACCGACGGCTTTGCCCGCGCCAACCAGAACACGACGGTGGCGGAGGCCCTGGAGCTGGCCACCCACCTGATCGGGCGGGCGAAGCGCGAGGGGCTGCACATCGGGGTGGTGCTGGCCACCAGTTTCGGCTGCCCCTTTGACGGCCGGGTGACGACCACCCAGACGCTGCGGGTGGCCGAGCAGGTGGCGCAGGCGGGCCCGGACGAACTGGTCTTTGCCGACACCATCGGCGTGGGGGCGCCACATGCCGTGCGGGAGCTGGTCCAGGCGGCGGTGGCCTGGAACCGGCCCGGGCTGCAGCTCGGCGGGCATTTCCACAACACCCGCAACACCGGCTATGCCAACGCGCTGGCAGCGGTCGAAGCCGGCGCCACCGTACTGGACAGCAGCGTGGGCGGGCTGGGCGGCTGCCCGTTCGCGCCGCGCGCCACCGGCAATATCGCCACCGAGGATCTGGGGTACCTGCTGCGCGAGATGGGCCTCCAGACCGGCCTGAACCTGGACGCGCTGATCCGGACCTCGCGCTGGCTGGAGGAGCAGCTGGGCCATGAACTCCCGGGCATGCTCTACAAGGCCGGCGACTTCTGAGCCCGCCTACACTGAACCCATGACCCGCCGCACCCCGCCCACGCCCCACGTTCCGCCGGCCCTGAAGCGCCGGGCGCTGGAGCTGCTTACCCTGCTGGAGGCCAGCTACCCGGACGCCCGCACCGAGCTGGAGTACACCACCCCCTTCGAACTGCTGGTGGCCACGGTGCTGTCGGCGCAGGCCACCGACGTGAGCGTGAACGCCGCCACGCCCGCGCTGTTCGCCCGTTACCCGAACGCGGCCGCGCTCAGCCAGGCCACCCCGGAGGAGGTGGAGCCGTTCATCCGCACCATCGGGCTGTACCGGGGCAAGGCGCGGCATCTGGTGGCGCTGTCTCAGCTGCTGCTGGAGCGGCACGCGGGCGAGGTGCCAAACGACTTCGAGGCGGTGGTGGCGCTGCCCGGCGCGGGCCGCAAAACGGCCAATGTGGTGCTGAGCAACGCCTACGGCTACCCGGCCATCGCGGTGGACACCCATGTGGGCCGGCTGGCCCGGCGGCTGGGCCTCAGCACGAACACCAATCCCGACCGGGTGGAGCAGGACCTGCAGCGGCTGTTTCCCCAGGACCGGTGGGTCTTCCTGCACCACGCCCTGATCCTGCACGGGCGGCGGGTGTGTGTGGCGCGCAAGCCGCTGTGCAGCCGCTGCACGCTCGCCGCGCTGTGCCCGAAGGTGGACGTGGTGCAGGCCGGCTGAATCCTAAAGGCTGGCTTCAGGGGCCAGTTGTGGGCGTCCTGCACACGCTTTTGCTGGCGGCGCCCGCATCCGGTGCACGGCAGCACGTCTGGGAGCCTGCGCCCCGCGTCCCGGAAATAGGGGTACACTGGCCCCGATGAATGAGAGCGGACAGTTGGAGCGTCTGTACCAGGTGCAGCAGCTCGATTTGACCCTGGACCAGTTGCGCGAGCAGGAAGGCGAAACGTCCAGCGAGTTACGGGAGGCGCGGGCACAGCAAGAGCGCATCAACAACGACCTCGAGGACACCGAGATCACCCTGGAGAACGTCGAGAAGCAGGTGCGGCGCCTGGAACTGGATGTGGGCACCACCAACGAGCAGATCGCCCGCAACAAGGCAGAACAGGACAAGAACGCCACCAATCCCAAGATGCAGTCGCAGTACGAGAACGTGATCCAGCAGCTGCAGGAACGCGTCTCCGAGTACGAGGAGAGCCTCGCGCCCTACTACGAGCAGCAGAGCGCCCTGAGCGAGCGCGCCAAGGCGCTGCGGGCCGAGCACCGCGCCCTGCGGCCGCGCCTGGGCGAGCTGGAGGATGCCGACACCGCCCGCATCCAGGGGCTGCGTGACCAGGGACAGGGCACCCGCGACGAGCGCAAGGAGCTGGCCAAGGACCTGGACTCGCGGCTGCTCAAGGAATACGAGATGATCCGCAAATCCAAGAAGGGCATCGGCATCGTGCCGTTCGAGGGTGGGCGCTGCACCGGCTGCAACGTGATGCTGCCGACCAACGTGCAGCAGCGGGCCGCGCTGGGCAAGCTGCCGGGCGTGCGCTGTCCCAGCTGCGGGCGCTTTCTGTTCAAGCCGAGCTGAGCGGGAACATGGGTGGAGCGGGAGGCCGGGGCAGCTGCCCCGGCCTCCCGCTGCTGATGAAGTGCTGCTGAACCCAGCCTCCCGCCGCCGCGTGATACAACCACCCATGCCGTCCGTCCAACCTGACAGCCTGTATGCCCTGACGTTTCCCTCGGACCCCCAGCTGTCCCCGGACGGCCGGCGCGCGGTCTTCGTGCTGACCCGCATCGAGGAGGAGGACCCGCTGGCGGCGGATCCCGCTTTTCCCAAGCCGCGCTACCGCAGCCGCCTGCAGCTGACCGACGGCGGCCCGGCCCGCGATCTGACCGCCGGGCGGGGCCGCGACGCCTCGCCGCGCTGGTCGCCAGACGGGCGCACCATCGCGTTCCTGAGCGACCGGGACGAGCGCACCAAGGGGCGCATGCAGCTGTATGTGCTCGCGCCGGACGGCGGCGAGGCCCGCCAGCTCACCACCTTCAAGACGGGCGTGTCGGGCGCGGAATGGAGCCCGGACGGGCAGTTCCTAAGTTTCCAGAGCCGGGGCGACACGGAGGACAAGCGGGAGGAGCGCGGCGAGCCGTACGCCACCGAGGCGCTGTCCTACCGCTCCAACGGACGGGGCCTGCTGCCCGAGACGCCGGCGGCGCTGTACCTGCACCGGCTGGACAGCGGCGAGACCCGGCTGTGGCACCAGCCGGAGCAGCCGATCAGCGACTATGCGTGGTGGCCGGATGGGCGCGGCGTGCTGCTGGTCAGCAGCCTGAGCAACACCGACGCGGCCCAGTGGCGCAGCGAGGTGTTCGACCTGCCGCTGGAGGGAGAACGCCGGCAGCTCACCAGCTGGGCCGCTCCGATCGGCAATCTGGCCCCGCATCCGGACGGGGTGCGCTTCGCCGGGGTGGGCCGCGCCCCCGGCACCCTCAACACCCAGGACCCGCACGTGTTTCTGTTCTCGGAGAGTGGCGAGGGCCGCCGGCTGGACGGCGGCTGGGACCGGCCCACCAGCAACATCGTGGCCGGCGACCTGCACGTGGGCAGCTTTCCGGAGCGCCCGCGCTGGCGCGACGAGCAGATTCTGACGCTGCTGTCCACCCTGGGCGGCAGCACCGCCATCATCGAGCTGGGGTTGGACGGAGAGGTGCAGGTGCAGCAGCACGACCCGGAGCGCCTGATCAGCGCTTTCAGCCTGCAGGCCGGGCAGCTGGCGTGGCTCTCGGAGAGCGTGACCGAGCCGCCTGAGCTGTACCTGAACGGCGAGCGCATCACCCATCAGGGGGCCACGCTGCCCTTCACGCCGCGGGGGGCGCAGCGCGTGACGTTCCAGAACGAGCTGGGGGAAGGCGAAGGCTGGGTGATGCTGCCGGAAGGTGACGGCCCCTTCCCCGCCCTGCTGAATATCCACGGCGGGCCGCACACCGCCTACGGGCACGGCTTCATGCACGAGTTCCAGCTGTTCGCGCAGCAGGGCTACGCCGTGTGCTACAGCAACCCGCGCGGCTCGGTGGGCTACGGACAGGCCTGGTCCGACGACATCCAGGACCGCTGGGGCACGGTGGACATGCAGGACCTGCTGGCCTTCTTCGATGCCTGCCTGGCACAGATGCCGCAGCTGGACGCCAGGCGCACCGCCGTGATGGGCGGCAGCTACGGCGGCTACATGACCAACTGGATCACCAGCCAGACCGACCGCTTCCAGGCGGCCGTCACCGACCGCAGCATCTGCAACCTGATCAGCTTCGGCGGCACCTCCGACATCGGGGCGCGCTTCTGGGACGACGAGCTGGGCGGCAACTTCCAGCGCAGCCACGACGTGCCGCACCTGTGGCAGATGAGCCCGCTGAATTACGTGGAGCAGGTGAGCACGCCGACCCTGATCATCCACAGCCTGGACGACCTGCGCTGTCCGATCGAGCAGGGCGAGCAGTGGTACACCGCGCTTCAGCTGCACGGCGTTCCGACCCGCTTCGTGCGCTTTCCCGGCGAGGACCATGAGCTGAGCCGCTCAGGCCGCCCCGACCGGCGGGTGCGGCGGCTGCAGGAGTACCTGGACTGGCTGAAGCGCTACCTGTAAGCACCCTAGGGGTTCAGAAACAGCTCCCCGACCCGCCGGATGAAGCGCTCGCGCCGCTCCAGCTGGGCCGGGGTGTACTGTTCGGCCAGCAGCCGGTCCTTGAACGCGGTGAGGGTCTGCTCCGGCGGCACGTCCCAGCTCTGGAGCGGGGTACACCCGATCTGCATGTCCTGGCCCCAGACCCACTCGGGGTTGGTGGGCAGCCCGAACGCGGCCGCCTCCAGCGGCCAGGTGGCGTCCACCGTCATGTCGCCGTGCGGCGTATGCACCACCAGATAATTGTGGACATCCACCACCGGTTCGCCCGCCGCCAGCGCCTTCAGTTCCGGGTCCATGTCGGCGCCGGGCGGCAGGCGGATCAGCTGGGTACACGCGATCAGGCGGCTCTGCAGCCCCCACTCGAGCAGCAGCGCCTGAAGCAGCTCATGTTTGGTGGAGCAGGTGCCGCGCCACCCGCCGATGATGCCGGCCGGCTCATGGGTGTCGGCGCGGGCATACGGCATGTCTCGCACCAGCCGGAACGCCAGCTCCGGCGTGAGCCGTTCTTCGGCACCGATCAGGCCTCGCTCCAGCGCGGCGCCATGCAGGTGCTCTCCCAGGGGTCCGGCCCAGCGTGTCATGCCTCAGGGTAGATCACGGGTCTGCGCCGCTACAATGCCCGCATGCTCTTTCTTTCCATCGTGCTGCTGGCGCTCGCCTTTCTGGTGGGCAGCCTGCCGCTGGGCCACCTGCTGCTGGCGCGGCTGGGGCTGGATACCCGTGTCAACAGCGCCTACAACCTGGGCGTCGAGAATGTCCTGCGCCGCGTCGGACCGGGGCCGGCGCTGCTGAGCGCGGCCCTGGACGCCGCCAAGGGCTTCCTGGCCGTCCTGATGACCTCCAGCCTGAGCGGCGTGAGCGGCAGCGGCCCGGAGCTGAGCGTGCTGGCCGGGCTGGCCGCCTACCTGGGTCACCTGAACCCGCCCGCCCGGCTGTACGGGGCCACCGCCCCGCGTGGACGCGGCAACCTGGTGCTGCTGGGGGTGCTGGCCGGGCTGAGCGTGGCGGCCCACCTGAACTACTGGTACACGGTGCTGCCGCTGGTGGTGTACGCGGGCGTGCTGGGCCTGGGCGGCTTCGTGAGCGTGGCGACGCTGGCGGGTCTGGCGGTCTTCGCGCTGCTGATCGGGCTGAGCGGCCTGGGCGTGGCGGCCAAGCTGGCCGCCCTGGCGCTGCTGCTGAGCGCGGCGTGGCGCTTCAAGGAGAACATCGGGCGGGTGCTGGACGGCACCGAGCCGCGCATCGGTCAGGACGTGCCGGTGACCGGCAAGCGTGACGACGTGGTGGTGGCCGCCTTCATGATTCACCCGCTGGACCTGCAGGACTTCTGGCAGAGCCGGCGCTTCTCGTGGATGCGTCCGCTGGTGCAGCGCGGCGTGATCCGCGAACAGACGGTGCGCCAGATGGCCGAGAGCATCCGTCCGATGAAGGTGGGTGAGCTGAGCGGCATCCGCACCACCGGCGGCAAGGAGGTGCGCGCCTACCTGCTGAGCAGCCCGCTGCTGCCGGAAGTGTTCCGCGACAACCCGGAGCTGGCCACCCGCCGGGCGGTGGAGGGAGCGCGGTTGGCGCAGGAACTCGGCGCCTCGGTGTTCGGGCTGGGGGCCTTCTGGAGCGTGGTGGGCAACAAGGGCATCGACGTGCAGGCGGCGGTGCCGGGCATCACCGTCACCAACGGCGGGGCGTACACCTCCGGCACCATCAAGGCCGCCATTCCCGGCATCCTGCAGCACTTTCAGGCGGAGGGCCGCGACCTGAAGCAGGCCACCGCCGCCGTGGTGGGCGCCAACGGGGTGGTGGCCTTCGGGATTGCCCGCACCATCGCGCCGCAGGTCCGGCGGGTGATCATGCTGGGCCGCGACCTGGAACGGCTGGAGCGCAGCGCCAACACCCTGCGCCGCGCCAACAAGGACACCGAGATCATCACCACCACCGACTACGGTGCCCTGCGGGAGGCCGACCTGATCTTCACGGCCACCAGCGACCCGGACCCGGTGATTTTCCCGCAGCACGTGAAGCCGGGCACCTGGATCTTCGACGAGGGCCGTCCCGCAGACGTGGACGATTCGGTGCGGGCGGTGCCGGGCGTGCGGATCATTCCCGGCGGCGTGGTGCGCCCGCCGGGCCGGATGCAGACGCAGGTGAACCTGCACTTCGGGGAGGGCGCGGTGCCGGCGTGTCTGGCTGAGACGCTGATCATCGCGGCCACCGGCGAGCACGAGCGCAAGAGCCTGGGCGCGCAGACGCTCACCGAGAACGTCAACTTCTTCGTGGAACAGGCGGACCGGCTGGGCTTTCACGTGGTGGACTGACCCGGCCCACGTCCGCGGCTCTCATGGAGCTATACCCGGTCTGTACCACCGCCCCTATACACTGCCCTCACATGGCCTTCTCCCTGGACCCCGACTACCTGATCAAGACCTTCTCCTATGTCGGCATGGCCGGCATCGTGTTTGCCGAGACCGGCCTGCTGCTGGGGTTCTTCCTTCCGGGCGACAGCCTGCTGATCGCCGCCGGCCTGTTTGCCGCCAACGGCGACCTGAACCTGCTGCTGGTGATGCTGGTGTGCGCGGTGGCCGCCTTTGTGGGCAACACCGCCGGCTACTGGATCGGGCGGCGGTTCGGGGCCGGGGTCTTCGCGCGGGTGCGCTTCCTCAAGCCGGAGTACGTGGTGCAGGCCCGGGAGTTCTTCGCGCGGCACGGCAACCAGACGCTGGTGCTGTCGCGCTTCATCCCGGTGATCCGCACCCTGGTGCCCACCCTGGCCGGCACGGTGGGCGTGGATTTCCGGCTGTTCACCATCTACAACGCGGTGGGGGCCGTGCTGTGGAGCGTGTCGGTGCCGCTCGCGGGCTTTCTGCTGGGCAAGGTCATTCCCAAGGACATTCTGGACAAGTACATCCTGGTGGTGATCGCGGTGGTGCTGGTGGCGTCCCTGATTCCGGTGGGCCTGGAGGTTCTGCGCCGGCGCCGCAAGAGCGCCACCTGAGCCAGGGCACAACACAGCGGCGCACCCTTGCATCTGGGTGCGCCGCTTTTCTTCAGGGTTTCAGCTGCCCGGCAGGTCCGGGTAGATCGCGTCCGGGTCGGCGCCGCTGCGGACGCCATCGTCAAAGATCTCGGTGTCCGAGTCCGATTTGCTGCCCGGTTCCTGATGGGTGCCGGGACCCGGATGGGTGCCGATCTTCTGCGCCTCCTGGCTGGACAGATCCTCGTTGTCCACGGAGACGTCGCCCTGATCCAGATGGTCCTGTTCGTGCTTGTCGCTCTGTGTCATGGTGTGCTCCCTTCGGTACCGGTTCAGCCTAGACCGCTCCCGGCAGGCCACTGGCGTCCGGCGCCACTTTCCGAACGCTGTCTGAATGTGGGCGCCTCGGCCCGCGAGCGGCATCTGCAGGGCAGACGCGTCCGCTTCCCTGCTAGCATCGCCACGTGACTGCTGCCGCCTGCCCTCCTGTCCGTGTTGCCGGAACCCGCTGAATGCTCGCCACCGTGAGGAGTGTGGCCCTGATCGGCGTGGACGCGGCCGTGGTGGACGTGGAGGTGGACGTGTCTCCGGGCCTGCCGGCCTTCACCATCGTGGGCCTGCCGGATCAGGCGATCAGCGAATCGAGGGAGCGGGTCCGCGCAGCCATCCGCAACAGCGGGTACCCGTTTCCGGCCGCCCGCATCACGGTCAATCTGGCGCCCGCCGATCTGAGGAAGGAAGGCCCGCTGTACGACCTGCCGATTGCGCTGGGCGTACTGGCGGCCCAGGAGCTGCTGCCGGCCGCGCAGCTGCACGGGCTGCTGGTGGCCGGAGAACTGGCGCTGGACGGCTCGCTGCGGGCGGTGGCAGGCGCCGTGAACCTGGCCCTGCTGGCGGCCGAGCGGCAGCGCGCGGTGCTGCTGCCGGAGCTCTCGGCCCCGGAGGCCGCACTGATTGACGAGGTGACGGTGTACGGCCCGGCCAGCCTGCGCGCGGCGGTGCAGCACCTGAACGGGGAGGTGCTACTCTCCCCTACTCCCCCGGACCCGCCGGACGACACCCAGGAGCTGCTGCCGGACCTGGCCGACATCAAGGGGCAGGCCCAGGCCAAGCGCGCCCTGGAAATCGCGCTGGCGGGCGGCCACAACCTGCTGCTGATCGGGTCACCCGGCAGCGGGAAGACCATGCTGGCCCGCCGCGCTCCCGGCCTGCTGCCACGCCTTACGCGGGCCGAGGCGCTGGAGGTGACGCGCATCCACAGTGCTGCCGGCCTGCTGACGCCGCGCAGCGGACTGGTGCGGACCCCACCGTACCGGGCGCCGCACCACACGGTCTCGGATGCCGGACTGATCGGGGGCGGCAGCATTCCGCGCCCCGGCGAGGTGTCGCTGGCCCACCGGGGCGTGCTGTTCCTGGACGAGTTTCCGGAATTCGACCGCCGGTCGCTGGAGATGCTGCGTCAGCCGCTGGAGGACGGGCAGCTGACCATCTCCCGGGCGCGGGCCACCGTGCGTTACCCGGCCCAGTTCCAGCTGATCGCCGCGATGAATCCGTGTCCTTGTGGCCACTTGGGTGACCCGGAACGGCCCTGTACCTGCACGCCCGCCGAGCGAACACGGTACGCGTCGCGCATCTCCGGCCCGCTGCTGGACCGCATCGATCTGGTGATGCGGGTGCCGCGCCTGACGGTGGACGAGCTGAGCCGCGCCCAGCCGAGCGAACCGAGCGCCGTGGTGCGATCACGGCTGCAGGCGGCCCGCGAGACGATGCTGCAACGGCAGGGAGAACGCAACGGGCTGCTGGCCGGTCAGGCGCTGCGGCAGCACGCGCCGCTGGCAGCCGGACCCGACGCCTTTATTCGTGCCGCCGCCCGGCAGCTGGCCCTGACCGGGCGCGGCTACGACCGGGTGCTGCGGGTGGCCCGCACCATCGCGGACCTCGCGGGGCAGCCGGACATCAACGAGGCTCATCTGGCCGAGGCAGTGAGTTTCCGCCCGCGCAGCCTGGTGTAGCGGGGCCGCCCCGGCTTGTCCTTGAGCGGAGCGGTGCCGGAACTTCATGCCAGAACTTCACAATACGGAGCATGAATCTCTCTGGAAAAGTCGTGCTGATCACTGGGGCGTCCGGTGGAATCGGGCTGGCCGCCGCGCGGCTGTTTGCTGCCCAGGGCGCCCGGGTGGCGCTGGCCGCCCGATCTGCGGAGCGGCTGCAGGCGCTGGCCGAGGAACTGCCGGGCGCCCTGGCGGTGCCCACCGACATGCTCGACGACGCGGCGGTGCGCCGGATGGTGACGGGCACCCACCGTCATTACGGACAGCTGGACGTGCTGGTCAACAACGCCGGGCGCGGCATGCATGTGCCGGTGGAGCAGGCCAGCCTGGAGGATTACCGCCAGCTGCTGGACCTGAACGTGGTCAGCGTGCTGAACGCCATGCAGGCGGCCATTCCGCTGATGCGGCAGCAGGGGGGCGGCGCCATCGTGAATGTCAGCTCCGGCACCACCAAGATGCTGATTCCCGGGCTCGCCCCGTACTCGTCGAGCAAGCACGCCCTGAACAACCTCTCGCTGGTGGCCCGCGCTGAACTCGCCCCGGACGGCATCGTGGTGAGCGTGGTGCATCCGGGCATGACCGACACCGACTTCGGCCGCAACTCGGTGTCGGCCACCCCCGAGCGGGCCGGCAGCTATCGCCAGGGTGACCCACCGGAGTACGCCGCCGGCCTGATCCTGGAGGCGGTCCAGACGGGCGCGGCCGAGGTGTATGCCGCCAGCGTCCAGGCGCGGCTGGACCGGGCCAGCGTCTAGACTGCATCCATGACCAGCCAGTTTCCGGCCGAAACCAGTGCCAGCGGCGCGTTCGTGCGGCAGCCGTACACCTTCCGGGGCCGCTTCAGCCGCGACGGTTCCACCCCCTTCCCGGCCGAGGCCGGTCGTTACCGGCTGTACGTGTCGCTGGCCTGCCCGTGGGCCCACCGCGCCGTGATCGTGCGGGAACTGCTGGGCCTGCAGGACGCCATCTCGCTGGCGGTGGTGGACCCGGTGCGCGACGAGCGCGGCTGGGCGCTGCGCCCGGGCGACGGCCACGGCCCGGACACGGTGGGCGGCTTTCAGTTCCTGTCGGAAGCGTACCTGCGCTCGGACCCGAACTATCAGGGCCGCTACACCGTGCCGTGCATCTGGGACACGCAGACCGGGCAGCTCGTGACCAACAACTACCCGGACATCACGCTGGACTTCGAGACCGAGTTCACGGCCTTTCAGCGGCCCGGCGCCCCGGACCTGTACCCGGAAGCGCTGCGCCCAGAGATCGACGCCCTCAATGCCGTGATCTACGAGGAGGTGAACAACGGGGTCTACCGGGCGGGCTTCGCGGCCAACCAGGCGCGGTACGACGAGGCCGTCACCACGCTCTTCGCCCGGCTGGATGCGCTGGAGCAGCATCTGGCTACGCGGCGCTACCTGGTGGGCGGGCAGCTGACCGAGGCCGACATCCGGCTGTTCACCACGCTGGTGCGGTTCGACGCGGTATATGTGGGCCACTTCAAGTGCAACCTGCGTAGGCTGGTGGACTACCCGAACCTGTGGGGCTATGCCCGCGACCTGTATCAGCGGCCCGCTTTCCGGGAAACGGTGAACTTCGATCACATCAAGCGTCACTACTACCTGACGCACCCGAAGCTGGACCCCACCGGCATCGTGCCGCTGGGACCGCTGACCGACTGGGACGCACCGCACCAGCGGGAGCGGCTGGCGTGAATCCGCTGGACAATCCGTTCTGGCACGCCCTGACCGGCCCCCAGCGGCCCTACAGCCGCAGCGGTGGGCAGGCGGCCCGCTACGAGCCCCAGTTCGCCCCGATGGCCGGACTGGAGGCCAACACGCCCGCGGCCTGGGCCGACCTGACCACGCTGACTCCTCCGGGCGACACGGTGGCCCTGTTCGGCCCGACCCTGCTGGACGCCCCGGCCGGCTGGACCCGGGTGGGCCAGGGCGACCCGATCCAGATGGTGCAGCTGCAGGCCCAGGCTCCCCTGCCGACCCCCGCCGGGTTCACCGTGCGCCCGCTGGGTGAGGCGGACGTTCCGGCCATCCTGGCGCTGGTGCAGCTGACCCGGCCGGGCCCCTTCCGGCCCCAGACGGTGGAACTGGGCCTGTATCTGGGCCTCTGGGACGAGCGGCACCCGGACGGCCCCCTGCTGGCAGCCATGACCGGCGAGCGGGCCCGTCTGGAGGGGGCCCGTGAGATCAGCGCCGTCTGCACCCACCCGGACTATCGCCGTCAGGGGCTGGCCCGCACGCTGGTGTCGCAGGTGGCCGCGCATACCCGTGCGGCTGGGCAGCGGCCCTTCCTGCACGTGAACCGCGACAACACGGCGGCCCAGGCCACCTACGCCAGCCTGGGCTTTGAAGCCCGGGAACAGCTGTGGGTGAGCGTGATGCGCCGCGACGAGGCAGCCGAGGGCGGCTTACACTCTCAGGCATGACCTTCTCGATCGTGGGGCGCGACGCCCGGACCGGTGACCTGGGCGTGGCGGTGGCCAGCAAATTCCTGGCGGTGGGCGCGCTGGTGCCGTACGCCCGCAGCGGGGTGGGCGCGGTGGCCACCCAGAGTTACGTGAACCCGAAGTTTGGACCGGACGGCCTGCGCCTGCTCTCCGAGGGATACGCGGCGGCCGAGGTCATGGCGCTCTTCCGGCAGCAGGATGGGCAGATCGAGCAGCGGCAGTTCGGACTGGTCAGTGCCAGCGGGGACAGCGCCACCCACACCGGCAGCGGCTGTCACGCCTGGGCCGGTGGGATGGCCCGCCCGGACGTGGCGGTGCAGGGCAACATCCTGACCGGGCCGGAGGTGGTGGACGCGATGCTGTCCGCCTGGGACAAGGAAGCCGCCCTGCCGCTGCCCCGTCGGCTGCTGGCCGCCCTGCTCGCGGGTGACGCGGCCGGCGGCGACCGGCGTGGCCGGCAGTCGGCCGCGCTGCTGGTGGTGGGACCGGGACGCGGGTACGGCGGCCTGAGCGACGACTGGGTCAACCTGCGCGCCGACGACCATCCGCAGCCGGTGCAGGAACTGGCGCGGCTGCTGGACACCTTCGACCTGCTGTTCGGGCGGCCGGAGCAGACCCGGCTCCTAAGTGCGGAGGAACTCGGGTGGCTGCGCGCCGAGCTGGTGCGGCAGGGGTACGTGCCGGAGCTGCCGGACGGCCCCTGGGACCAGGCCACCGAGGCCGCGCTGTGGGCACTGTACGGCACCGAGAATCTGGAGGAGCGCTGGGTGGCGGGCGGGCAGGTGGATCCGGTGGCGCTGGCGTACCTGCAGCAGCGCTGGTCCTGAAGCGGCGCGGGCGGCGGTACACTGAGCCATGCGCCTCTCCACCACGGACATCTATGCCTTCCAGGCGCTGGGATACCTGGGAACGCAGGACGCGGCCCGCTGGATCTCCAGCGATGACATCAGCGAACACACCGGCATCGCCCGGCCCTACCTGGTCCGGATCCTGGCGGCCCTGAGCGCCAAGGGCGTGATTCGCAGCAAGAAGGGCATCGGGGGCGGCTACGCGCTGGCCCGCAAACCTCAGCTGATCAGCCTGTGCGAGGTGGTGCGCGCGGTGGACGGGCCGGTAGCGCCGCTCAGCTGTATCTCGCTCAACTGGCGTGAGCACTGTGCTGAGGAAGAACGCTGTCACGCCCGCAACACGGTGTACGTACGGATGCGCGACGCGATGCTCGCGGTGCTTCAGGAGTTCAGCGTGAATGATCTGGTGCAGGATGCCCAGGCGGGCGTCAGCTATCACCACTGCCTGGAACATCTCCTGCGGCCCAACGTCTAGCACGCAGAGAGGCGGACGTCCCAGATCCGGGACGCCCGCCTCTATGTGCCGCCTTACTTCACAACGGAGATGATCACGTAGTTGATCTTGGTGTTGGTGCCGCCCACCGCATCGATGGTCAGCAGGCCGTCCGAGACCTCGACGGTAGTGGTCGCCTCGCGGAACAGGTTCTCCTTGGACGGCACGAACTTGTTGATCAGCGCCTTGCCTTCCACGTTGATCACATGCTCGCTAGGTCCGGAGGTGAAGGTGCTGGTATCGGCGTCGCCGACACCCACCGTCACGGTGTAATTGCCGTTCGGCACCTTGTACTCCCAGGCGGCGCTGGCCGACACCTTCGGATCACGGCAGATGCTGGCGCACTGCAGGTGAATGAGGGCGTACTGACGCTCCTCTAGCCCGACCGCCACGCCGGGATTGCCGCGACGGTTGCGGGCGTTCACCGAGATGTCCAGCGGGGTGGGGGTGGGGGTGCGAGCGGTGGCTTCCGTGACCCAGCCGTAACCACGAGCGGCGCTGTAGGCCAGACCGTTCTCCGGGGTGTACCCGGGCGGCGTAATGTCGTTCGAGGTAGCGGGCCGGAAGCTGAAGCGGAACACAGTGGGGGCCACCGCACTGACCGTCACGGTCGCCTGCGCCGACTTGCTGGTGTAGCCGGGGACCGTCGAGGTGGCCGTAATGGTCACGGTACCGACGGCATGAGCAGTGATCAGGCCATTGCTGTTCACCGAAGCGATGTTGTCGTCGCTGCTGCTCCACAGCACCGTCTGCGCGGGCTGCTGGCCGCCCGCCACTCCGTTCACGCGGGCATTAGCCTTCAGGGTGCCGCCCAGCACCACCACGTTGCCCTCCAGGGTAATGTCCACGCTCTGCACCGCCACCACATTAGTAGGCGTGGGCGTGTTTCCGCAGGCCATCAGGCCCAACGAGAGGCAGGCAATCAAGGTCGAGGGAAGGAGAAGACGGGCAACAGGATGGTTGGACATGGGAAGACCTGGACCTTTCCGAGGGGCAGAAGGCGAACGTGGGGAACAACTTATGGGTGAGATGTACATCCGGTGATGACGAATTTAGGATGCATGAGGGAGCGTAAATATTTCGTTGCGGGGAAATTACGCATTAGGAGGCAATAAGGAGAGTGGCTAGAATCCGAGCGCTACGCAGAGGCCTGTTTCCGTTCAAGTAAAATTTCAGTAAGCCGCAAGATAGGGCCCCACTGTTTCCAGTGGGGCCCTATGGTGTGCTGTTTTACTGAACGGCGTCGATGGTCAGGAAGTTCAGCTTGGTGTTGGTGCCACCCTTGGCATCGATCGTCAGGAAATTGTCGGTGACGGTCACCGCCACAACCGCCGACGCCTTGAAGTTGCCAGCCGTCGTGCTCGGGGTGAACTTCACAACCTGCGTACCTTCAACGTTGATGACATCAACACTGTCGACGTTCTTGAGATCGCCCACACCCACAGTCACGTTGTACTTGCCGTTAGGCACCTTGTATTCAAACGCAGCCGACTGCTTCTCCGGGCTTCCCACGGTGCAGCCCCCGCACTGCATGTTGATCTGCGTGTTGAAGCGCTGATCGGCAGCATTGTTCAGGCCGTACCGGTTGAGGTTGTCGCGGGTGTTGTTCACCAGGCTCAGCGGCGTCATGGCGGGCAGGTCGGTTTCCTTGACCCAACCGGACGTGCCGTCGAAGGCCGCGCCTGTGTTGGCGACGTAGCCGGCAGGCAGCGGAGTTGTGGGGCTGGTGGTCACGGCGGCAGTAGCCGGACGGAAGCTGATCTTCACCGGGGTGAAGGGGCCGCCGCCAGTGTTCCCGGCAGTCACGGTCACGTCAAACGTGCCGCTCTGCTTGGTATCCACTTTCGAGGTGGCGGTGATGGTGGCGGTGCCGGCCGACACGCCGGTGATTAAGCCGGTGTCGCTGACCGTGGCAACTGCATCGTTGTTCGAGCTCCAGGTGACGGTCTGGGCCGGCGTGCCGGTGCCAACAACGGTGGCGGTGGCCTGAGTGGTCTCACCGACTGCGATGCTTGCGGCAGGGGCGGTGACGGTCACGCTGGTGACGGTGGCAGTAGGCACAGTCGTGCCGCCTCCGCAGGACATCAGGACCATCGAGAGTGCAGCAGCAGCGGGAACAGCAAAACGCACGGTACGGGAGATAGTCATGGGGAAACCTCAACCTTTCCAGAAATGAGAGAGCGACGTGTGAGCATGACGAACCGAACGTGAGTGGTGACCTTCGTGTTTCGGTTGACGGGATTATCCTCGCGCGCCCACCGTAAAAGATTCGTTGCGACGGGCGATGAGGACCGTGAGCCTATACCCCCCGACGGGGGAATTCCTGACCGCCAAAGCCGCAATTGGAACCTGTCCTGCACTGTCGCAGAAGCCCAAAGACGGCTGATGAGAAGGTGTTTTTATTTTTCGGACACGTTGAGTGTCCCCCGCTACGGTCGCTGGACATTAAAGGTGCAGTCAAGGTAGCGACCGCACCGGCATCCTTACAGAAGCACAGACAAGTTGATGGAATTTGTCAGCTAGATGAGGTACCTTTCTTGTCAGGTATTGGAGGAACGGCATGAAGACGGATCTGAGCGCCCTCAAATTCAACCAGATCAGCGTGGTGACGCTTACGGCCCTGGCCCTGGCGCTGCGCATGCCCTGGTTGAGCGGACTGCTGGGTCTGGCGATGCTGATCGGTGCCGCCTGGCCCGTCCACAGTCCTCTCAAAGCCGCCTACCGCGCGCTTGGTCCGGTGTTGGGGCTGCGGCCTCAGGTAGTGGACGAGGCGCCTCAGGCGCACCAATTCGCCCAGGGGATTGGCGGCAGCGTGCTGCTGCTCAGTGCCCTGAGCGGGCTGGCGGGTCTGCCCCTGCTGAGCGCCGGCCTGGGGCTGCTGGTCATTATACTGGCCCTGCTCAACCTCACCACCCGCATCTGTGTCGGCTGCCTGCTGTATTTCCAGTGGCGCCTGCTGCAGTACCGTCTGACCCACTGAACCATTCCCGGTGAGCCCTTCACCGCCCCAACCCGGAGATTCCATGAGCGACATCGAACGCCTGAAAAAAGAGAAGCCGCCGTTTGACATCATTGACGATATTCACGTGTACGCGCGCGAGGGCGTCATCGACCCGGAGTGGATCGATATGCTCAAGTGGTACGGCGTGTACCCGCAGCGCCCCCAGGAGGACGGCTTCCTGATGATGCGCGTCAAGGTACCCGGCGCCACCTACAGCAGTGACGCTCTGCGCGAGATCGCCAGCATCAGCGACGATTACGCGCGCGGCACGCTGGACGTCTCGGACCGGCAGGCCTTCCAGTTTCACTGGCTGACCATCCGCGACGTGCCTACCATCTTCAGCCGCCTGGAGCAGATCAGGCTGCACACGCGCGGCGCCTGCGGCGACACCGTGCGTGCTGTGATCGCCAGCCCGCTGGCCGGCCTGGACGCCCGCGAAGTGCTGGACGTGGCGCCGCTGGCGCACCAGCTGGACCGTGAGCTGAGCGGCAACCCGGACTTTGGCGACCTGCCGCGCAAGTTCAAAATCAGCATCACCGGATCGCCGGAGCTGGAAGGCATTCACCTGATCAACGACATCGGCTTCCTGGCCCATGAGGTGAACGGCGAAGTCGGCTTCGACGTGTGGGTGGGCGGCGGTCTGGGTGCGGTCGCGCACCTGGCCGAGCGCCTGGGCGTGTTCGTGCGCCCGGAAGAGGTGGTGGAGGTGGCCATGGCCATCGCCGGCGCCTACCGCGACCACGGCTACCGTCAGAACCGCAAGAAGAGCCGCCTGAAGTACCTGATCAAGGATCTGGGCGCGGCCGGCTTCCGTCAGATCGTGGAGACCGAGTACCTGAAGCGCCCGCTCACCGACGGGCCGCAGGCGCCGGTGGCTCGCTTCGGCGGCAACGACGTGCTGGGCGTGCACCCGCAGAAGGGTGGCGGCTATTACGTGGTGGTGGCCACCACGGTAGGGCGCATCAACCCGGACAAGGCCCGCGCCCTGGCCGACCTCGCCGACCGCTACGGCAGCGGCGAGCTGCGCAACACCCCCTTCCAGAACATCCTGATTCCGAACGTGCAGCAGCCGGAGGCGCTGAGCCTGGAGCTGCAGGCGCTGGACCTCGCGCCCGACACCGGCATGCGCGGCACCACCATCGCCTGCACCGGCACGCAGTTCTGCCGATTGGCGCTGACGGAAACCAAGGAGCGCACCGCCAACCTGATCGATCACCTGGAGGCCGGTGGACTGGCCCTGCCGCAGCTGCCCGTCACCATCAATCTGACCGGCTGCAGCAACGCCTGCACCCGCTATCAGGTGGCGGACCTGGGCTTCATGGGCTCGCTGCGCAAGAACGCCGAGGGCGTGGAAGAGGAAGCCTACCAGGTGCATCTGGCGGGCGGCATCGGTGCGGCGCAGCGCCTGGGCACCAAGCTCAAGGGCGTGGTGCTGGCCAAGGACCTGGACCGCTACACCGCCTCGGTGCTGCGCGACTACGAAACCCAGGGCCTGCCGGACGAGACCTTCGTGCAGTTCGCCGACCGCGTCGGCGCCGAACGCTTCCTGCCGGACGCCGTCCTGAACCCCGACAAGCAGCCGGTGGGCGTGTGAGCCGGGCTGCGGAAGGCCGGGTGCTGTGGTTCACCGGCCTGTCAGGCGCCGGCAAGAGCACCCTGGCGAGCGCCCTCTACCGGGAGCTGGAGCGGCGTGGTGAACGGGTGGAGCTGCTGGACGGCGACGCCGTGCGCGAAAACCTGAGCAAGGGCCTGGGCTTCTCCAAGGCCGACCGCGACACCAACGTGCGGCGCATCGCCTTCGTGGCTGGGCTGCTGGCCCGCCACGGGGTGACGGTGCTGGTGAGCGCCATCTCTCCGTACCGCGACACCCGTGACGCGGTGCTGAGTGAGCTGCCGAACGCCTCGGAGATCTTCGTGGACGCGCCGCTCTCGGTGGTCACGGAGCGCGACGTGAAGGGTCTGTACCTGCGCGCCCTGGCCGGTGAGATTCCGCATTTCACCGGCGTCTCGGACCCCTACGAGGCCCCGCTCTCCCCCGCCCTGCACCTGCGCACCGACCAGCAGAGCATCGAGGCCTGCCTGGAGCAGGTGCTGGCGCTCGCCACCTCGGAGGTGGGCCGTGACGCTGCTTACGCCTGAGGTGAGCGCGTCGGTGCCGGCCTTCGGGCCGGACACCGATCCGCTGGAGGTGATCGGCTGGGCCCTGCAGGCGCACCCGGATCTGGTGATGCCGAGCGCCTTCAACCTGAACGGCGTGGTGCTGCTGGACCTCGCGGCGCGGGCCGGCTACACCGGCGACGTGCTGTTTGTGGATACCGGCTATCACTTCCCGGAGACGCTCGCCACCCGTGACCGCCTCGCGGAGCGCTACCCGCAGCTGAACTTCGTGACGCTGAACGCCGGGGCCAGCCCTGACGACGGCCAGACCCCGGACGGCCTGTACGCCACCAACCCGGACGCCTGCTGCGCGGCGCGCAAGGTGGAGCCGCTGCAGCGCCACCTGAAGAGCCGCAACCCTTCGGCTCTGCTGAACGCCCGCAGCCGAGATCAGGCCAGCACCCGCGCGGACATCCCCTTCGTGGAAGACGGCGCCCGGCGCAAGATCAATCCGCTGGCCTACTGGACCCGCGAGCAGCTGGAGGTCTACGCCACCGCCCATGATCTGCCGGTCAACCCGCTGTACTTCGACGGTTTCCTGAGCATCGGCTGCTGGCCCTGTACCCGTGCGGTGCGGCCGGGAGAGGATGCCCGTGCCGGCCGCTGGGCCGGGCAGGGCAAGACCGAATGTGGCCTGTGGGCCGGCGAGCAGCGGCTCTAACACATTTTTTTTGCCGGATTAGTTGACCTGAACCATCAATTGAAGCTTTCCTCGAGAGGATCCCGAATGACCATCCTGACCCATCATCCCCTGACGCTCCCCACCCCTCTCGGCGGCACCCTGGTCAACCGGGTCCGCAGCGCCCAGCCGGGCGAACTGCAGGGCCGGCCCGCCCTGGAACTCAGCGACCGCAGCTACGCCGACCTGGAGATGCTCGCCAGCGGCGCGTATTCCCCACTGACCGGCTTCCTGGGTGAGGCCGACTACCGCTCGGTGGTCGAGCGCATGCGCCTCGCCGACGGCACCCCCTGGAGCATTCCCATCACGCTGGCGGTCAGCAGCGAGGAAGCGGCCAAGGCGCGCGGTGTGGTGGCCCTGACCCGGCAGGGTGAGCCGGTCGGCTTCATCGAGGTCAGCGAGACCTACACCCCGGACAAGCGCTGGGAAGCCCGCGAAGTGTACCGGACCGAGGACGTGGCGCACCCGGGCGTGGCCGCGCTGTACAGCTCCGGCGAGGTGTACGTGGCCGGCGCCATCACGCTGTATCAGGTGCCCCGGGGCAACTTCCCGGCGCACCACCGCACGCCCGCCGAGGTGCGCGAGGTGATCGAGGCGCGCGGCTGGCGCAGCACCGTGGCCTTCCAGACCCGCAACCCGATCCACCGCGCCCACGAGTACCTGCAGAAGGTGGCGCTGGAGCTGGTGGACGGCCTGCTGCTGCACCCGCTGGTGGGCACCACCAAGGGCGACGACGTGCCGGCCGACGTGCGCGTGAAGGCCTACGAGGTGCTGCTGGAGCGCTACTACCCGCGTGAGCGCACCCTGCTGAGCGTGTACCCGGCGGCCATGCGCTACGCCGGTCCGCGAGAGGCCATCCTGCACGCGCTGTCCAGGCGCAACTACGGCGCCACCCACTTCATCGTGGGCCGCGACCACGCCGGGGTGGGCAGCTACTACGGCACCTACGAGGCGCAGGAGATCTTCTCGCACTTCACGGCGCAGGAACTGGGCATCCAGATCCTGAAGTTCGAGCACACCTTCTACTGCAAGACCTGCGGGCAGCTGGTCAGCCCCCGCACCTGCCCGCACGACGGCTCGCACCACCTGGTGCTGAGCGGCACCAAGGTGCGCGAGCTGCTGCGGGCCGGCGAGGCGCTGCCCGCCGAGTTCACCCGGCCCGAGGTGGCTGAGGTGCTGCGCGAGGGCTATCGCCGCTGAACGTTTCTTGAAGCGGCCTTCAGCTGTCTGAAGACCAAGCGTCCCCTGCACCCCCCAACATTTAAGGCATCCTGCTACATCCTGCCTTGCTGTTGCCCCACCCCTGAGGCTCCCATGACCAATCGCACACACCTCCTGACCGCCGCCGTGCTGCTCAGCCTGGGCCTGACCCAGGCGCAGCAGGCCACCACCATCCGCATCGGCTACTTTCCCAACCTGACCCACGCCCCCGCGCTGGTGGCGCTGGACCGGGGCGACTTCCAGAAGGCTTTCGGGAAGGTCACGCTGCAGACACGCGACTTCGTGTCGGGCACCCAGCTGTCAGAAGCCTTCGCTGCCGGGCAGATCGACATCGGGTACATCGGGCCAGGACCGGCCATCAACGCCGCCGCGCGTGGCCTGCCGGTCCAGATCATCGCGGGCGCCTCGAATGCCGGCGCGGTGCTGATCGCCCGCAAGGACGTGAGCATTGCCAGCTTCAAGGATCTGGCCGGCAAGCGGGTGGCGGTGCCGTCGCTCGGCAACACCCAGGACATCAGCCTGCGGCACATCCTCAAGGAGCAGGGTCTCAAGGCGCAGACGGACGGCGGCACCGTCACCATCGTGCCGGTGGCACCTGCCGATGTGGCCGCCGCCTTCTCCAGCCGTCAGATCGACGCAGCGCTGGTGCCGGAACCGTGGGGGGCGCAGCTGCAGCAGCAGGGCAATAAGCTGGTGCTGGACGAGAAGGCCATCTGGCGGAACGGCGACTACCCGACCGCCGTGGTGATCGTGAATACCAAGTTCGCGGCCGCCAACCCGGAACTGGTGAAGGCCTTCCTGAAGGCCCACCTGAGCGCCGTCGCCTTCATCAAGAAGAACCCACCGGCGGCCCAGCAGGCCATCAGCCGGCAGCTGGAGAAGCTGACCGGACAGAAGGTGGCCCCGCTGGTGCTGCAGCGCGCACTGTCGCGCACCCAGATCTCCGCCGACCTCAACCAGGACGCACTGCGCGAGTACGCCGACCTGAACAAGGAAGCAGGCTACACCCGTGAGGTGCCGGATCTGAGCAAGGTTGTGAACCTCAGCGTGTTGAAATCGCTGCAGACAGGCGGCAAATGACGTCAGCCAGCGTCAGCCCCCATCCGGGCGGCGCTGGCCGGCGCGTGCGGGCCCTGGCCCTGCAGCTGGGCGGGCTGCTGCTGCTGTTGCTGCTGTGGTGGTTCCTGACCGACGTGCGTCAGGTGTGGCCCAGCTACGTGATGCCGGGACCGAAGGCCGTCTGGAGTGAGATCCAGTACGGCCTGTTCGGCAAGTCGCCCGACGGCAAGCTGCTGACGGCGGTGCTCAACTCGCTGCGGCGGGTCGCCGTCGGCTACCTGATTGCCGTGGCGCTCGGAACGCTGGCTGGCCTGGCGCTGGCGTCGTGGCGGATTCTGCGCGACACGGTGGGCAGCTACCTGACGGCGCTTCAGAGCATTCCGTCCATCGCCTTCGTGCCGCTGGCCATCGTGTTCCTGGGCCTGAACGAGCGCGCGGTGCTGGCGGTGGTGATTCTGGAGGGCTTCATTCCGGTGGCGCTGGCGGTGTCGGGCGCGCTCGGCAACGTGCCGCCGGCCCTGCGGGTGGCCGGGCGCACCCTGGGCGCGTCCGGCCTGGGGCTGGTGACGTCGGGTGATGTTCCCGGCCAGCCTGCCATCGCTGGTGGGCGGCCTGAGAACCGCCTGGAGCTTCTCGTGGCGCGCCCTGATCGGAGCGGAACTGCTGACCACCAACCCGGGCCTGGGCCAGCTGCTGGAAATTGGACGCAACACCGCCAACGCCGCGCTGGTCATCTCTACCATTCTGATCGTGGGGGTGGTGGGCGGGCTGTTCGATCAGTTGATCCGCGCGCTGGAGGCCCGCGTCCGCCGTGACCACGGCCTGGAGGTGCAGTCATGACCCGTGTGGTAGAAGTCAGCAATGAGCGGCGCAGCACGGAGCGCACCATGAGCAGCCAGGGCGCCACGCTGGCGCTGCAGGACGTGACGTACCGCTACGGCGCCAGCCGGACCCAGGCGCCGGCCGGGGTGGGGCCGCTGCAGCTGAGTGTGGCCGCCGGCGAGTTCGTGTGTGTGGTGGGGCCCAGCGGCAGCGGCAAGAGCACCCTGCTTTCGCTGCTGTCGGGCTTCCTGAAGCCTCAGGCCGGGCAGATCCTGCTGGATCAGCAGGTGCTGCGCGGGCCGGATCAGGCGCTGACGCTGGTGCAGCAGGAGCACGCCCTGTTTCCGTGGCGCACGGTGCTGGGCAACGTGATGTTCGGGCTGGAGTCGCGCCGCATGCCGCGCGCCGAGCGCCAGCAGCGAGCGCGGGCGGCCCTGGAGATGGTGGGGCTGGACGGATACGCCGACCGCCGGGTTCACGAGCTGTCAGGTGGGCAGCGCCAGAGGGTCTCACTGGCCCGCGCGCTGGCCCTGCGCCCCCGGCTGCTACTGCTGGACGAACCGTTCAGCGCCCTGGACGTGAACACCCGCGCCACCCTGGGCCAGGAGCTGCTGACACTGTGGCAGCGCCAGGGCAGCACGGTGCTGTTCGTGACGCACAACCTGGACGAGGCCCTCTCGCTGGGCCAGCGGGTGGTGGCGCTGCGGGCCGGCGCGGTGGCGCTTGACCAGCTCGCAGAAGAACTCAGCATTGAGACGCTGAGAGCCGTTCTGGACGGCGAAGCACTGGTCTGAAGGCCCTTCGCGCCTCAGGCCAGCAGCTCGGCCGTGAGGTGATCTACCCGGCGCGGCAGTGGCTCCAGCCGATCCAGCTGCGCGGCCAGCATCTGCATCATCCGCCAGCCGAGCAGTTCCTCGCTCAGCTGAAACGGACGGTCGCCCGGGCGGCGGACCACCACCAGCGCCGGCGACGCGTCCAGGCTGTCCAGCGGCAGCATCAGGGCCGCCTCTCCGCCTGAGGTCAGCTGCTCGTAGCGCTGCCCGGTGAACCGGACGTTGAGGTAGCGCTGCGGCTGCCC
This sequence comes from Deinococcus sonorensis KR-87, assembly GCF_040256395.1. Lineage (NCBI taxonomy): Bacteria > Thermotogati > Deinococcota > Deinococci > Deinococcales > Deinococcaceae > Deinococcus > Deinococcus sonorensis. The sequence continues at coordinate 2,164,130 of NZ_CP158299.1, read as the reverse complement.
GCTCCCAAGCGTCTGGGCCGTCAGCCCCTCGCCGACCGACACCCGGCAGTGCTGCGGCATCGGCACCTGACCCAGCGAGATGACCGACATCAGCGCGTCGTCCTGCGGGGCGAGCAGCACCACCGAATGTGCGTTGAGCGTCACCAGCAACGCCTCGCACAGGGCACGCGCCACCTGCTCCACGCTATGGCCGTGGCTCCAAGCTTCCGCCAACGCGAGCAGTGCCTGCAGTTCCTGCTGATGCCGCTGCTCGCGCTGACGGCGTTCGCGTCCCTGGAGCAGCGCCGCGATCTTGCGCGCAAAGGCGCTCGCCTGGCTGAGTGATTCGGGGGCAAAGGCGCTCTCCTTGGAGAAGTTGTCGAGGTTCAGCAGCGCCACCACCTCCCGCCCCACCACCACCGGCACGCACAGGTTGACCTCAATGCGCCTCAATCCATACGCTTCGCCCAGCGTCACCATCCGGCTGCCTTCCGGCTGCTGCGGCTCGGTGCGCAGCCGGGGCAGGCCCGCCAGATATCCGCTGAGGTTGGGGCCATACCAGGCGCGCTGCTGCGCCACACTCAGCCGCTGGCCCAGCAGCCGGTCGTCGAAGTTGTGCTGCGCCCGGATCACGAACTCCTGATCTTCCAGCAGCAGCAGGCTGCCCGCCTCGGCCCCCGGCACCGCCATCACGGCCGAGCTCAGCAGGTCGTCCCACTCGCCCTCGATCTGGCCCGCGTCGCGGCCCAGATCGTCCAGCGTCGAGAGCAGGGTGGCCCAGAGCGTATGCTGCCCAGCCTGCTCGTCGGGCATCATGATGTGCGTGGTATGCGCGCTGGGCGACGGTGCCGGAGCCTGCGTCGCGCTCGCCACCACGATCTGGTCCCGGCCACCGCGTTTGGCCGCGTACAGCGCCGAGTCGGCCCGGCGGAACACGCTGGCCCCGATGCCGCGCTGTCCGGCCTGCGCCACTCCCAGCGAACACGTCAACGACGGAGGCTGATGTTCGTCGGTGCCGCTCACCACGACGGTCAGGCGCACCCCCTGCCAGATGCGCTGCGCCAGGGCCAGCGCCGCGTCCGGACGGCCCGGCAGCACCACCGCGAATTCCTCGCCGCCGATGCGGTAGGCGCGGCCCCGGTGTGGCAGCGTGGCTTCCAGGACCGCCCCGACCGCCTGAATGGCCCGGTCGCCGGTGTCATGGCCGTAGCGGTCGTTGACCTGCTTGAAGTGGTCGATGTCCAGCAGGATCAGGTGATCGTGCGGCTGCAGGTGTTCCAGATCGCGCTGAAATTGACGCCGGTTGAGCAGCCCGGTGAGCGGATCGGTGTGCGCCAGCGCCTGATACGAGCGGGTCAGGCGCACCAGCTGGGCGCGCGAGTGCAACACCCCCGCAGCCACGCCCAGCCCCAGGGCGTGGCTCAGGGGCAGCACCAGCAGCAGCTCGCGCAGCAGGTCGGCCGAGATCAGGCCATACGGCAGCGCCATCGCGCCGAACACCACCAGCGGTTCCCACCACGCCAGCTGCAGGGTGCGGCGCCCTCGCCACAGGCCCGCCGCCACCAGCCAGCTGAACGCTCCGCTCAACAGTTCCGGCACCACCCCGGCGCCGCCGACGATCAGGCGCGCCAGCACGGCGCAGGCCAGCACCGGCAGGGAAAAGCGCGGCCCGAAGGTCAGCAGCAACAGCAGCGGCGGCAGCAGGCGCAGGTCAATCAGCACGCCCGGCAGCGGCACCCACGGCGTCAGCATCAGCAGCAGCGTGCTGACGGCGCCGGCCAGCAGCAGCGGCACCTTCAGGCGCTGGCTGGGCATGTCCGGCTGCAGCAACAACCCGGCCGCGAAGGCCAGCACGATCACCAGAAGCAGACCATACGCCAGAGGAAGCAGCACGCTGAGTGACAACAAGTCGTCCTTTCCGAACGGATGGCCCGGCCACCGGGCGGGCGGCCTGATGGCTCAGCCCGCCGCAGAGCAGCTCACAGTTTACCCACACATTTCCTCATGTGCCATGCCGCGCGCCCCCCTTCCTGGGGGTGAGGACCCCTACCAGGGGGCCTTCAGGGGCGGCCGGTGCCCTCGATGGCCCGCTCGATGCGGCGGTCCGGGATGAGCCACATCAGGGCCACCAGGATCAGGCAGCCCCCCGAGACCATCACGCCCACCTGGCCCAGCAGCGGTGTCAGCAATGCCACCACGTACCCCACCAGCGAGAGGTTGCCTTTCAGATCGCTGCCGATGGCGTCCTGGAGCAGGTGGTTGTTGTGGTCAGTCCGGATGATGGTGCGAACCAGCAGGGAGTAGGCCAGGGCGCACAGCAGGGCGTCGGCGGCGTACACCATCATCGGCACCGGCGCGAAGTGGGACTCGCCCGCCCAGTCCGTGACGAACGGCAGCAGCGACAGCCAGAACAGCAGGTGCAGGTTGGCCCACAACACGCCGCCGCTGACGCGCTGCACGGTATGCATCAGGTGATGGTGGTTGGTCCAGTAGATGCCCACAAACACGAAACTGATCAGATAGCTGAGCAGCACCGGCCACAGCTGCAGCAGGTCCGCCCAGCTGTGGCCCTCAGGCCGCCTCAGTTCCAGCACCATGATGGTGATGACGATGGCCAGTACCCCGTCCGAGAACGCTTCCAGTCTGTTTTTGGTCATGCGGCGCTCCCCCTGACCCTCACTATGACGGGTCGGTGAACGCCAGGACAGGCCAAAGAAAAGCGGCCCGGCCTCTTCAGGACGGGTCGCCATGTTCAGCTGCAAAGATTCAGGCCGCGCCGACCTTCTCCGCGATGATGCCCTCGATGTACTCCACCACGCTGCGCAGCGGCACGCGGGTCAGGACGTCTTCCAGGAAGGCCGTGACCAGCATCTTCTCGGCCAGCTCCTGACGAATGCCGCGCGAGCGCAGGAAGAACAGCTGCTCCTGGTCCACCGGGCCGGTGGTGCTGCCGTGGCTGCAGCGCACATCGTTGGCGTTGATCTCCAGCTGCGGCACGCTGTAGTTGCGCGCGTCGCTCGACAGCATCAGGGTGCGGTGCTTCTGGTAGGCGTCGGTCTTCTGGGCGCCCAGATCCACCTTGATCATGCCGCTGAACACGCCCACCGAGGCGTCGTCGCCCACGCCCTTGTACAGCAGGTCGCTGTGCGCGTTGGGGGCGGCATGGTGCTGCAGGGTGTAGTGATCGAAGTGCTGGTCCTTGTTGGCGAAGTACAGAGCCAGCATCTCGCTGTCGGAGCCCTGGCCGCGCAGGTAACTCTGCATCTCGGTGCGGCTGAGCGTGCCGCCCATGGTGACCACCAGGCTGTTGAGGGTGGCGTCACGGCCCACGTCGCCACGCTGGCGCTGGATGTGCGTCACGCCCTCGCCCCAGTTCTGGATGCTGACGTAGCGTACCCGCGCCGCCTGCTTCAGCACCAGTTCCACCGCGCCGATGGCGTAGGTGCCGGGCAGCGCCTCGCTGTCCTGCTCGTCGATGAAGGTGACGCTGGCGTTCTCCTCGGCCACCACCAGGGTGCGGGTGGCGGTGTAGGTGCCGGCCTCGCTCATCACCCGGAACGACCCCAGGGGCAGCTCCACGTCCACACCGCGCGGCACGTACACAAAAGCGCCGTTGGTCCACAACGCCGCTGCCAGCGCGCTGAACTTGCCCTCGCTGGGGTCCGGGCTCTTGCTGGGGGTGGTGCCGGGCGCGGCGATGGTGGTGTCGTCCGGCACTTCGGCCGGGACCACGCTGTACAGGTACTGCTGCACCTTGTCGCCGTGCTGCTCCACCGCTGAGCGCAGGTCGGTGAAGATCACGCCCTTCGCGCTCAGTTCGGCCGGCAGTTCGGTGCGGTACACCACGTCCGGGCCGTCCAGCACCAGGTAGGCACCCACGTCGGTGCTGGTCAGGCGCTTCTGCACGCTGGCCGGCAGCGCCGTGATGTCCTGCACCACGTCACGCTTCCCGTGTGGGCGCAGCGAGGCGAAGTCCACGTCCACGCGGGTGTACTTCCAGGCCTCGACGCCCTCATGCGGCACGTCCAGGCTGTTGAAGAGGGTCAGGCCCTCCTTGCGCTTGGCGGTCAGCCACTCGGGGCCGCCCGCCTGGGTGATCAGGTCTTCCGTGAAGGGTTGGGTCATGGGGTCTCCAGTCAGAGGTGAGGCGGTCAGCCGAAGAACGATTCGACTTCCAGCACGAAGCCGCCCGGCGTGTTGAAGTAGAAGGTCAGCCGGCCGTTGTTCTCGTGCGGCTCGGGAATCTCGAAGCCTGCGCCGGTCAGCTGGGCGTGCATGGCCCGCACCTGCTCGGGCGTGTCCTGCATGAAGCCGATGTGGAACACCTTGGGGTAGGTCACGTCCGGGGCGCGGAACACCGAGATCAGTGATCCGGCATCGTCGCGCAGGAAGGCCATGCGGTCGTTCATGGGCATGCCCTCCCCGGCCGGCCGCAGGCCGAAGTGCTGCTGGAACAGGTCCACGGTGGCGGGAACGTCAGTGACACCCAGATTGATGTGGTTGAGTTTCAAGGCGGTCCTTTGTAGTTCGCAACAGAAGCGAGATGAGGCGACAGGTCCTGCAAGGGTTGGGGGCAGCCGTGGCCACCCCCCTTCAGCACACTCCAGGAACCGCCCAGGGGCAGTTCCCGAAGGCTCTCTTACCCGACGCTGCCTTCCATCTCCAGTTCGATCAGGCGGTTCAGTTCCACCGCGTACTCCAGCGGCAGTTCCTTGGCGATCGGCTCGATGAAGCCGCGCACGATCAGCCCGGCGGCCTGGTCCTCGCTCAGCCCACGGCTCTGCAGGTACAGGATCTGCTCGTCGTTGATCTTGGACACGGTGGCCTCATGGCCCACCCGCGCGGTCTTCTCCTCGATCTCGATGTAGGGGTAGGTGTCGGTGCGGGCCTCGTCGTCCAGCAGCAGGGCGTCGCACTCCACGTTGGTCTTGGCGCCGGTGGCCCCCTCGTAGATCTTGACCAGGCCGCGGTAGCTGCTGCGGCCGCTGTCCTTGCTGATGCTCTTGCTGACGATGGTGCCGCTGGTGTGCGCCGCGAAGTGCACGATCTTGGCGCCGGCGTCCTGGTGCTGGCCACGGCCGGCCATGGCGATACTCAGCACCTCGCCGCGCGCGCCCTCTTCCATCAGGTAGCAGGCCGGGTACTTCATGGTGACCTTGCTGCCGAGGTTGCCGTCCACCCACTCCATCACGCCGTTGCCGTACACGGCGGCGCGCTGGGTCACGAGGTTGTAGACGTTGTGGCTCCAGTTCTGGATGGTGCTGTAGCGGAAGCGGGCCCCCTCCTTCACGACGATCTCGATGACGCCCGAGTGGAAGCTGTCGGAGGCGTAGGTGGGGGCGGTGCAGCCCTCGATGTAGTGCGCCTGGGCGCCTTCATCCACGATGATCAGGGTGCGCTCGAACTGGCCGCTGCTCTCCGCGTTGATGCGGAAGTAGGTCTGCAGCGGAATGTCCACCTTGACGCCCTTCGGCACGTACACGAACGACCCACCGGACCACACGGCGCTGTTGATGGCCGCGAACTTGTTGTCCTGCGGCGGCACGATCGTGGCGAAGTGCTCGCGGAACAGGTCCGGGTACTGCTTCAGGCCGTCCTCGATGCTCAGGAACACCACGCCCAGCTTCTCCCACTCGTCCTTGAGGTTGTGGTACACCATCTCGGACTCGTACTGCGCGCCCACGCCGGCCAGCGCCTTGCGCTCGGCCTCCGGAATGCCCAGCCGCTCGAAGGTCTGCTTCACGTCGTCCGGCACGTCGTCCCAGCTGCGGGCGTTAAAGCCTTCGGGCTTGATGTAGTAGTAGATCTCGTCGAGGTTCAGGCCCGAGAGGTCCGCGCCCCACTCGGGCATCGGCTTGGCGTAGAAGATGTCCAGCGCCTTGAGCCGGAAGTCCAGCATCCACTGCGGCTCGTCCTTGGCCTTCGAGATCATCTCGACGACCTCGCGGCTCAGGCCCTTGGGCGCCTTGATCGCGTAGTTCTCGGGATTGCTCCAGCCGAACTCGTACTCGGTATTGATGTTGGACGCTTCAGGATTAACGGTCATGGTGACTCCTTGAAAGAGGGCCGTGCAGGGCAACGTGGGGCCGGCACTCGGCCGGCCCGGCCACGTTCAGGCGCCGGCCGCCAGTTCCTTGACCCAGTCGTAGCCCTGGGTGTCGAGCTTCTTGGCCAGCTCCGGGCCGCCGCTCTGCACCACGCGGCCGTTGACGATGATGTGCACCTTGTCCGGCACGATGTAGTCCAGCAGGCGCTGGTAGTGGGTGATGATCAGCCCGCCCAGCTCCGGCCCACGGATGCTGTTGACACCCTTGGCCACGATCTTGAGCGCGTCCACGTCTAGGCCCGAGTCGGTCTCGTCCATGATGATGTAGCGCGGGTCGAGCATCAGCATCTGAAGAATCTCGTTGCGCTTCTTCTCGCCGCCGGAAAAGCCCTCGTTGAGGTAGCGCTCCACGATGCTCTCGTCCCACTCGAGCGTCTTGAGGGCGGCGGTCAGCTTGCCGTAGAACTCGGTGAAGCTGACCTCCTCGCCCTCGGCCTTGCGGGCCTGCATGGCGAGGCGCAGGAAGTTGGCGATGGTCACACCGGGAATCTCGACCGGGTACTGGAAGGCCAAGAACACCCCCAGGCGGGCGCGCTCGTCCGGCTCCAGCTCCAGGATGTTCACGCCGTCCACCAGCACCTCGCCCTCGGTCACGGTGTACTCGGGGTCGCCCACGATCACCTTGGCCAGCGTGCTCTTGCCGTTGCCGTTCGGCCCCATCACGGCATGCAGCTCGCCGCGCGGCACCGTCAGGTTGATGCCCTTCAGGATCGGCAGGTCGCCGACCGTGGCATGCAGGTTGCGGATTTCAAGGGTGTGGGGCTGGTGTTCGCTCATCTGGGCTCCTCTGGGGCGCGGTAAGATCACTCACACGCACCCGACATGCACTTCAGGCCGGCTCCTTGTTGAGAACCGTTCCTACTTACTGGTTCATTTTAGGCGCTTGAGCCCCTAAAGTCGAGTGATTTACTCTGCTATTGTCGGCCGCCGGCTTCTTGCGCGCCCAGGCGGGGAAAGCCCTGCTCACACACGCTCATTTCACGCTTGCCACGCGGCTGCGTGATACCGGTAGAGGGTGAAGCTGAATCTCCTGAATCTGCTGACGGCAGCCGGTCCCCTGCTGTGGGTGCTGGTGGCCCTCTCGGTCTACGTCGTCTATCTGGCCGTGCTGCGGTTTCAGGTGCTGGGCCGGCTGGGCGCGAGCGCCGAAGCCACCATTCAGCGCGTGCGCGCCAACACGGCCGAGAGCGGGCCGCAGGCGGCCCTGGCCGAACTGGACCGCAGCGGCGCCCGGATGCCGGCCGCCGTTGTCGCGCGCGCCGGCCTGAGCCGCGCCGACCGGGGGCCGGAAGCGGCCCAGGCGGCCATGAACGCGGCGGTGCTGGCCGAGGATGCGCGGCTGTACGCCGGCCTCAGCGCGCTGGGCACGGCGGCGCAGGTGGGACCGCTGCTGGGCCTGCTCGGCACGGTCATCGGCATGGTGCGCTCGTTTCTGGTGTTCTCCCAGACCACCAGCCCCACCACCGAGCAGCTCGCCACCGGCATCAGCGAGGCGCTGATCAACACGGCGGGCGGCCTGATCGTGGCGGTGGTGGCCTACGTGGCGCGCAACATGCTGCGCACCCGCGCCGACCGGATTGCGACCAGCATGGAACGGGTGCGCGAGGAGCTGCCCAGCTGGCTGGTGCGGCCGCAGCGCCCGGCCCCGACCACGCCGCTGGAGTTCGACTTCGCGCCGAGGGTGCGGCCTTGAACCGGAGCACGCCGGCACGCGGAGGCGGTCATGCGGCGTAGGTACCGGGAAGACTCGCCCATTGCCTTCGATTTCGCGCCGATGGTGGACATCGTGCTGCTGCTGCTGATCTTTTTCATGCTGACCAGCAACCTCGCCTCGCGCAACAACGCCCTGCCGCTGGACCTGCCGCGCGCCAGCACCACCGTGCAGGAAACGCCCAACCTGCCGCTGGTCAGCGTGGACGCCTCCGGCAAGGTCTACCTGAACGGCAAGGCCACCACGCTGACCCGGCTGGGCGCCCAGCTCAAGCCGCTGCTGGCCAGCAGCGGCGGGCTGGTGGGCCTGCGCGCCGACGAGAAGGGCAGCTACGGCACCGTGGTGGGCGTGATGGACGTCATCAAACGTGCAGGAGGAGAGCGGCTTGCGCTCGGTACCCGTCAGCCCTGAACGCTCCGAGGCGCCCCGTGAGCAGCGGCGGGCGCTGGGGGCGGCCATCGTGCTGCACGGCGCCCTGCTGCTGGGGCTGGTGCTGCTGCGCGTGACCGAGCCGCCGCGGGTGGTGGCCGCGCCCGATCTCCGCCGGGCGCCGATGGAGGTGGTGACGCTGGCCGACCCGCAGGTGAAGGCCACGCCTGCCGTGACCCCCACGCCCGCTCCGACCCCCACCCGCCGTGCCACGCCGGTCACCCGTCCGGCCACACCGCGCACCACCCCCACGCCGGCGCCCCGGCCAGCGCCTACACCCCAGGCCACGCCGACGCCGCAGCGTCCGGCCACCCCCACTCCAGAACCACAGCGCCAGCCGGCCGCCCGCACCGCCACGCCCGGCGCCACCGCCGGCTCGTCTGGAACCCCAACACAGAGCCGGCCCGCACCCAGCCGCGCCCAGCCTTCCGCCGTCCCGGCGCCCACCGCCAGTCCGACACCCAGCCGCACTCCGGCCGCGCAGCCGGCCCAGACGCCCGCCGAGGCCGCGCCGGCCCGGACCCCCGCCACCCAGACGCCGGACCCCACCGAACCAGCCGTGACCACGCCCCGTCCCTCCACGACCGAGGCGGCCCAGCCGGCTCCCGAGGAGGCGCGCGCCCCGGCCGTTCAGCCGGAGCAGAGCCAGCCGGAGGCGAGCGCTTCGGTGACGGCCCTGCCCCGCCGGGAAGACGCCGCTGCTCCCGCCGCCAGCACCGAGACGGCCACCAGCCCGGCACGGCAGCAGAGCAACGCGGACGCCGACCCGGCTCCGGCCCGGGGGGCTTCGCCTGCGGCCCGGCCCGCCGAGGCCGCCCCGGAAGCGGCGCGCGGCGACGCGGCCAATCAGCCTCAGGACAGCGTGCCGGAGGCGGCCCCCTCGCCGCGTGGAACCCTGCCTCAGGCCTCCACCACCACCGCCGAGCCGGCGCGTGGCGGCGGCAGCCAGGGCAGCAGCAGCGCCGCCACACCCGAAGCGGGCCGCGCTCCGGTCAGCGCGCCGCCCAGCACGGACCCGGCCCCCGTGGCCGCGGCCCGCACCCCCACCCCCCAGCCGGCCGAGAGCGCCGGCAGCACCGTGCCCCGGGCGGGCACAGCCGACCGTTCACCGGAGGGCAGCGCTCCCGCTGAGGCCGCCCGCGGCGCCGCCGAGACGCCAGCGCCGGAATCCGGGCCCGCCGACACCGCCGCGCCCGGCCGGGGGAGCAGCGCCGCCGTGACGCCTCCGGCCACCGAAGATACGGCGGCCGCTCCGCGCAGCGAGCCGCAGGGGGGCAACAGCGACGCCAGCGCCCCGGACGCAGCAACGGCAGCCCCTGGCAGAAGCGGCAGCCCCGCCGACACCAGTACCAGTGGCGGCAGCCCGGCCGGCGAGGCACCCCGGACGGCCGGAGGTGGGGGCGGCAGCAGCCCCGCCGCGCCCGAGACCGGCCGGGGCGGTGGAGCCGGCACCGGGACCGGCACGGCGCCCGGCAGTGGGGCTGGCGAAACGGCCGGGCGCGGCCCCGGAACCGGCAGCGGTACCCAGGCCGGGCAGGAGACCCGCAGCGAGCTGTGCGGGGTGGTCATCGATGTCCGGGGGCTGGGCAGCAACTTCCAGCGCACCATGACCTCCTATGTGTTCAGTCAGAGCGGGCAGGTGCTGTGGCCGGACCAGGCGCTGATCAAGGGCGTGGACAAGGAACTGGTGAACCAGGGCCTGCTGCACACCTACGCCAGCGACGAAAGCACGGTCCAGGCGGAACTGAAGCGCTTCGGGATTGCGGCGGGTCAGGTCAAGCGGGTCAAGGCGGTCGCCGTGCGTCCCCCCTACGGCACCCAGGCCAGCTATCAAGCCGACGCGGTGCTGGACGCCAGCGGCGCCGCCACGCTCAAGGCTGCCGGCAGCGCCTGCCGGATCGTGTATCTGAAATGACCCGGGCCCAGGTGTGTTTTCTTCGTGTCAGCCGTCAGTTTCACATCATTCCCCTGTGTTGAGGTAGAGCATGCGTAAGTTTCTGATATTGACCCTGAGTGTCCTGACCGCCGCTCCCGCCCTGGCCTGGGTGCCGAAGCTGGAGGAAACCACCGCCAAGACCGTGATCGACAGCGCCTATGGCCGCCGCACCGACCCGGTCCTGACCTACCTGAACGTGGACCTGAGCGTGCAGGACGGAGCCTTCAAATCCGGCAAGGCGGCCGTGAACGCCTTCGACGGTGGCGAGCAGTGCGTGGCCGACTGGCTGGCCAAGCCCACCGACTACACGGCCGGGAGCCGGCCCACCAGCCTGACCCTCAGCGGACAGGCCGATCAGCTGTTCTTCCAGGCGCAGCAGGCGCGCGACAGCTTCAAGAGCCTCACCCCCGCCGACGCGCTCAAGGACACGGCCAGCCGGCTGCCGGACGGTCAGCTGCGGCTGGACGTGGGGGTGGCCGGGCTGCCCAGCCAGCAGCAGCGCAGCGCCTACCTGGTGCGGATGCGCGGCCCGGACGGCAAGCTGATCGCCCCGGTGAAGAGCAGCTACGTGAACGACTGGAAGCCGATGAACGGTGCGGCCAGCGCCACCCCGTCCACGCCCAGCACCCCGGCTTCTGCCCAGGGCCCCTACGCCGGCACGCTGGTCTACTACTTCGAGCCGCTGAAGGCTGGCCTGCCCGCCAACGCCAAGGTGGACATCCTGATCCGCACCGAGGCCGACACCACCTGCGCCTACGCCGTTCCGATGGACCTGAGCAGCTTCTACTGAGCCTCCCCTCCGCAGGCCGCTTCCAGCTGGAGGCGGCCTGTGTCCATTCCTGTGGCCGCCGAGCCTGTACGCTGCTCCCTGTGACCCGTTATTTTGCCCCTGCCAAGATCAACCTGGGCCTGAGTGTGCTGGACCAGCGCTCGGACGGCTACCACTCGCTGCACAGCCTGATGGTGCCGCTGAGCATCGGTGACGAACTGGAGGTCCGGGCCGCCGACCAGCTGACCCTGCAGGTGGAGGGAGCCGCGCTGAGCGCCGGACCGGACAATCTGGTGTACCGGGCGGCCCGGGCCTACCTGGACGCGGCCGGTCTGCAGCAGGGCGCCGAGATCGTGCTGCACAAGCAGCTGCCGCTGGCATCCGGGCTGGGCGGCGGCAGCAGCGACGCGGCCACCACCCTGATGGCCCTGGCGCGGCTGTACCCGGCGGGTGTGGACCTGAGGCCGCTGGCCGAGCGACTCGGCGCGGACGTACCGTTCTTTCTGCTGGGTCAGGCGGCCCTCGCCGAAGGCATCGGTGAGCGCCTGACCCCGCTGGCGGTGCAGCGGCTGCAGGTGGTGCTGGTGAACCCGGGCGTGGCGGTGAGTGCCGCCGACGCCTACCGCTGGCTGGACGAGGAGGAGGGGTACACCCCCCCGCTGGATCTGGACCGGATGCTGGCCAGCTTCGGGCAGCTGGAGCAGCCGGGCGAGGCCGGACAGGCCCCCATCCTCAATGCCCTGCAGCCGCCCGTCAGCGCCCGACATCCGGAGATCGCGGAGGCCCTGACGGCGCTCCGAGAAGCTGGCCTGCACGCCCCCCTGATGAGCGGCTCCGGCAGCACCTGCTTTGCCCTGGCCGCCAGCGCCGATCAGGCGCTGACGGCGGCCGAGCAGCTGGCCCGCCAGTATCCGGCGTGGTGGATCCAGGCCGCCCACACCGTCTCCTCCCCGCTGATTCAGGGGTTGTAGCGCTTGATAATGCCGCCGAAGGCGTCCGGCGCCGCCGCCCGGTAGAACACCAGACTGATCGGCAGGGCGCTGCCGCTGGCCGGCACAAAGTCCAGGTTGATGGTGTTGGATTCGGCGCGCCACAGCAGGGTGGGCTGGTCCGGCAGGCTGGCCGTGCCGCTGCGCGGCAGCTTGATCGCCTGGGTGATCGGGCCGTCCTGCACATTCATAGCGCCCCGGTACAGGCCGCCGCGCGGGCTGAGCGCCACGGCCACGTCGCGGGCCCCCTGCACCTCGATGCTGTACAGCACGCCGTAGTTGCCCATCAGCCGCTGAGCCTGACCGGTCAGCACGTCGGTGCCGGTCAGCGCCGGGTCCACCTGCCCGTCCCCGATCACCAGCCGGGCCGGCAGCTGCGACAGGTTCACGCGCAGGGGCCGCACCGCGTTGGGGAAGGTGCCGCGCTGGTGGCGGCCGTCCGGCTGCAGGTACGGCAGCTGCTGCACCACCTGGGCGGTGGGCGGCAGGCCGTCGTCCAGCATCACGAAGGTCAGTTCCACCCGGCCGGTGGTGCTGAGGTCCTGCATCACGTTCACGCCGCTGCCGCTGCTGAGGGTGGGGCTGGCGTACACCGCCACGCTCTCCCCCGCCCCCACGATGACGCTCTGGCCGCCGCTGGAGGCGAAGTAGTCCATCAGCGTCACCTGCCCCAGCAGGCCCTCCACGCGGGTAGGGGCCGTCTCGCCCAGCCGGTCGGTCCGCAGCTCCACCGGTCGGCTTTCGAGGTTGCGCGCCACCACATACAGCCGGGCCGGACCCGGCTGCGCGTTGACGTGGTAGGCCAGCAGCCGCACCCGCCCCGCCACCGAGTCCTGATACAGCACCCCGCTGCTGGCGGGCGCTTCCGGGCTGTCACTGAAGATCAGCGGGTAGTTGGCCGCCGAGCTGACCGGCTGGGCCGTCAGGGCCGGATACTTCAGCACGTTGCTGTCGGCGAAGGTGTCGCCAGGGCCGGCGTACTTCAGGGCGTAGCCGAGCGGGGTATCCACGCTGGCCCCGGTCACGGTGATGGTGCGGGCGTAGGGCGCGCTCTGCAGGCCCCGGGCGTTGGTCACCTGCAGCGTCACGGTGTACTGGCCCGGCGTGAAGTACACGTCCTGCCGGCCGGTCCAGCGCCGGTTGACGAGGTCCGAGCCGTCCGGATCGAAGGCGTACTCGGTGTAGACCACCCGCTCCCCCGGCGCGTAGGTGCTCTTGTCGGTACTGAAGCGGGCCTGCGGCGCCATCGGGTTGCCGCCGGGGGGCAGGGCGGTGAGGGTGAGGGTCCGGCTGTCGTCGCTGAAGCCGAGGTTGGCATTCAGCGCGTCGGCCAGCAGCCGGGCGCTGATGTACAGCACGCCGCCCAGGTTCGTCACGCTGCCGTCCGCCTGCAGGCTGCCACCCAGCGCGGCCTGGTTGCTGCGCAGGTCCAGGGTCAGGCGGCCCAGCTGCAGCTGCTGGGCGTCGCCGCCGATGTCCTGCGCGAGCAGGGCCGCCGTCTCGCGCAGCGGCAGCATGGTGCGGCCCTTGACCACACGCGGCGGGTTCTGGAAGGTGTAGCTGTCTCCGTTGCGGTAGGCAGCGGTCTGGTCGGTGGTCGCCTGGAGCTGGACCGAACTGATGGCGCTGGCCCAGGGCAGCAGCGCGAAAAGACTGAGGAAGAACACGAGGAAACGCACCGCGCAAGTATATGCAGGAGTGCCTGACGCGAATCTGGCAGCGGTGACCCTAGGCGGCCCGGCGCTGCGCCCTGGCCCAGCGCAGTTCGGCAATCACGAACGCGACCGTGTTGAGCAGGTAGCACGCCGCGAGCACCGCCAGCAGCACCGTGTCGAGGCCGGGGGCGCTCATCCCCGGCAGCGCGCGCGACGACACCAGCCCGCGCTGCACGCCCAGCGCCGCCACCGTGAAGGCCCAGCCGAGCAGCAGCACGCTGCCCCAGGCGCCGTCCAGCTGCGCCGACCCCGGCACCAGCAGCGCCACCAGGCGGTACAGCGCCGGCCGACCGGCGAGGCGGCCCACGGGAAGCCGCGGCACCAGCAACCACAGCACGCTGACGGCGCCCAGCACCATCAGCAGCGCGGCCAGCGCCACCTGCAGCGGCCGGGACAGCCCGGTGGGCAGCCGGGTCAGGGCGCCCCACGGATCGCGCAGCAGCGCCAGAGCGCTGCTGCCCGGCGCCAGGTCTACCGCCTGCACCAGCGTCTGCTGGTCCGGGTAGCACAGCCGCGGCTGCGGGCCGCGCAGCTGGCGCTGGAACGCGGCCTCCGGCACCGCCGGATTCAGGCCCAGGTTGTACGCGGCGCTGGTGAGTTGCGGGTCGGCGGCCAGCGCCCGGCGGTACAGCTCCCGCGCCTGCGGCTGGTCGTCGCGGCCCGCGGCCAGCACGCCCAGATTGTTGAGCGCGCAGGGGAGCGGCGTGGGCGCCTCGTACAGCTGACGCGCCACCGACGCGTCCCCGTCCAGCTGCGCCGCCAGCCCCCGGATCAACCCGATGCTGCGGCTGTCGCCCGCCGGCCCCAGCTGCTCCAGCTGATCGTAGAACCACGCGCCCCCATAGGTGCCGGCGTTCAGGGCGGGCGCCAGAATGCGGGCGTTGACCCGCTGGGTCCAGGCGAGGCTGGAGAGCGTCACCAGCAGCGCCGCCACCAGGGTGGCCAGCACCAGCCGCTCCCCAAAGCCCGCATAGGACAGGGTGAGCCGCCGCGCCCGTGACAGCGGATGCCGCAGCCAGGAGCCGTAGCGCCCGCCCAGCGGAGCCAGGTCGCGGCCCTGCACCGACCAGTAATGGGCCGTGTAGCCGAGCAGCGCGGCCAGCAGCGCCACGGCCAGCCCGAGCGTGGCCAGCTTTGCGGCGTCCCGCAGGCGCAGCAGCGCGTCGGGGCCCAGGTTGTAGAGCGTGCCGCCCGCCAGCGAACGGCTGAACTGCCGCCACTCGTCGGCCTCGCCGCTGCGTCCCTGGGCGTCCAGCACCGCCGCGTACCGGGCGTACACTTCCGGATACCCTTCGAAGCGCGGCGACACCTCGCGCAGGTAGCGAATCCACACGTCGGCGCGGCGCAGCCGGTTCTGGCGCAGCAGCACGTTCAGGTAGCCGAGCGGATTGCCGTAGGCACGCAGCGCCGCGTGGCTGACCGGCAGGTCCGGGTCGTAGCCACGTTCGGCCCAGTCGCGCCGGGCCCGGTCCAGGGCGATGTCGGCGGCGCTGGGAAACCCGGCCGCGTCGAGGGCCGCCGCCAGCTGCACCGAGGCCGCGAACGGCACCTGCGCCGAGACCGCCCGCTGCACCGCCTCCAGGGCCCCGAACTGGTCCCCGCGCTGGCGCGCCAGCCGGGCCAGCCGCAGCTGCAGAAAGGGATTGACCGGGTCCTGCGCCGCCGCTGCAGACAGCTGCGCCTGCGGAATCACGGCGGCGGCTCGGGCGAGCCAGCCGGTCACGTCCGGGACGGGGGGCAGCACCACCCGCTCCTGCACCGCCATGTCACTGACCGTGAAGGTGTCGCGCACGCTGCCCAGGCCCACCGTCACCCGGAACACGCCGCCGCCCGCGTCCAGCGCCGAGACGACGTCCGGCAGGTCCAGCCGCAGCCGCTGCTCACCCGAGTCGGTGTAGGCGTACAGTGACGGCCCCACCGCCAGCCACGTCAGGCCGTCCTGACGCAGCGGCCCGCTGATCGGGCCGAGCGCAGCCGGGTAGCTGCGGCTCCAGGTCACGCGGCCAGTGTCCGCCGTGAAGCTCAGGGTCCGGTCGTCCAGCGCCGCCTGGGCAGCGGCCAGCTGGATCACCATCAGCAGGCCCAGCAGCAGCGCTCGCCGCAGCGCCCGGATCATGCCTCCCGCTCCGGCGAGCGCAGCATCTGCAGGCCCCGCAGCACCATCACCACACCTCCGGCCAGAAAGCTGACGAGTCCGCCGAACAGCAGCGAGAACACGATGCCGATCGGCAGCATCGCCACCGAGACCGCCGGCACCGCGTTCATCTTCAGACGCGGTTGCAGCGTACGTTTGTACACCGGAATCAGCGCCAGCGCCAGCACGTAGGTCGGAATGGCCGCGATGGGCGAGGCCACCAGGAACGCGCCGCCGAAGGGAGCCACGCCCGCGCCGCCATTGAAGCGGAAATACACGGGGTAGCAGTGGCCCAGCACCACCCCGAACACCGCCAGCCACATCGCGTCCGGCGCAAAATATCGGGCGAGTCCCACCGCCACCATGCCCTTCACGAAGTCCAGCACCATCACGGTCGCCCCGGCGGCGGCCCCGTACTGACGAAAGGTGCCGCTGGCCCCTGGCAGGTCCTTGTCGCGGATATCGGTGCCGCGCAGACGGGAATACAGCACACCCATCACCAGGGAGCCGATCAGGTACGAACCCAGCAGGACGGCAGCAGAAACGGGCAAGGAGGACACGCTGGCATTGTAGCGACCTGCAGCGTGCCGCGAACTCGGCGTTACCGCAGGCTGACCTGCACGCTCAGCTCGCCGGCCGCCTCCACCCCGACCAGCAGCGCCTGCGGCTGCACCGTGAGCTGCTGGAGCCGCAGCCCGGTCAGGGCACCGCCCAGCTGCACGCCCGGCGCGGGCGCGTAGGGCAGCCGCGCCTGCACGTCCTGCCTTGCCCGCGTCAGCAGCGGCGCGAGGTCGGCGCGGGCCTGCTGCGCCACCAGCCGCTGCACCCGGGCGTCGGCCAGCCAGCCGAGCACCCGCTGCGTCAGGCCGCTGGGCCGGGTCCGGACCGTCACCCCCTCCAGCGTCAGCACGGTGCCGCTCAGCCGCGGCGTGCCGGTCACGTCCAGGGTCGCGGTGACCGGCACGCCCAGCGCGGTGAGCCGGACCTCCACCGCCGCCTGCAGGCGCTGGCCCTGAGGCGTGAGCGTGACGCGCCGCACCTGCAGCCGGGGACGCAGCGGCAGGGGAAGAGGGAAGTCCTGCCGTCCGGCGTAGCGGGTGGCCAGCTGCGATAGCTCCGGGTATGGCAGTGACAGCGGCAGGTTCAGATGCACGCCCTGCACCGTTGGCGTGCCGGTCTGCAGCGGGGGCAGCTCCGGCACGGTGGAGGGCGGCGGGGTGCCCAGCCCGGCCGTGGCCGCAAAGCTCGCCGCCAGCGTGAGGCTGAGCTGCTCCGGACCGAAGTTCAGGGCCGAGACCAGCAGCCCCTTGGGCACCACCCGGGCATACGCGGGGGCGCCCAGCTGCGCGGCCGGCAGGGTCCACGGCTGGGCCAGCTGCGTCCAGAATTGACGGGCGTGGCCGGGCAAGTCCAGCCCCGCGCTGGCCGCCGCGCCGATCTGCGCCGCGATGCCGTTCAGCTGGGCGCGGATCTGCGGGTCCACCAGCCCCTGAACGTCGAGGTTCACGCCCTGGGCGAGCTCCAGCCGGATCGGGTCGGTCCAGTGGTAGTCGGCCTGGACCGGCAGTTGCAGCTGCCAGTCGGCGCTCAGGTGGGGGGTCAGCCGCAGCGTGACCACCGCGCTGCCCGCCACGTCCCGCGCCAGAAAGGCCCCGATGCCGGCCGGCGTGGCGCGGATGCGGGCCGTGACCGGCAGCTCAACCCGCAGGCTGCTGCCCTCCGGAGTCAGGACCAGCGGGCCGCTGCGCTCCACATCACCGGCCAGATGCACCACCAGCAGGCCGCCCAGCAGCACCTGATCCTGATCGATGTGGCTGAGCAGCGTCGGCGCCTGCCGCTCGGCCGCCGCCTGCAGGGCACTCAGCGGCAGGTGCAGCGGCACCACCGCGCTCGAGAGGGTAGCGGGCAGCACCGGCGCGGCGCCAGCGGGCCCCACGCTCAGCAGGGACGCCAGCGCTGCGGCACGCAGCAGGGCAGGAACAGGACGCATGCCTTCAGCGTGCCGCGCCACAGCTGACGCGACGTGAGGACGCCCGGACGCGTCACCGGGTCCGCCGACCGCGCCGCCGCTCCAGCCAGCGCCGCCAGAACAGCAGGTTGCCGAGCAGCAGCGCCACCACCAGCAGCACCAGCAGCCCTTCTGCCAGGCCGATCACCTACTTGTGGCTGGCTTTCCAGTCCAGGGCCAGCTCCTCGTAGTAGTCGCGCGCCCGGTCCACGGCGTGGTCGAGCAGCGCGTCCAGGTCGTCGTTGCTGCCGTAGTACACGTTGGACCAGAGCTTCAGCCGCTGCACCGTGAGCGCGCTGCCGCCGACCGTCACGGGCGCCGCGCCGCGCAGTTCCAGCGACAGCTCGACCACATAGGCGTAGACCTTGTCGTCGGTCTGGAAGGTGTCGAGCGTGAGCGTCTGGTCCACCAGACAGGTCTTGGGGTCGCCGTAGCTGAGGCCGTACAGGGTGGCATACCGCTCCATCCGCTGCTCCAGCTCCGCCGCGACCTCGCTGTTGTCGTCGTCGTCCACCGTGACCTGGGCGCTGGGCGGACACAGCTGCTCCGCCTTCAGGCCGCGCAGGTTCCCGGCCTGGTCCTGGGCCAGCGCGTGCCCTGCGGTGGCCAGGGCGAGCAGGGTCAGCAGGGCGGCGGGTCGCTTCAGGAGGGTCATGTCAGGCAGTGTAGCGGCTGGCTGTGGCGCCGCGCCGTTCTCAGCCGGGTGCCAGACTTTGTCATGAACGCGCTGCTACCCTGCAGTGTGATGAAGACCCGGCTGCAGCGGCTGTTCACTGCGGGCGCCCTCTTGAGCAGCGTGCTGGGCAGTGTCCAGGCACTGAGCGTACCGATGAGTGGCTGGAGCGCCAGCACGCCCGCCCAGGACACCTGGAACAGCGACAACGGCGCGTGTGTGCTGCAGGAGATGCGCCTCAGTCAGGCGTTCACCAGCTTTCAGGATGCCGAGGCGGCCCGGAAATTTGCCCTGCGGATCCAGCAGGCGCTGATGGCCCAGAAGCTCGACGCGGTGGTGACGCAGCCGGTGGACCGGGCCGGACGCTGGACCGTGCTGGCGGCGTACCTGTTCACGAAGGACGGCGTGCAGTACCGCGCCACCCAGCTGTACCTTTCGGACGCCGGCAAACTGCGAACCGTGACCGGCAGCACCGCCAACGGCGAGGCCAGCGACTGCGTGGCACAGATGCATGACTTTCTGCGGTACCTGGCCAACTGAGGGGCTGCTCAGCGAGGCGAGCGCCGCAGGGCCACCGCGCTGCTGGCCGCCGCCAGTGACCCCAGCCCCGGCTGCCGCGTCAGCAGGCCGAGGGCCAGCGTCCCCAGCCCCAGCAGCCGGGCCGTCCGCACCCGCTCCCCCGACACCTGCCGGTCCGTGTGGTCACAGCGGCTGACCGGCACTTCCGGGCGCAGCAATCCGCCGGCCAGCGCCAGGGCGGCCAGGTCCAGCAGCGGCAGGGACCGCTCCCGGGCAGCGGGCCGCACGGCGGGCAGCAGGCCGGCCGCCAGCGCCACCGGCCCGCTCCAGCGCGGCGCGCTCCAGGCGTCATCCAGCGCCGACGAGAGCAGCAGCGCCGCGCCCGGCACCAGGGCGGCCACCCGCTGTCCGGTGCCGGCGCACAGCGCAGCCTGCACCGTCAGCGCGGCGGCGTCGGGGCCGCTGACCGGCAGGCCCACCGTGCCGGCCAGTACCCGCAGGCTGCTCAGCACGGTCCCGGCCCCCAGCAGCCCGGCCGCCGACCCCGGCTGCGCGGCACCCTGAAGCGCGGCCAGCAGCAACGCCACGCTGGCACTCCCCGGCTGGTCCGGGTCCAGCTCACGGGCGGTGGCCCAGCCGGTAAAGGCGGCGGCGGCGGTCCCGGCCGCCTGGGCGGGCGAGCGGCCGAGCAGCGCCGCCCCCAGCCCCGCCAGCACGCTACCCACCACCACGAAGCGGTTGGACGGCACCTTCAGGTCGATCGGACGCGGCAGGGCGGAAGCAACAGGCGGGGTCATGGCTCAGCCTACCGGTCCGGACGGCAGCACAGGTGTAGGCCAGCTTGCGGCGTTCACCACGCTTGGAGCCGCTCTTCCAGCCGGGCCCGCACGGCCGGCCATTCCTCGGGCAGCACCGAGTACAGCACGCTGTCCCGCGCCTCTCCGTCGGTCCGGCGCTGGTAGCGGCGCAGCGTGCCCTCCTCCACCGCGCCCAGCTTCCGCAATGCGGCCCGGCTGCGGGCGTTACGGGCGTCCACCCGGAACTGCACCCGGCCGACCTCCAACACCTCGAAGGCCCGCTGCAGCAGCAGGAACTTGCCCGCCGGGTTGGCCACGCCACCGTGATAGGCCGCCCCGATCACCGTGCCGATCTCCACCCAGCCGTCCGGACGGTTGAGGGTATACGAGATGCGCCCGGCCACCACGCCCGCCACCAGGAGGACCCAGTCCACCCGGTTCGGCTGGGCCAGCAGCCGCTGCACGTAGCCGGTCCAGCCTTCCAGGCTGCCGTCGTCCGGCACGCCGCGCGCCACATAGCGGGTGGTGGCCGGGTCCAGGCAGGCCATCAGGCCGCGGGCATGCTCCAGGCCCAGCGGCGTCAGCCGGACCTCGCCCCGCTGCAGGATGGGCCGGGCACTCCAGTCGGGTTCGGTGGCGGGTGTCATGCCTCTACCGTACAGGTCCACCCCCACCCGGCCCTAGACCTCTGTATTGACGCTGTTCTGACGCGTCTCTAGAGTAGGTGTCATGAGCACACTTACTCTGCCCCCCCAGGCGACCCCGGCTGGGCTGGCGGTGGACATCGCCGCCTTCGCCATGCATCAGGGCGAACTGCAGGTGTTGCTGGTCGAGCGCGGCACCCTGCCGCACGCCCGCACCTGGGCGCTGCCCGGCGGCTTTGTGCAACTGAACGAGGAACTCCACGAGGCGGCCCTGCGCGAGCTGCGCACCGAGACGACGGTGGAGCTGGAACCGAGGCTGCTGGAGCAGTTCTACACCTTCGGGGCGGTGGACCGGGACCCGCGCGGGCGCATCGTGAGCGTGGCGCACATGGCGGTGCTGCCGCACGGCACCGTCAGCGTGACCGGCGGCGGCAACACCCTGGGCGCCGGCTGGTTTCCGGCGCACCAGCCACCCCCGCTGGCCTTCGACCACGCGGAGATTCTGGCCCACGCCATCGAGCGGCTGCAGGTGCGGCTGGAGTACGCCAATCTGGCACTGGAATTTCTGCCGGAGACGTTCACGCTGCCGGAACTTCAGGGCGTCCACGAGGCGATCCTGAACCGGAAGCTGGACAAGCGCAACTTCCGCAAGCGGCTGCTGGCGCAGGGGGTGCTGGCCACCAGCGGCGAGCGCCGCAGCGGGGTGGGACGGCCGGCCCAGCTGTACCGCCGGGCCGGTCGGCTGCGGCTGGTGGGCAACCTGTAGCGCTCAGGCGCTGAACTGGTGGACCACCCAGGCGCCGTAGTAATGCACGAAATGGGCGTTGCAGGCCTTGAAGGCCGCACAGACCGGCGCGTGATCCTGGCGGGCCGGGAGCGCCACCGACACCACGATGTGGCCGCTCGCCAGCGCCCACAGATAACGCTCGATGTTGTCGCGCTCGTCGGTCATGCCCTGCAGCAGCCGGCGGAAGCGCGCCAGCACGCCGCTGTAGCGGCCGTCGTGGTCCAGCTCGCGGATGCCGGCCTCACCGATCAGCACCCGCACCTGACTCTCGGCGAGGCCCAGGTCCAGCAGCCGCTGGCTGAAGTCGCGGACCTCCTCCAGCTCCGAGAAAATACCGTAAACGCTGTTGCGCGGACCGTTCATCAGATGGGTGGACCGTTCGGTCATGACAGGGCCTCCTGGACATCAGGCAAGGCGAACGCACGGACGCGGAACCGGCAGGATGAAGGTGAGGTACCCAGAGGGTACGCTGCCCCCCGCGCCCCCAACTGCAGGCCACACAGCATTCCGGCCCGGACCTTGGTCGGGCGCCCCACCCCGACCTCGGTCCAGCGCCACAGCAAAGGGGCGGCCCGTTCAGGGGCCGCCCCTCCTCTCGTTAGCGACTCAGACGCCGTGCTGTCCGGTCAGAGCCTTCTGGACCGGCGTGCCGGTCACGCCCTCGAAGCTGTTGATCTCCTCGATGAAGCGGTTGAACAGGTAGCGGCTGTCGTGGGGGCCGGGGCTGGCCTCCGGGTGGTACTGCACGCTGAACACCGGGTAGCGCACGTGCGCCATGCCCTCCAGGGTGTTGTCGTTGAGGTTGATGTGGGTGGCCACGAACTGCTGGTCCGGAATGCTCTCCAGGTCCACCGCGTAGCCGTGGTTCTGGGCCGTGATCTCCACGTGCCCGGTCAGCAGGTTCTTGACCGGCTGGTTGCCGCCCCGGTGCCCGAACTTCATCTTGAAGGTGCGCCCGCCGGCAGCCAGCCCCAGAATCTGGTGGCCCAGGCAGATGCCGAAGGTGGGCAGCAGGCCCATCAGTTCCCAGGCGGTCTTGTGAGCGTACTCGGGCGCGCTGGGGTCGCCGGGGCCGTTCGAGAGGAACAGGCCGTGCGGCTGCAGCGCCATGATCTGCGCCGGACTGGTGTGCGCCGGCACCACGATCGGCTCGATGCCCACCTCGGCCAGCCGCTCGATGATGGTGTGCTTGATGCCGAAGTCCATCAGGACCACCCGCTTGCCCTGCTTGAGCGTCGGGAAGGCGTAGGGCAGCGGCGTCGTGACTTCCGGGGTCATGTCGCGGCCGTCAATGTCCTCGTGGCCCCGCGCGCGCGCCACCAGCACCTGCTCCTCGGCCGGCGAGAACTCACCGTACGGGTCTTCCGGGTGCGTGTGCGAGCGGTGCGCCACCACGCCCTTGACCACGCCGCCCTCGCGCAGCCGCCGCACCAGGGCGCGGGTGTCGATGCCCTGGATGCTCACGATGCCGTGCTGCTGCATGAAGCTCTCCAGCGACTGCTGGGCGCGGTGGTTGCTGTACCCCTCCGAGAACTCCCGGCCGATGAAGCCGCGCACGTAGGGTTTGTTGCTCTCCATGTCGTAGATGGCCACGCCGTAGTTCCCGATGTGCGGGTAGGTCATGGTCACGATCTGACCGTTGTAGCTGGGGTCGGTCATGATCTCCTGGTAGCCGGTCATGCTGGTGTTGAACACCACCTCGCCCACCGTCTCGCCCCGGTGCCCGAAGGCGTAGCCCCGGTAGACCGTTCCGTCCTCAAGCGCCAGCACGGCGCGTTCCTTACGAATCATGGTGTCCTCCTCCATTTGCGCCTCACAGGACGCGTTTGATGGTCGTTACTCCCAGGTGAAGCCGATGGATGACTTGGTCAGGATGAGTCCGTCATTCACCGTCGTCTGGGCCGACATGCCCTGGTAGCGATTGATGATATCAGCGGCTCCCCCGGCGAATAGTGCACCGACCATCGCTGCCTGAGGGTCGTTGCTGCGGCGGAGCAGATCCTCAAGGTCACTGTCCGACACCTCGCCGGGGCGGCGGGCGTAGCTCCAGCCGCCCACTCCGTCCATCTTCAGCCCCGCCGCCTGGAACGCCGGATCGTCCGCCAGGACCGGCTGATCGGTAGCCAGGGCCGCCTTCAGAGCCTGATCGCTGAACGCGGTGATCAGGTACCCGTCCCGGAAGGCATACACCAGCTTCAGCTGCGAGACGGCCTGCTTGAGTGAGCCGAGCTGCGCCTCGGTGCTGCGCTGCAGGCTGCCGCTCATGGCGCCCGCCGGCTTGAACAGAGAGGCGCTGCCCGCGCCCGCCAGCGAGTCCAGCGTGTCCGGCAGCGCCTGAATGGCCGTGTTCAGCGCGGCGACATACTCGGGCAGGTGCGCCTGGGCGGCGGCCATGTCGCGCACCCGCTGGTAGGTCACGGTGCTGGACAGCCCGTCCTGGTCGAGGCGGTTGCCGGCCAGCGTCACCTGGGCGCACTCGTCGCCGAGATAGCGGGCCGAGCGCTCCAGATGGCTGGCAAGCTGGCTGTCGGTCAGGAAGCCGGTGGGGTCCACCAGGTCCAGGCGGGTCAGCCAGCGGCCCACGTAACCGTTGCTCTCGCTGGCGCAGGCAGTCGCCTGCACCGACTGGGCGTCGGCCGGAATCAGGCGCTGCACCTGGAAATCGGTGGTGTGGGTCAGGATGGCGTACAGCGGGGTGTCCTTGCCCTGGGCGTTCGGCACGTGCGCCGCCTGCGCCTCAAGGCCCTGTTCGGTGGTGGTGAAGCCCGCCGCGTACTGGCCCAGCGTGTCGAGGGCGTCCACCAGCGGCGAGAACAGGCGCGGCACCAGCTCCTTGGCCAGGGCGCCCCGCACCATCTTGGCCATGGCCGAGAAGTTGAGGTACAGGCCCAGCTGCTGCTCGCCCGCCGCGCGGGACGGAGCGGTGTACACCGCCGACTCGCCCAGGCGCGGCGCGGTGCGGCCACTCAGCCGCGCCAGATAGCTCATCAGCAGCGTCTTGTCGGTGGACAGGTAGACCAGATCGTCGGCGGTGCCCACGAACATGTCCTTCTGCCGCACGAAGCGGAACCGCCCGACCGCCGCGCCCTTGCCCTTCACCATCGCGGTGACCAGGGGCCGGGTCTGCTCCCCCACGCGGGACACGGCCAGCAGCTCCGGCGAGAAGCCCCCGGCCGGGGTTCCGACCGAGAATACCCCCAGCACCGCTTCCTGCCCCAGCGTCTCCCGCAGCAACGGGCCGACACCGTCGGTCATCTCGTCGGCCTCGTCCTCGAAGCCGATGGCGCTGGCCGCCGAATTCACCACCCCCAGCAGACGCTCAAACGCGGAGGCGGCGTTATGGGTTTCCAGCGTGACCAGCGCGCCAGCCGGCAGGTTCTGGGTCAGGGGCGCGGCGGTCGCCGTAGAGACGGCGATCAGGGCAGACAGCATGAGGGTGTGCTTCATGCTTCTCAAGATAGCCGGGCAGCCCGGCGCACCTCCTCGAACTTGCCGCTCAGGCACCGGTCACCGCCGGAATCAGCCGCTTCTCCATGGCAATCTCGTTGCAGTTCTCAAAAAAGGCACACCGCTGGCACTCGCTCCACACCCGGGGATGCAGATGCGTCTTGTCGATGCGGGTGTAGCCACACTTCTCAAAAAAACCCTGCTGATACGTCCAGGCGAACAGCGTCGGCAGCGCGATCTCGTGGGCCTCGCGCTCGCAGGCCTCCACCAGCATCCGGCCCAGCCCCCGACCCTGAAAATTCGGGTGAATCGCCAGCCCGCGCACCTCGGCGAGGTCCGGGGCCAGCAGGTGCAGGCCGCACACCCCGGCCAGCCCGCCGGGCCGCCCCTCGTGCTCGTCCGCTATGACCAGATGGAAGTCCCGGATCGTCTCGGCCAGCAGCGCCCGGCTTCGCACCAGCATCTGGCCCCTGGCCGCCCAGTAGCCGATCAGCTCATGGATGGCCTCGATGTCGGAGAGGCGGGCCTTGCGCTCCTGGAGCGGGGCCTGCGGGTGAAGGTCGGGAACGGCGATGCTGTCGAGGGTCAGGGTCATGATCTTCAGTACTCCATGCAGGAAAGAAAGCGGGCGCCCCACTCGGGCCGGTGGTGCGGCTGGCCCGGTGGAGCGCCAGCGGCGGTCAGGTCAGGCTGCGCATCCAGGTGGTGCTGCCCGGGCGGGTGGCGTGGCTTCGGTAGTGCGTGACCTGGGGCGCATCGGGAATATCGGCCATCACGATGGCCAGCGGAATCTGGGTGAAGCCGAAGGTCTCCCAGTCGCCGCCGGTGCTGAACATGTAGATGGCGCGGTCGCCGCGCAGTTGCGCGTGGGTCACGGCGCTCATTACCAGGGCCCGGCCCAAGCCCTGGCCGCGTGCCGAGGGAGCCACCGCAGCTCCGCGCAGCAGCGACACGCCGTCGCCGTGCTCCAGCCCGATGGCGCCCACCGGCTGGCCGTCGCGCTCCATCAGCCAGTAGGTGGTGCCCAGGACCATCACGCCGTCGGTGTCCAGGCCGGCGTCGGTCATGACCTTCAGCACCGCCCGGTAGTCGGCAGGCGTCACGGCGCGGATCTTGGTGTGTTCGTCCATCTGGATGTCCTCCACTGCTGAATTGTTGGTCATGGTTGTTATTTTGCCCCTTTGTGAAGAAAGGTGCTAGCCGGAGAGGTCCAGCTTCCAGGCCTGCTCGGTGTGCAGCCAGCCGCGGCACTCGCCGCTGCGGACCTGAGGCGCGGTCGGCAGGCGGTCGGCCACCTCCTGTGGCGGCACCGCCACGAAGCCCAGCCGCTGCCAGTACCCCCCCGCGTGGCTGGAGAACAGATAGACCGCCCGGTCGCCCCGCTTCCGGGCCGCCGCCAGCGCCACTCGGGCCAGCCGCGCCCCGACGCCCTGACCCTGCCGCCCCGACGCCACGCAGGCCGAGCGCAGCAGCGAGGCCCCCTCGCCGTGCTCCAGCCCGATGCAGCCGGCCACCTGACCGTCCAGCTCCGCCAGCCAGTAGCGGCTGGCCTCCAGCGTGGCGGTGATGAGGGCGGGGTCGTGACTGAGGCCGGTGTCCAGAATCAGCCGGTGGATGGTGGGCAGGTCGGGGGCATCGGCGGCGCGGATGCTGAGCTGCCGGGCGGCCAGCTTCAGGAAGTGGCGTAAGCCCGCGCCCGCCGCCAGCTCATGGTTCCAGCGCGGAATGACGTGCAGGTGGACGTGCGGAATGTGCGCCCCGCCCGCCGGGCACACGTTCCAGCCGATGGTGTAGCCGTCCGGCTGCACGGTGGCCTGCAGGTGCTCCCGCACCTCGGCCAGCAGCCGGTGGGTGGCCAGGACCTCCTCCGGGGTCAGGTCAAAGACCGTCTGTCGGGGCGTTCTGGTCACGATCAGGCCGGCATACGGCAGGCCGTCACTGTACCGGGCGTCCTGGGTATACACGCACAGGTCGTTCTCCAGCAGCACCTCGCCGTCCGTGAAGTCGGCGCGGGTGGACAGCGGGTTCTCGTCCGGGTGGGCCAGCCAGTGCTGCCACTCCTGTTCGCGCTGCTCCAGCAGGGTTCCGTCCAGCCGCGCCGTCACGTCCATGTCAGCCGTCCAGCTCCGACAGGGCGGCCTGCACGGCCGCCTGCACCCGCTCGGGCGCGGTGCCGCCGAAGCTGCCGCGTCCGGCCACGCTCGCCTCCACCGTGAGCTGACCGGCCACCTCGGCGCTCAGCAGCGGGTGGGCCTGCCGCATCTCATTGTCGGTCAGTTCCCACAGCTGCCGGCCACTGCGGCTGGCCAGCCCCACCAGCCCGCCCACCACCTCGTGCGCCTCACGGAACGGCACGCCGGAACGCGCCAGATGATCGGCGAGGTCGGTGGCGGTGCTGTAGCCACGGGCAGCGGCGGCGCGGGTGACATCGGCGTTCCACGTGCTTTTGGGCAGCATCTCGGCGTACAGGCGCAGGGTGATGCTGCAGGTGTCGAAGCTGTCGAACACCCCTTCCTTGTCCTCCTGCAGATCCTTGTTGTAGGCCAGCGGGGTGCCCTTCACCACCGTCAGCAGACCCATCAGGTTGCCGAACACCCGCCCGGACTTGCCCCGGGCCAGCTCCGAGACGTCCGGGTTCTTCTTCTGCGGCATGATGCTGCTGCCGGTGGTGTGGCTGTCCGGCAGCGTCAGGAAGCCGAACTCGAAGGTGCTGTACAGCACCGTCTCCTCCGACAGCCGCGACAGGTGCGCCATCAGGATGCTGCAGGCCGACAGGAACTCCAGCGCGAAGTCGCGGCTGCCCACCCCATCCAGGCTGTTGGCG
Organism: Deinococcus sonorensis KR-87; assembly: GCF_040256395.1. Taxonomy (NCBI): domain Bacteria; kingdom Thermotogati; phylum Deinococcota; class Deinococci; order Deinococcales; family Deinococcaceae; genus Deinococcus; species Deinococcus sonorensis. The sequence continues at coordinate 2,136,663 of NZ_CP158299.1, read as the reverse complement.
GTCGGGCGCGCAAAGCCCAGGGCGGCGGCGGTGGCGTGCCGGTCAATCGGCCAGGGGGTGCCGGCCAGCGCCGCGCTGCCCAGCGGCGACTCGTCCATGCGGGCGGCCGCGTCCCGGAATCGGCCTTCATCGCGCTTGAGCATCTCAGCGTAGGCCAGGAACCAGTGCGACAGCAGGATTGGCTGGGCCACCTGCAGGTGGGTGTAGCCGGGCAGGATGACTGGCTGGCCCTGGTCACTGGTCAGGTGCCGCTGCGCCTCCTGCACCATCACCGACCGCAGTTGCCGGGTCAGGTCCGCCAGTTGCAGGGTCGCCTCCTTCACGAACAGCCGGAAGTCCACGGCCACCTGATCGTTGCGGCTGCGGGCCGTGTGCAGCTTGCCCGCCACCGGTCCGATGCGGTCGCGCAGGGCCGCCTCCACGTTCATGTGCACGTCCTCGCGGTCCAGCCGCCACTCGAAGTGGCCGGCCCGGATGTCGGTCAGGATCGCCTGCAGGCCCTCACTGATCTGGGCCACCTCGTCGGCGGCCAGGATCCCCACCTGCCCCAGCATCGCCACGTGCGCCAGCGAGCCGCGAATATCCTGCTCCGCCAGACGCTGGTCAAACGGAACGGACGCGTTGTACTGCTCCACCAGATCGGCGGTGGCTTCCGCAAAGCGTCCGCCCCAGAGTTTCCTGTCTTGTGCTTGATTGGTCATGCGTTGTCCTTTCCACCGTTCCAAGGCAAGATCCGTCGAGCGTGAAGTCTGCGAGCTGCTGCAACAGCCACCACAGGTTGACTCCGCAGCCGGCGGACTGGGCAAACCAGAGCAGCCGTCGCCACGAAACCCCGGCCTGGATGACCCGCGCCAACGCCACCACCGATGTCAACGAAAAGCCCAATAGGGCGAAGATCAGGGCAGGTAAACAGGTTCACAGCTGCTCAATGTCCTTCACCAGCACCACCGGCGGGGGGCTGGCCGGATGGGCGTAGGCGTACAGGTCCGCTGTCCTGACGTACCCGAGCTGCTCGTAAAACGGCAGGACATTCAGGTTGAACTGCGAGACTGCCAGCAGCACCCGCTGACGGCCCGTGTCCTGGGCGTGCCGCTCCACCGCCTGCACCAGCTGCATGCCCAGGCCCCGGCCGCGCACCTCCGGCCGGGTGGCCAGCCGGTTGAGGGTCAGGGTCTGTGGCCCGTCCGGGCGGTAGCCCACACAGCCCACCACCCGGTCCCCATCCAGCGCCACAAACCCGCCCGCCTGTGGCGCCGACAGTGCCGCCTCCAGCTCCTGAGGCGTGACGCGGCTCCAGCTGCTGCGCGGGTCCATGCCGGCCGCCATCATCACCTCATGGAAGGCGGGCACGTCGGTCAGGCGGGCGGGCCGGATCATTCCGTGTCCACCACCAGACGCATCTCGTTGGTGGCCGCAAACCCCAGCTGCTCGTACAGCGGCCGCCCGAACTTGGAGGCGTGCAGGCTGAGGGTGCGGATGCCCCGGCGCCGCGTCTCCTCGATCGCTTGCTGAGTCAGCGCCCGTGCAAGGCCCCGGCCCCGGTGCTCCGGACGGGTGTACACGTTCTGCAGGTAACTGCGCAGCGGCTGCGGATCGAGGTAGTGCGGCGACCAGTCGTGTAGCAGGAGACCGGCCCCGGCCACCTCCTCCCCTTCGTACACTACGAACCAGCCCACATAGGTGCCCGCCTGCAGGTGCCGCTCCACCCACGGCGCGAACTGCGCCACCGTTTCGCGGTACTCGGTGCCCATGTCGGTGAACATGGCCTCGCGCTGGGCAGCGATCAGCGCGGCGTCGTCGGGGGTGGCCGGGCGCACGGTATAGCCGGCGGGCAGGGTCATGCTTCGGCCCGCGCCCAGATCTGCGCCAGGTGATGCCGCTGGTGCTGGAGGTAGTCCTCGGCCAGCCAGCCGAGCGTCACCGGTGCTCCTCCGCCGACGCTCAGCGTGTGAGCCAGCGCCGCCTCGGGCAGCCCGGCGATCACGTGCGCCATATGCGTCTGGTAGGCCGCCCACAGCGTGACCAGCTCGGCCCAGGGCCGCTGCTGATACCCACCCGCCTGGACCCAGGCGTTCTGATCGTAGCCGGGCAGCTCCAGCCCGCTTTCTGCCGCCGCGCGGACGAAGCGGAGGTGGTTGTTGACCCCGCTGTCGATCAGGTGGCCCAGCACCTGCCGGGCACTCCAGACCCCGGCCTCCGGCTGATGCCCGGACGGCGCCTCTCCCACGGCCTGGAGCCGGGGCAGCACCTCCGCGATCATGTCCTGCAGCCCGCTCACTTCACGCTTCCTGAGGTTGCTTCTGGGCCTTGGCCGCCACCCGCGCCTGCACCCGCATCCGCAGCGCGTTCAGCTTGATGAAGGCCCCGGCGTCGTGCTGGTTGTAGTCGCCGCCCGCCTCGAAGCTCACCAGGTCCTTGTCGTAGAGGCTCTTGGGCGCCTTGCGGCCCACCACCGTGGCGTTGCCCTTATACAGCTTGATGCGGGCCGTGCCGGTCACGCTGCTCGCCACGTGGTCCAGGTACACCTGCAGCGCCTCGCGCTCCGGGGCGAACCAGAAGCCGTTGTACACCAGCTCGGCGTACTTGGGGGCCAGCTGGTCGCGCTGGTGCAGCACTTCGCGGTCCAGCGTCAGGCTCTCCACGGCGCGGCGGGCGTGGTACAGCAGGGTGCCGCCGGGGGTCTCGTAGACGCCACGGCTCTTCATGCCCACAAAGCGGTTCTCGACCAGGTCCAGGCGTCCCACCCCGTGCTGACCCGCGAGCTGGTTGGCCTTCGTCAGCAGCGCGGCCGGGGTCAGGCGCTCGCCGTTGATCGCCACCGGGTTGCCCGCCTCAAACTCAATCTCCACATATTCCGGCTGATCCGGCGCCTCGCTGGGGTCCACCGTCAGCTTGAACATGTGGGCAGGCGGCTCGGCCCAGGGGTCTTCCAGAATGCCGCCCTCATAGCTGATGTGCAGCAGGTTGGCGTCGGTGCTCCAGGGGTCCTTCTTGGTGGTGGGCACCGGAATGCCGTGCTCCACCGCGAACGCTTCCAGATCGGCGCGGCCCTGGAAGCTCCAGTCGCGCCAGGGGGCCACCGTCACGATGTCCGGCTTCAGGGCGTAGGCGGTCATCTCGAAGCGCACCTGATCGTTGCCCTTGCCGGTCGCCCCGTGCGACACGGCCACGGCGCCCTCCTGCTCGGCGATCTCCACCATCTTCTTGGCGATCAGCGGCCGGGCAATGCTGGTGCCCAGCAGGTAATAGCCCTCGTACAGCGCCGACGCGCGGAACATCGGGAAGACATAGTCGCGCACGAACTCCTCGCGCAGGTCCAGCGCGTAGGCGGCCACCGCGCCGGTGTTCAGCGCCTTGACGCGCGCCTCCTCCACCTCGTCACCCTGACCCAGGTCGGCGGTGAAGGCCACCACCTCATAGTTGCGCTCGGTCTGGAGCCACTTGAGGATGATCGAGGTGTCGAGTCCGCCCGAATATGCCAGCACGATCTTTTCTTTGCTCATGGCCTGATTGTCTCCTGTTTCGGTGAACGGGGCAGCACAAGGCCACCCGGCGCGACTGCACCCGGCCTCCTTCCTTATCGGGAGGGCCGGGGCGTCAGCGTCGGGTGGTCAGGGTCTGCATGAGGGTGTATGAGTATGCACCGATGGCGCATAGCTATGCAGAAGGGTAGCAGCTGAGCGCGACAGGCGCAAGTGTGGACGCTTTGTTCAGCCGCCCAGGTACTGGCCCAGCCGCTGCAACGCCTCCTCGATCTCCGCTTCCGGCTTGCAGAAGGCGAAGCGGAGCAGGCCCGGCGGAGCCGCGTGCTGCACGTAGAAGGCGGCCCCCGGGATCACGGCCACCCGCCCCTCCTCTACCAGCCGGTCCGCGTCCAGACCCACGCCGATGGCGCTCAGGAAGTACGTGCCCTGCGGCTCCATCACCTCAAGCCCCAGGGCCCTGAGGCCCTGGGCCAGCCGCTGCATGCGGGCGCGGTAACCGTCGCGCAGCTGAGAATAGAACCCCGACTGCCGGGCCATGGGCAGCGCCAGCGCGACGGCCGCCTGCAGCGGGCCGGGCGCGCAGAAGGTGGTCCACTGGTGCAGGCCCGCCACCTGGGCCGCGTGGCCCGGCGGGGTCACGATCCAGCCGACCCGCCAGCCGGTCGCCTCCAGGCGCTTTCCGGCGCTGCCCACCGTGAAAGTGCGCTCCGGGGCAAGTGTTCGCAGCGGCACCGGGGCGTCGCCGTAGTACAGCTCGTCATACACCTCGTCACTGATGATCCACAGGTCATGCTCGCGGGCCAGCGCCACGATGCGTTCGAGCTCCACACGGCTGAAGACGCTGCCGGTAGGGTTGTAGGGCGAGTTGATCAGCAGGGCGCGGGTGCGCGGGGTGATGGCTTGGGCCATCCGGTCCAGGTCGGCGGCCCAGGCACCGCCCTCCAGCCGCATCGGGACCGTGACCGGCTGGGCGCCCGCCAGCCGCGCCTGCGGCCAGTAGATGTCGAAGACCGGCTCGAGCATCAGCACCTCGTCGCCGGGGCCGTAGAGCGCCTGGGCCAGCACCGCCATCGCCTCGGTGGCGCCGCAGGTCACGACCACCTGCTCCGGCGCCACGTTCAGATCGCGGCCCAGCGCCTCACGCAGCAGCGGCAGTCCGGGCGGCGGGGTGTACTGGTCGCCCCGGCCCAGGGCCTCGCGGGCAGCGTCCAGCAGGAAGGCCGGAGGGGCGCCGGACGGAAAGCCCTGGCCTAGGTTAATGGCCCCGTGCCGGACGGCCAGCCCGCTCATCCGGGCGAAGATGCTCTCGGTGGCCAGGGCGGACCGGGCGTGCAGCTGTGCAGGCATACCTGCAGTGTGGCGCAGATTGAGTTGAAGCAGGCCCGGAACGTTTGCACAGGCGCGGAACCACCAGAAAAAACCGCCCCCCAGCAGGAGGCGGTTGCAGAGCCATATGCTTCAGGGCAGGCGGTAGTTGACGCCAAGCCGCAGGCCGTAGCCCAGGCCAATGCCGCCGCCACCAGTGCCGAGCCCGATGCTGGGGCCAGCCGAGGCCTCCAGGAACGGGGTGAAGTCGGAGGTGTTGTTGAAGTTGACGCCAGCCAGCACGTTGGGATACAGCGAGAAGCCAGCCCCACCACCCAAGTACACGCCCGCACCCAGACCGAAGCCGTAGTAGGTGCTGAAGTTGCCGGTGTCGGCGCCCGTGTCGAAGGGAATCAGGTAGGACACGTCACCGTTGACGGCCAAAGTAGCTGAGCCGCCAAACACGGATACCAGCGGCAAGCCCAAGCCATAGCGCAGCCCGTTATCCTGCTGATACTGGATGCCGAAGAGGTACCCACCCACCTGGTCGGCGGCGGCGGTAGAGGCGAGGGCAGCGACGGTCAGACCCAACAGCAGCTTCTTCATGAGCCGATTGTAAGCAGGCGCGCGGCAGACGGTACTTAGGATTTCTGAATAGACCAGGCAGGCCCCTGGGTTTTTCTCTGCATAAGCATGCAGCTACCCCTCCGCTGAATCCATGCTAGGCTTGAGCCTCGGAATGCCCAAGCGTACCGATCTACAGACGATTCTGATCCTCGGCAGCGGCCCTATCCAGATTGGGCAGGCTGCCGAGTTCGATTACAGCGGCACTCAGGCTCTCAAGGCCCTCAAGCAGGAGGGCTACCGGGTGGTGCTGGTCAACAGCAACCCGGCCACGATCATGACCGACCCCGACCTCTCGGACGCCACGTATCTGGAACCGCTCACCCCGGAGTTCGTGGAACGGGTGATCGCGCTCGAACAGCCTGACGCCCTGCTGCCCACTCTGGGTGGCCAGACGGCGCTGAACCTCGCTATGGACCTGCACGAGCGCGGCACGCTGGAAAAGTACGGCGTGGAGCTGATCGGCGCGGGCGTCGAGGCCATCAAGAAGGGCGAGGACCGCGAGCTGTTCCAGGCGGCCATGGCCAAGATCGGCGTGGAGACGGCGCGCGGTCGGATGGTCCACAGCATGGACGAGGCCATCGAGTACCAGAAGGAGATCGGGCTGCCGATCGTGATCCGGCCCAGCTTCACGCTCGGCGGCACCGGCGGCGGCATCGCGCACACCTACGAGGAGTTTCTGGACATCACTGAGGGCGGCCTGCGCGACAGCCCGGTCACCTCGGTGCTGCTGGAGGAGAGCATCCTCGGCTGGAAGGAATACGAGCTGGAGGTGATGCGCGACACCGCCGACACGGTGATCATCATCACCAGCATCGAGAACTTTGACCCGATGGGCGTGCACACCGGCGACAGCATCACGGTGGCCCCGGCGCAGACGCTCAGCGATGTGGAGTATCAGCGGCTCCGTGACCAGTCGCTGGCCATCATCCGCGAGATCGGGGTGGCGACCGGCGGCAGCAACATCCAGTTCGCGGTGAACCCGGACAACGGGCGCGTCATCGTGATCGAGATGAACCCGCGGGTCAGCCGCTCCTCCGCCCTGGCCAGCAAGGCCACCGGCTTCCCCATCGCTAAGATCGCGGCCCTGCTGGCGGTCGGCTACCACCTGGACGAGCTGCCCAACGACATCACCCGCGTGACCCCGGCGTCGTTCGAGCCGAGCATCGACTACGTGGTGACCAAGATTCCGCGCTTCGCCTTCGAGAAGTTCCCCGGCACCCCGGACGCCCTGGGCACCCAGATGCGCAGCGTGGGCGAGGTAATGGCGGTGGGCCGAACCTTCAAGGAGAGCCTGCAGAAGGCGCTGCGCAGCACCGAGAGCGACGTGCGGGGCGTGTACGCCCAGATGGACGTGGCGGGCCTCCGCGCGCTGCTGTACCCCAATCCACGCCGGCTGGAGGCCATCATTGAGCTGATGCGCCGGGGCGAGACGGTAGACCAGCTGTTCGAGGCGACCAAGATTGACCCGTGGTTCCTGGGGCAGCTGCACGAGATCATCGCCGCCGAGGGCGAGATTCTGGAACTTGGGCCGATCCGGGAGTGGAAGTACGAGTACTGGCGCGAGGTGAAGCGGCTGGGCTTCAGCGACGCCCGCATCGGGGAGATCGTGGGGCTGAGCGAGCTGGAGGTGCGCGCCCTGCGCAAAACTGCCCGCGCCACCCCCGTGTACAAGACGGTGGACACCTGCGCCGCCGAGTTCGAGGCGCACACGCCCTACCACTACAGCACCTACGAGTGGGAGGACGAGGTGCGCGCCACCGACAAGCCCAAGGTGGTGATCCTGGGCTCCGGCCCCAACCGCATCGGGCAGGGCGTGGAGTTCGACTACGCCACGGTGCACGCGGTCTGGGCGCTGCAGGAGGCCGGCTACGAGACCATCATGGTGAACAGCAATCCCGAGACGGTCAGCACCGACTACGACACGGCCGACCGGCTGTACTTCGAGCCGCTGACCTTCGAGGATGTGATGAACATCGTCGAGCACGAGAAGCCCATCGGGGTGATCGTGCAGCTGGGCGGGCAGACACCGCTGAAGCTGGCCGCCCGGCTGGAGGCGGCCGGCGCGCCCATCATCGGCACCAGCCCGGCCACCATCCACGAGGCGGAAGACCGCGCCAGCTTCAACGCGCTGTGCGAGCGGCTGGGCATTCCGCAGCCGAGGGGGCTGGTGGCGAAGAACGCGGGGGAGGCGCAGGCGCTGGCCGCTCAGCTGGGCTTCCCGCTGATGGCCCGCCCCAGCTATGTGCTGGGCGGCCGGGCCATGCGGACGGTGCGGAGCGAACACGAGCTGCAGACCTACCTCGACGAGGTGTACGCGGCGGTGGAGGGCCAGCCGAGCATCCTGCTCGACCAGTACCTGGAAGGAGCGCTGGAGCTGGACGTGGACTGCCTGTCCGACGGCTCCGTGGCGGTGGTCGCCGGCATCATGGAACACATCGAGGCGGCCGGGGTGCACAGCGGCGACAGCGCCTGCATCATCCCGCCGGTGAGCCTGAGCGCTGAGCTGACCGCCACGGTCAAGGCCACCACCGAGCGGCTGGCGCTGGAACTGGGCGTGAAGGGCCTGATGAACGTGCAGTACGCGATCAAGGATGGGGTGGCGTACATCCTGGAGGCCAACCCGCGCGCCAGCCGGACCGTGCCGTACGTGAGCAAGGCCACCGGCCACCCGCTCGCCAAGTACGCCGCCCGCATCGCCGTGGGGCAGACACTGGAGCAGATCGGCTTTGCACAGACGCCCACGCCTGCCATGTACAGCGTCAAGGAAGTGCATCTGCCGTTCCTGAAGTTCAGAGGCGTGCTGCCGGTGCTGGGGCCGGAGATGAAGAGCACCGGTGAGAGCATGGGTATTGACGCAGACCCGTATCTGGCGTACTTCCGCGCAGAGCTCGGGGCCAAGAGCAACCTGCCGCTGAAGGGCACCGCGCTGCTGCTGGGCGAGGGGCTGGACGATGTGGCCGGAACCCTGGAGGGGGCCGGGCTGAGCGTAATCCGGGCACAGGACGGCGAGGCCCTGCCAGACCTGTTGATTGACGTGACCGGCAGTCCGCTGCTCCGGACCGCGCTGGAGCGGGGCGTGCCGATCGTGAGCACGAAGGAGGGCGCGGAGTGGACGGCGAAAGCGATTGCTGCGGCGCAGGGGCAGACCCTCGGCGTGCAGAGCCTGCAGCGGTGGCTGAGCGCCCAGGCCGGCGCTTCCGGCCAGTGAATGCCGCTTGACGCCCTGCACACCCGCCCCACCTCCCTCCTGTCTACCCTGAACCATGACCGACCGATCGAACGATGAGAACGAGGCCCAGGCCCAGCAGGAGCAGTACGCCCGAATGCAGGAGGACGACGCCCGTCGCGGCGTGACCAGCGCCGGCGGGGCCGGCAGCACCGGCACGCCCGGTAATCAGGAGGCCGGCGCGGAAACCTCCGACGAGGATCAGCCAGCCGCCGGCTTCCAGGACGGAAGCTGAGTTCAGACCTACAAAGAGGGGCCGCTCCAGCATGGAAGCGGCCCCTCTTGCTGTGACTGCGCCGGGGCTATTCTGACCCATACCTTCACGGCTTCTGAATGCCGCACACTTAGGCTTCCAGTCAGGCAGACTTCTTCCTGCCTGAGCCTGGAGGACCCCATGAGCGACCATCACGATCATCACGACGATCCCTTTCACGACCTGGGCCTGAGGGCCGACGCGAGCATGATGTTGCACTCTCCGCTGGATCGCCGCCGGGTGCTGGCGCTGGGCCTGCTGGGCCTCGGCACGCTGGTGGGCTGCGGGGCCGCGGCCAGTTCCGCCAGCGCGGCGGGCACCGGCACGGCGGCCTGCCCCGCTCCCATTCCTTCCGAGACGGCCGGCCCCTACCCCGCCGACGGCTCGGTGGCTTCCGGTCAGTCGGTCAACGTCCTGACCCGCTCCGGGATCGTGCGCCGCGACATCCGTACCAGCCTCGGCACCGGCCACACGGCGGCGGGCGTGCCGCTCACCGTGGTGCTGAATCTGGTGAATACGGCGGCCAGCTGCGCCCCGCTGTCCGGGTACGCCGTCTACATCTGGCACTGCACCCAGGACGGCCAGTATTCGCTGTACAGCCAGGATGCGGTGGCCGAAGATTACCTGCGCGGAGTCCAGACCAGCGGCGCAGACGGCACGGTAACGTTCCAGACGGTCTTTCCCGGCTGTTATGCCGGGCGGTGGCCGCACATCCACTTCGAGGTGTATCCGTCGCTCAGCCGCGCCACTTCGGCCGCCAGCCGCATTCAGGCCTCTCAGCTGGCGCTCCCTCAGGCGGCCTGTCAGAAGGTCTACGCCCAGAGCGGCTACGAGGCGAGCGTCCGCAACCTCTCGCAGAGCTCGCTCGCCACTGACAACGTGTTCAGCGACGGGGCCACCCTGCAGACGCCCACCATGACCGGAAGCGTCCGCGCCGGCTACACCGCCACCCTGACGGTGGGCCTGGCCCGCTGAGCGCGGGTCGAAAGCCTCTCTTCAGGCACCGGTCAGGCGTTCCGTGTCATCCTGACCGCATGTTCTCCCGACCCCTCCTGCGTACCCTGGCCCTGGCGGTGGCCAGTCTGGCCACCGCCCAGGCTGCCACGGCCATCACCACCACCAGCCTCAACCTGCACCGTCAGCCGGCCCTGAGCGGCCCGGTGATACAGGTGATCCCGGCACAGACCCTGCTCACCGTCGCCTGCAGCGGCAACTGGTGCCGCACCAGCTACCGGGGACACGGTGGGTACGTGGCCCGTTCGCTGATGCGCCCGCTCACCCGCAGCGCGCCGCTGTCCGGGCGCGGCGTGGTGTACTTCCGCTCGTGCACGGCCGCGCGTGCGGCCGGGGCCGCTCCCCTCCGGCTGGCCCACCCCGGTTACCGCACCGGCCTGGACCGCAATCACAACGGCGTGGCCTGCGAACAGGGCGAGTAAACTTCCCGCCCGGGAGCGTGAGTACCCTTCAGACCGGCACGCCCTCAATGATGGAGAAGCCATAACCGGCGTCGCGGATGTCCGTCAGGGTAAATCCGGCGTGTTCAAACAGCGTGCGGAACTCGGCCGTGGTGCGCTCACGGCCGCCCGGACCCACCAGCATGTTCAGGTCCGAGAGCGAGGCGTGCCGGTCCCGGACGCCCTGATCCATCCGCCGCTCAATCACCAGCAGCGACGCGCCCGGCGCCATCGCTTCATGGCACCGCTGCAGGATCTGGATCGCCTGTTCGTCGTCCCAGTCGTGCAGCACCGCCTTGAGCAGGTAGGCCCCGCCTCCGGGCGGCACGCCCTCAAAGAAACTGCCGGAGACCACCCGGCACCGCTCCGCCAGCCCGGCCTCGGTCAGCAACGGTCCAGCGTGCGCCACCACTTGCGGCTGATCGAACAGCACGCCCTTCAGGTCCGGAAACTTCTGGAGCAGGGCGATCAGCAGCGTACCCCGGCCACCGCCCACATCAATCACCGTGCCGTAGCGCCCGAAATCGGTACGTTCGAGCAGGGCATGCTGCGCCCGACGGGTGTTGCCAGTCATGGCCGCGTCGAAGATCCGGTTCTCTTCCGGCCGCTGCGCCCAGTAGGCCCACAGGCTCTCCCCGTTCAGGTGGGCAAAGGCGTTCTCGCCAGTCTGGACGCTGTGCAGAAGCCCAGACCAGGCCTGCCAGATGTAGGGTCGGCCTATAAACCGGGCCATGCCCGCCAGCGAGTCCGGAGCGTCGGAGCGCAGCGCCTCTCCCGTTGCGGTCAACCCAAAGCGCTGTCCCAGGTGCTCGGCCAGCACTCCAGCGTCAGCGAGCGCCCGCAGCAGCCGGTACAGCGATCCCGGGTGGCTTCCGGTCCGCTCGGCCAGTTCGGCGCTGGCCAGCGGCCCGCCGGCCAGCAGATCGGCAATGCCAAGGGTGGCCGCGACGTGGAGGGCCTGTGAGACCCGGTACCCGTTCAGCAGGGTGAGCAGGTGGTCCGAGGGACGGGCCGACGCCTCTGGTTCATTCATGGCAGCTCCAGACATCGAGAGAGGTCTATGGGTGTCGGAGCCGCCAGAGGGTTCGCTCAGCCGTTACTCTACGTCCTGGAGATACGCGCCGTACCCTTCCGCTTCCATCTGGGCCTTCGGAACGAAGCGCAGCGCGGCGCTGTTGATGCAGTAGCGCAGCCCTCCCTCCGCCTGCGGGCCGTCCGGGAAGACGTGACCGAGGTGCGAGTCGGCCAGCGGCGACCGGACCTCGGTGCGCGCGTAGCCGATCTTGTAATCGGTGTTTTCCCGGATGGCCGCGCTCGGCAGCGGGCGGGTGAAGCTGGGCCAGCCGCAACCGGCGTCGTACTTGTCGCGGCTGCTGAACAGCGGCTCGCCCGACACCACGTCCACGTAGAGGCCCGGCGCGTCGGTGTTCCAGTACTCACCGGTGAAGGCGCGCTCGGTGCCCTCATGCTGCGTCACCTGATACTGGGTCGGCGTCAGCCGCTCGCGCAGTTCGGCGTCGCTGGGCTTCTGGAAGGTGCCCGGTCTGGTGGTGGTCATGGGGCGAGTGTAGCGGTCCTGGCCCTACGCAACTGAGAGGCGCCGCCCAGAGCGGGCGCTTCACGGCTGATCCAGCAGCGCGCCCACGGCCTCCACCGTGCGCCAGTTGCGCACGGTGACCACCGGCCCCAGTGGCGCCAGATTCAGGTCGCTGTGGCCCAGCCCGTCCGGCAGGTGCAGGTACACCTCGCGGCCCCTCGCTTCCCAGGCAGTCCCGGCCCGCGCCCGCACCGCCGTCACCCGCTGCGGGTCCGGCGGCTCGGGCAGAAAAGCCACATGCACGGTGGTGGGATCGGCGGCGGCCTGGGCCAGATACGGGCAGTGGCGCCGCACGGCGCCCCACTCATCGGCCCGGCGCAGCACCACGTCCACCGCAAAGCCGAAGGCCTGCAGCAGGGCCGCCTGGAGCCGGTCCACGTCCGGCCCGTCCGCCTGGAACACCACGTTGCCGCTCTGCAGGTAGGTCTTCACCCGGGTACAGCCAGCGGCCTCGAAGACGGTCCGCAGCGCCGGCATCGGCACCCGGCGGTGGCCCCCGACGTTGATGCCGCGCAGCAGGGCCACGTGCAGGTGAGCGGTCATGGCGTCATTGTGCGGCACATTCGGCTTTGTTTTCTAAAGCGCGTCAGAATAGAGGGCATGACTGCCTCCGCTCCCCTGACTCCATTGACCGCCCCCCGCCTGCAGGTTGACATCTGGTCCGACATCGCCTGCCCCTGGTGCTACATCGGCAAGCGGCGCTTCGAGGCGGCCCTGCAGCAGTTCCCGTACCTGGATCAGGTCGAGGTGGTGTGGCACAGCTTCGAGTTGGACCCCCAGGCGCCTCTGCAGCCGGCCGGGTCCATGCGCGACCTGCTGGCCGGCAAGTACGGCCGCAGCCCGGAGCAGGCACAGCAGATGCTGAACCAGATGACCGAGACGGCCGCCGCCGATGGCCTGACCTACCACTTCGACCGCTTGCAGCCCACCAACACCTTCCAGGCGCATCAGCTGGTGCATCTGGCGGCGCAGCACGGACTGCAGGACGCGATGAAGGAGCGGCTGTTCCGCGCCTACCTGACCGAAGGCGCCCACCTGGGTGAGCTGGACACCCTGGTGCGCCTGGCCGCCGAGGTGGGGCTGGACGCCGCAGAGGCCCGAACTGCGCTGGAGCAGCAGACCCACGCCGCTGCGGTGCGTCAGGACGAGGCGCAGGCGCAGGCCTACGGCATCCAGGGGGTTCCGTTCTTTGTGCTGGGCGGCAAATACGGCGTCAGCGGTGCCCAGCCGCCGGAGGTGCTCGCCGGTGCCCTGCAGCAGCTGTGGCAGGAACAGCTCGCCTCCAGCACCCCCATTCAGTTGCTCGCACCGGACGCTGCCAGCTGTCAGGACGGAGCGTGCGACGTGCCGCAAAAGGGCCAGGGCGACTGAAGGCCTGACCTCAAGCTTCTCATCTGACGGGGTGCTGTGGCTTCATACTCTAAGCACAGGCTTAAGAAGTCCTCTATACTCGCATCAGGAGCAATGAGCACACGGTGAAGGGTGCAGGCATTGCGCACCGGCTGGTCACGCACAGGCCGCGCCCGGCTGATGCAGGTCAGCTCACCGACTCCAGATGATGACGCCCGAGTCCACGTACTCTGCCGCAAGGGAGGCCGCCCACCTTGACCCCCGATAGCCTGACCACCAATACCTGGAACAGCCTGCAGCGCAAGATCTTCCTGGTCCTGGGGCCGGTCGGCGCCCTGGCATGTGTGGCGGCGCTGATCGCGCAGCTCAGCTCACTGGACCCGCTGGACGCGGTCGCGCTGCCGCTGCTGGCAGGGCTGCTGAGCCTGATCAGTGTGCTGCTCGCCTTCCAGCGGCTGAGTGTGCAGATCGCGATCCGGACGGCCCTGGCCGGCATCAGCGTATATTTTCTGGCGGCGCTGCATCACCAGTTCGGCTGGTTTGTGCTGAAGTACTCGATGCTCAGCGAGAACACCTACTGGTTTGCGGTGCTGTACGCCATCTCCTTCGTGGCGTTTCCGCCCAAGCTGGCGCTGCGCACGTGCACGGTGGTGTTCGTGCTGTCGGTGCTGATCTGCGGGGCTGACCTGCTGACCCTGTCGCTGAGCGGCCAGCTGAACTACCGGATGGTGGCGGCAGTGGTGCAGTTCACGCTGGCGAGCAGCGTGCTGATCGGGGCCCAGTTCGCGCTGGGCATCATGCGCGAGCAGCTGGATCAGGTGCGGCTGGCCGCCTACATCGACGTGCTGACTGGCCTGCCGAACCGCCGGTATGCCCAGCAGCAGCTGGAACGGCGCATCCAGGAAGGCAAGGGCTTTGCGCTGGTGATGCTGGACATCGACCACTTCAAGCAGGTGAACGACACCTACGGCCACGAGGCCGGCGACATGGTGCTGCGCGAGACGGCGCGGGTGGTCAGCCGCCACCTGAGCGGCGCCCAGTTCCTGGCCCGTTGGGGTGGCGAGGAATTTGTCCTGGTGCTGCCGGGCCTGCACAAGCACGGCGGCAAGGCCCTGGCGGAGGCGGCCCGCACCGAGCTGTACCAGCACGTGTTCGATCAGGTGGGCGGGCTGACCGCTAGCTTCGGCGTGGCCGAGTGGGTGGCGGGCGAGTCGCTGGAAACGGTCATGCGCCGTGCGGACGCGGCGCTCTATGCGGCCAAGCGGCAGGGGCGCAACGGGGTCCGGGTGGCTATGGAGGACGGGCGCCTGACCCGGCTGGACCTGCCGGCCCATCCGCTGCAGGTCCCGACCAAGCTGCCGGAGGTGCGTCCTCCGGACCCGGAAGGCAGCGCCGCCCTGTAGTCTCCCCTCCCCTATTCAGCGGCTCAACGCGGCGGCACGCAGGAATGCGGCCGCGGCCTGCTCCACGTCCTGGGCGGTGGTGGCCTCCCCGAAACTGAAGCGCAGGCTGGCCCTCGCCTGGGCGTCACTCAGGCCCAGCGCGGTGAGCACGTGGCTCGGCTGCATGGTGCCGGCGCTGCAGGCACTGCCGGCGCTGGCCGCCACGCCTGCCAGGTCCAGGTTCATCAGCAGCGCCTCGCCGTCTGCCCCGGCCACGGTGAAACTGGCCACCTTGGGGCTGCCCTGGGCAGTGTGGTTGGCCCGGACCGCGTCGTCGGCCAGGGCGAGCCGGGTGAACAGGTCGTTCAGGGCGCGCAGGTGGGCGTGGGTCTGCGGCTGCCGCCCGGCGGCCTCCTGCAACCCTACTCCTGCAGCGTACACGCCCGGCGCGTTCTGGGTGCCGGCCCGCAACCCGCGCTCCTGACCTCCGCCCAGCGGCAGCGGCGGCAGCTCCAGCCCCCGGCGCAGGTACAGAAAACCCACCCCCAGCGGCCCGCCCCACTTGTGCGCGCTGAAGCTGGCAAAATCCACGTTCCAGGCATGCAGGTCCACCGGCAGCACGCCCGGCGACTGCACCGCGTCGGTATGGAACAGGGCCCCACCCCGGTGCGCCACCTCGGCCAGCGCCGCCACATCCTGTACCGCTCCGATCTCGTTGTTGGCATGATGAATGCTGACCAGCACGGTATCGGAGCGCAGCGCCGCCTCCACGGCCTCGGGCGCGATCCGGCCGTGCGGGTCCGGGCTCAGCACCGTCACGTCCATGCCCTGCCCCGCCAGCCAGCGGGCCGGCGTCAGGACCGCCGAGTGCTCGATGGCCGAAGTGATCAGGTGGCCCCGGTGATGGTGCTGCTGCGCCACCCCCAGCAGCACATGGTTGTCTCCCTCGGTGCCGCCCCCGTTGGCCAGCAGTTCCAGCGGACTGGCCCCTAGCGCCGCCGCCACCAGCGTGCGCCCCTCCTCCAGCCGCTCACGCAGCCGCTGACCGGCCCGGTGCACGCTGGCCGGGTTGCCCGCCAGGGTCGCCACCTCGCTGTAGGCCCGCAGCGCGGAGGCGCGCATCGGCTGGGTGGCCGCGTAATCCAGGTAGATCATGACCGGGCGCTCACTGGGCCGGAAAGCTGGTGTAGTCCTGCCCGTTGACCCGCACCACAAACACGGCGTCGCCACGCACCTGAATGCCGTCCTGCTGCGCCGAGGCCCCGGTCACCGTGCCGGTGGCGGTGGGGGCCAGCACCGGGCGCTCGCCGTCCAGGTCGCGCACCACGATCTCCACTGTGCCGCTGGGCAGCGTGGCCGGGAAGGTGTAGCTCAGCTGCACCGTGCGGGCCTGGGTCTGCGCCGGCTGCGCCTGGGTCTCCGTGGCCGTCAGCGCGGGCACCGAAGGGCTCACGGTCGCGGGCGCGGTGTCCTGTGGCACCGCAGGAATGCTGTCCACCGTGGTGGTGGGGGTGTCGGTGGTGTCGGGGACGCTCGGCTCGGTGGTCTCCGTGGTGGCGGGCGGGGTATACACCGGTGGCGGCAGCGGCAGGCTGTCGGCCGGACGGCTGGGGCCGGTATAGGGCGCCATGGCGATGGTCAGGGTGACCGGCGCGCCCACCTCCACCCGCACATACGGAGCCGGGTCCTGGCTCAGCACGGTGTTCTCGCGGGCATTGCTCGCCTGACGGCGCACCCGGTTGACCACCAGTCCGGCCCGGCGTGCCAGGTCGCGGGCATCGTCGAAGGCCAGGCCGGTGAGCGGCGGCAGCCAGGTGAGCTTGCTGGTGCCGCCCGACACCAGCAGCGTCACCTTATCGCCGCGCTGGGCGGTGGCCCCGGCCTCCGGCAGCTGCGCGATCACGCGGCCCTTGGGCGTGCCGGAGAAGGTGCCGTCCACGGTCATGACGGCCCCACGGGTCAGGCGGTTCTCGGCCAGCTGCGCCTGCACCTGATCCAGGTTCAGCTCCTCCAGGCGCGGTACCGTCAGCGAGGGCGGATTGTTGACGGTCAGGGTGATCTGGCGGCCCACCGGCAGGTCGCTGCCGGCGGCCGGGTCCTGCGACACCACCGCACCCACCGGCAGGCCCGGCCCCTCGCCGGTGGCATACGCCACCCGGAACCCGTCACCGGCGAGCGTCTGGGCGGCCTGCTCGGCCGGCTGGCCCACCACCTTCTGGACCGTGCGCGACGGGGGGTTCAGATAGATGCGCGCCGCCTGAACGCCCAGGTAGCCGGCCCCGCCCAGGAACAGCAGGCCCGGCAGCACCGCCCAGACGCTCAGCACCGGCCGGCGGCGGCGCACCCGGCCGCGGCCCAGCGGCGTGAGCAACTGGGTATTCAGCTGCACCGCCTCCTCCAAGGTGTGCTGCCGGGGGGCCAGGTAAGCCAGCTGCGGCTGGCCGTCCGGATCCAGCAGCACCTCGGCGTCGGTCAGCGAGAATCCGTGTTCGGCCAGCTGGGTGCCCAGGTCGCGCACCGCCTGCACCGCGTCCTCGTGGCGGACCGGCAGGTCCAGGAACTGCGCCAGCGGCTGGCCCTCCAGCGGGCGCCACACCGCGTAGTACGCGCCGGGCCGGGCCACCACGTCCACCAGCCCCGCCGGCGACAGCGCCTTAAGAGCCGAGCGGTAGCGGTGGAAGAAACTGCGCTCCGCCGGCCCGGTCACCTCGAACCAGCCGAGCCGCAGCAGCGGCTCGCGGCCCTCCTGCTGCACCGTATACAGCACCGTCTGGTCCTCGCGCGACACCTCGGAGAGCACCAGGTACTTGCCGTCGATGCGGGTTTCAGGGCCTTGAACGTCGGAACGGGTCATGCGAGTTGCAGTATAGCGGCCCGGCGTGAGGCGGGTTCCCCGGCCTGCTCAGAGCCGCTCGGGCAGCCGTTCCAGACCCGCCTGCCCCACCCGGCGCAGGGCCGCCTCCACCGTCTCGCCGCTCAGCGGATGGCGCCACCCCGGGGCCACCTCGGCCAGCGGTGCCAGCACAAACCCGCGTTCGAAGGCCAGCGGGTGTGGCAGGGTCAGCCCGGCCTGCTGGATCACCTGCCCGCCCACGCCGATCAGGTCCAGGTCCAGCACTCTGGGACCCCAGCGCTCCACACGTACCCGGCCGTAGCGTTCCTCGGTCTGCAGCAGCGCCCTGAGCAGCGCGCCCGGGTCCAGGTCGGTGCCGAGCGCCAGCGCCGCATTCAGGTAATCCGGCTGGCCGGGCGGGCCGCCCACCGCCCGCGTGCGGTAGAGGTGCGAGCCGGCCTGCACCGTACCCAGGCGGGCCAGCTCGGTGCGCGCCCAGCGCAGGGCCGCCGCCGGATCGCCCAGATTGGCCCCCAGCGCGATCAAGGCGGGTTCAGCCACGGTCCGGTCCACCCTGTAGGTCGGCGCGGTGCAGGGTCAGCTCCGCGTACACGTCGCGGAAGATGCCCGCGATCGGAGCGTGCGGCTTGTGCGCCCGTACCGTCACCGCCTCCAGCAGCGGCTGCTCGCGCAGCAGGCGGCGGGCCACCCGGTCGGCCAGCACCTCGATCAGCTGATGGCGCCGGCCGGTCACCTCCTGGGCAATCTGGTCGTACACCGCCGCGTAGTTCACCGCCCGCTCCAGCCGGTCCGGCAGGCCCCGGAAGTCGTAGTGCAGCTCGGCGTCCACCACAAAGCGCGCCCCGAAGCGGGCCTCCTCCTCGTAGACGCCGTGCCGGGCATGAAATTCCAGACCGCTCAGGACCACCTTGCTGCTCATGGCTCCGAGTCTAGACCAGGGCCGGGCCCGGTTACGGCTCACCCATCAGCGCCGCCTGCACCCGCAGCGCCTGCACATGCCCCGGCACGTCGTGGACCCGGACGATGGCTGCACCCTGCCGCGCCGCGTACAGGTGCGCCGCCAGCGACCCCGCATCCCGGCGATCGGCCTGCGGCTCGCCCCCCAGCGTGCCGATAAAGCGTTTGCGGCTGGCGCCCACCAGCAGCGGGTCCGGGCCGTGGCTGAGCTGCCGCAGGCCGCGCAGCAGCGCCAGGTTGTGCGCCTGCGTCTTGCCGAAGCCCAGTCCGGGGTCCAGCAGCACGCCCGGCACGCCGTCGGCGCGGGCCAGCTGTGCCTGGGTGTGCAGGTACAGGGCCACCTCGCCCACCACGTCCCGGTAGTGCGGCGAACGCTGCATGGTGCGCGGTTCGCCCTGCATGTGCATGATGCAGGCAGCAGCCCCGTGCTCCGCGCACACCCGGCGCATCTGCGGGTCGCGCAGGCCCGAGACGTCGTTGATCAGGTGCGCTCCGGCGCGCAGGCAGGCGTCGGCCACCTCCGGTTTGAGGGTATCCACGCTCAGCACTGCTCCACTGCCGGTGAGCGCCCGCAGCAGGGGCAGCACCCGGTCCAGTTCGGTGGCGGCGTCCACCGGCTCCGCGCCGGGCCGGGTGCTTTCGCCGCCGATGTCCAGCATCAGCGCGCCCGCATCCAGCATGCGCCGGGCCTGCTGCAATGCCCGCTCCAGCGTGGCGTGCTGGCCACCGTCGCTGAACGAGTCGGGCGTGACGTTCAGGATGCCCATCACCGCGCAGCCGTCCCAGCGCAGCTGCCAGTGGCCACCGGTTCGCACTGTCCCTGGCACAGCCCGGCCGAACGTCAGCTGCGCCACCGGCCTACTCCTCGGTGCGGAAGCTGACCAGCACCCGCCGCGCCCGTTTGTCCGGGTAGGCGTCCACCCAGGCGGGCAGCTTGCGGCCGCTGCGAAACGGCACATAGCTGCGCCCAGCCGCTTCCAGTTCGGTGTCCAGCACCGTCACCACCAGGTGGTCGTCCGGCACCGGCGTGCCGGGCCGCAGTGGGTAACGGGCCTGCGGCGAACCGGAGCTCGCGCGCACCACCACCGGGCGGCGGCTTCCACGCTGCCGGCTGCTGGCCCCCTCCTCGGTCGGCTTGCCGCGTGGCCGGGAACACACGGCGTAGATCACCGACCCCGGCGTGACCTCGGCCAACCCGTAGATGGCCACCGAGGCGCTCACGTCGGCGCGGCGGGCCAGCTCATACAGCGCCCGCCCGGTGGGGCCGTAGCGCCGCAGCACGTCGTCGAGCAGTTCGCTGGGCAGCAGCAGCGCCGAGGCGCCCACATTGCACAGCGTCTCGATCACCTCCTCCAGCCGTTCCCCCTCGAAGCTGTCATGGACCGCACTCAGCAGGTCGTCGTCCGAGAGCAGCAGCGCGTGGCTGATCTCGTGGGCCAGCGTGAAGCGCTGCCGTTCCGGCGAGGCCTTGTTGTTGATCAGGATGACGTCGTGTTCCGGGTCGTAGGCGCCGTCGCGCTCCCCCAGATCCATGTACACCAGCCGGGCACCCAGGCCGCTCGCCAGCGCCTGCGCGTCCGAGCCGGGCAGGCCACGGCCGTACGTGCTGGCCAGTTCGCGCATGCGGGCCTTGTGGGCCGGGTCGATGGCGCCTTCCGGAGCCGGCGACGCGTCGCTCGCCGCCACCTCAGCCGCCGAGCAGCGACCGCACCAGCGCCACGTAGTCGGCCTGGGCCTGCTCGGCGCTGGTGCCCTTCAGGGCTGCCCAAGCGTCGTACTTGGCGCCGCCCGCGAAGTCGAAACCGCCGGGGCGCTCGCCGCTCACGTCACCGGCGGTGCCCTGCTTGTAGAGCGCGTACAACTTCAGCAGCGTGGCGTTGCTGGGCCGCTCGTCCAGCGTCTTGATGTCCTGCTGCGCCTGCTCGAACGCGGGAAGGGTCATGCCGGCAGTCTACCGGGTCAGCGGCTGCCGAAGTCCTGGGTGGCGTAGGTATGGAAATACGAGCTGGCGGCCGGATCGTTGACGTAACCCACGCCCAGTTCCCTAAACGCCGGATTCATGATGTTCAGGCAGTGGTGGTAGCTGGCAACCCAGGCATCCACCATCTGCTCGGCCGTGTACCCGGCGATGATGTTCTCCCCGACAGCCGTCCAGCCGGTGTACCCGGCCCGCTCGATGCGCACGTCGAAGGTGCTGCCATCGCTGCCGGTGTGTGAGAAGCCGGCCGCCGTCTTCTGGTCGGCCATGTCCTGGCTGTGCGCCTGGGCCGCTGCTGCCAGCTGAGCATTCCAGCGCAGCGGTGGGGCCGCCTGGAACGCCTGACTCTCCCCGGTGGCCACGTCCTTGCAGACCCGGGCCTGAGCCCGCGCCTGATTGGTCTGGTCCAGAATCAGCTGCTGCTGGACCGTCAGGGAGGTTGTACCGGTTGACGGCTGCTGCGGAGTGCTCCCGGTGCCCATGCCGCAGGCCGCCAGCGTCAGGGCCAGACCGATGGCGCCCCCCAGCCGGACGATGCGGCCCATTGTGCCCGCTGCAACTCGTGGTGTCATGGGGTCAGGGTAGCCGCCGCCACCTTGCGCAAACGTCACGGGAACGAGGTTTGCAGCTCTCCAACGGGCCTTCATGAACACACCGCCGCGCCCAGAACGGGCAGCGGCGGGGTCGGGGAACGTTCGGAAAATTTAGCGGCTGACCGGCTGGGCCATGAACGGCGCGATGGCCGCCTGGAACGCCTCGTAGCCGGCGAAGTCCAGCTGCTGCTCGTTGTCGCTGAGCGCGGTAGCGGGGCTGGGGTGCACCTCGATGTGGATGCCGTCGGCGCCCACCGCCAGCGCGGCGCGGGCCAGCGGAATCAGCAGGTCGCGGCGACCGGCGGCGTGCGTCACGTCCACGATCACCGGCAGGTGGGTTTCCTGCTTGGCCAGCGCGACTGCGCTGAGGTCCAGGGTGTTGCGGGTCCACTTCTCGAAGGTACGAATGCCGCGCTCGCACAGGATGACCTCGCGGTTGCCCTCCGCCAGGATGTACTCGGCGGCGTACAGCCACTCCTCGATGGTCGCCGCGAAGCCGCGCTTGAGCAGCACCGGCTTGCGCGCCCGGCCCACCTCGCGCAGCAGCGAGAAGTTGTGCATGTTGCGCGCGCCCACCTGCAGGATGTCGGCGTACTCGGCCACCACCTCCACATCGCGGGTGTCCATCACCTCGGTCACGAACAGCTGCCCGTTCTCCTTGGCGGCCCCACTGCCGATGATCAGGCCGTCAATGCCCATGCCCTGGAAGCCGTAGGGGCTGGTGCGCGGCTTGTAGGCGCCGCCGCGCAGCACCCGCACCCCTTTGCCCGCCAGGAAGTGGGCCGTGGCGTCCATCTGCTCCTCGCTCTCGATGCTGCACGGTCCGGCCACGATCACGGGCGGGCTGTCGCCGCCGATCTGCACGCCGCCGATGTTCAGCACCGTGTCATGCTGCTGCACCTTGCGCGAGACCAGCAGCTGCTTCTTGTCGTTGGACTCTTCCAGGTCCAGGCTGGCCTTCATGATCTCCTTGAAGATCGCCTTGATGGCCGCCGACGTGAAGGGCCCCTGGTTCAGCTGTTCCAGCTCCCGGAACTGCGCCTCTTCACGTGCTGGGTCGTAGTGGTGCGGGCGGCCCTCCTGGGTCTTGGCCTGCCCGATCATCGCCACCACCTCGCCGCGCCGACTCAGCAGGGTCAGCAGCTCACGGTTGATCTCGTCCACCTCGTGGCGGAGCGCTTCGATACTGCGAGACGTCGTCATGGACGCATTCTAAAGAACACCGCCCCGGAGGGGCGGCAGGTTCACTAGTCAATCTGGAGGAAAGGTCAGGCGCTCCGGAACGCTTCAGGTGCAGGCAAGCGCAGGCTTAAAACTGGCATCTGACAGGTCAGCTGTCACAGCCCCGCGAAGGGATCGCCTTCCAGCACCGGGGCGGGCTTAACCCGGAACACGCGCGACAGCAGCACACCCAGTTCGTACAGCAGGTACAGCGGGCCGGCAAACAGCGACATGTTGACCGGGTCGGTGGTGGGCGTGATGATGGCCGCCGCAACCAGACAGACGATGAAGGCGTACTTGCGGACCCGGCCCAGCATCACGTGGTTCACGACGCCGATCTTGGTCAGCACCACCGCCAGAATCGGCATCTCGAAGAACAGCCCGAAGGCGACCATTACGGTCGTGAGCTGCCCGATGTAGGTGCCCACGCTCAGGAAGGCCGAGACGGTCCCGCCCAGGAAGTCGGCCAGGAACTGGACCATCGGCGGCACGATCAGGTAGTAGGCGGTGACCACGCCCGCCAGGAAGCTGACCCCGGCCCCCACGATGAACGGCGCGGCCCAGCGGCGCTCCTCGTCGTACAGGCCCGGAGCGATGAACAGCCAGACCTGATGCAGGATGAACGGCAGCGCGATCGCCAGCCCGGCCCACAGCGCGATGTTGAAGCTCATCAGCAGCTGTTCCGGCAGCTGGGTGGCCACCAGCTGCAGTTTGCCGGCGGCGTAGAGCTTGGTGTGCTTGAGCGGCTCCTGAAGCAGCCGAAGAATGTGCGGCACCTGCCACCATGCCGCCCCCATTCCCAGCACCAGGAAGATCAGGGCGTAGATGATGCGCCGCCGCAACTCCTCCAGATGGTCCATCAGGGGCGCCGTGCCCTGTCCGTTGTCGGTCATGGCTGCCCCCCTGCCTATTCGCGCCGCTCTTCAGGGCGCACGTCGTTCGAGGGCTCGTCCTTGGTGGTGCTTCTGAACTCGCGGATGCCCTGGCCCAGCCCCTTGCCCAGCTCGGGCAGCTTCCGGGCGCCGAACAGCAGCACCAGCACGACCAGAATCAGAATAATTTCGAGTGGACCCATGGGTTCTTCTCCTTGAACACGCGCGGCTGACAGCTGAGCCAGCGGAAGAGGCCTGATAACGCAGATGGGAGTGCAAAGAACGCGGCCGGCAGATCCGGACGCTTCCGCGCCTGTCTCATTGTGTTATACGCTCACCCGCCGCAACTGGATGTTCAGACGCGTTCAAGAAATGAAGAAGATGCGGTCACGCGCCTCAGGACCGTCCGGCGGTCAGCCAGCCGGCCAGCCAGGGCAGCTTGGCTCCCAGCCGTTCCCCAAAGCGGCCCCAGTAGCGCCGCGACCAGCCCTCCAGCGTGCGCTGGCGCCCGCGCGCCACCGCCATGGCCCCTTCCGGCACGTCCTCATGGATGGTGCTGCCGGCCGCGATGAATGCGGCGTCGCCCACCACGCGCGGGGCCACCAGGGTGCTGTTGCTCCCCACGAACACGCCCGCCCCGATCTGGGTGCGGTGCTTGTCCAGCCCATCGAAGTTGGCGACGATGGTGCCGGCGCCGATGTTGGTCTGCTCCCCGATGCTCACGTCGCCCAGGTAGGCGAGGTGCCCGGCCTTGACGCCCGCGTGCAGCTGGGCGTTCTTGATCTCGACGAAGTTGCCGACATGCACCCCCGTGCCGAGGGCCGCGCCGGGCCGCAGCCGCGCGAACGGCCCCACCTCGCTCGCCTCGCCCACCTCACAGCCCTCCAGCAGGGTGTGTGGGCGGATCAGCACCCGGTCGTGCACCAGGGCGCTGTCCAGCACGCTGTGCGCGCCGACCTGCACGCCCGCCCCGATGCGGGTCTGGCCGCGCAGCACCACGCCCGGCTCCACCGTGCAGTCCGGGCCGATCTCGACCGTGTCCTCGATGCGGGTGGTGCCGGGGCTCTGCAGCGTGACGCCCGCGCGCATGTGGCGCTCCTGAATGCGCCGCTGCATCAGCCGCTCCAGCTCGGCCAGCTGCACCCGGTCGTTGGCGCCCATGACCTCGCTGGGGTCCGGGATGTGGTAGGCCAGCACCGAGTGGCCCGACTCGCGGTACAGCCGCAGCAGGTCGGTGATGTAGTATTCGCCGGCCTCATTGTCGTTGCCGATCTGCTCGGCCAGCGTGCGGGCCTGCTCGTCCATCAGGTACACGCCGCTGTTGAACTCCTGCACCACCCGCTCGTCGGGCGTGGCGTCCTTCTGCTCCACGATCCGCAGCACCTCGCCCCCGTCGCCCCGGATGATGCGTCCGTACCCGGTCGCGTCGGGAAGGGTGCTGGTCAGGACCGTCAGGGCGTGCTCGTCCTCGCGGTGCTCGGCCAGCATGGCCCGGAGCGTGTCCGACGACAGCATCGGGCTGTCGCCGTACAGCAGCAGCACGTCGGCGCCGCCCTGCAGCAGCCGCGCGGCGGTCAGAAAGGCGTGGCCGGTGCCGAGCTGCTGCGCCTGGCGGGCAAACCGCACGCCCAGCGGGCGCAGCGCGGCCTCCACCTGATCGGCGCCGTGGCCGGTGACCACCACCACGTCGCGCGCGCCCAGCTCGCGCGCCACCTTCACCGACCACGCCACCATCGGCCGGCCCGCCACCGGATGCAGCATCTTGGGCAGGGCCGAGCGCATACGGGTGCCCTGACCCGCGGCCAGGATCACCACGTCCAGCGGGCGGCTCACAGTGGAGCCTGCGCGGTGGACTTCACCTGCTCCGGCTGCTGCCGCAGCCGCCACAGCATGTAGATGGACAGCAGGATCAGCGGAATGCTGAACAGCTGCGTCTCAGTCCACAGCCCGATGCCCGGCGCATTCAGGCCCTCGTTCAGGTAGCTCTTGATCAGCAGCGGGTTGAGGCGGAAGGTCTCCTCCCAGCCGGCGCGCAGAATGCTGTACCACAGCCAAAACTGCCAGAACACCCAGCCCGGACGCGGGCTGCGCAGCCACACGAAGGCCAGCACCGACAGGATGATGCCGATGATCACGCCGTACAGCTGGGTGAAGTGCACCGGGGCGGTCATGACCTGCTGCCCGCCGATGTTCTGACAGTACTGCACCAGATTGAGCGGCGTGGCCGGGTTGCACATGCTGTCGTGGAAGCCGCGCGCCCACGCGGGCCAGTGAAAGCCGACCGGCCAGCCGGTGACGCGGCCCACCGTGTCCGAGCCGTTCATGATGTTGCCGATGCGCCCGCCGATGATGCCGAAGCACACGCCCGGCACGAACAGGTCTGCGTAGCGGTAGAAGTTGATGCGGTGCCGCCGCGCCGCCCACACCAGATAGGCCACACCGAAGATCAGGCCGCCGTGGATGCTGATGCCGCCCTGCCGGATGTTGATGATGTCGAGCAGCAGCGGCAGGCCCGACTTGCCGGCGAAGAGGTTCCAGGAGGTGGCCACGAAGAACAGCCGCGCCCCGATCACCCCCCATACCACCGACCACAGGATCAGGTCGGAGAAGAGCTGCTCGTTGAGGCCGCGCTGGCGGGCCATCCGGGTGCCGATCACCGCGCCGATGACGATGCCCAGGGTAATCAGGACGCCGTACCAGGCGATGGTGAAGTTGCCGATCTGTAGGAAGACTGGATGCATGGGTATCGGGGCCAGTGTACCCCCCGGCGGGCCCGGAGGTCGCCGGTCAGCCCGGCGAGCCCGCGCGCAGCCGCTCCAGCCGGGCGCGGCTGAGGACGCCCTTGGCCAGCACTGCGCCGCCGCGCACCAGCACCGGCACGTCCCAGCCGTAACGCCGCTCCAGCTCCGGGTCGCCGGTCACGTCCACCCGGGTGTAGGGCCACTCCAGGGCGGCCAGCGCAGCCTCGGCGTCCTCGCAGAGGTGGCAGCCAGCGCGCGAGTACAGCACGTCGCTCACAGCACGCTCCGGGCCGGGTCGTAGAGCCGCCACAGCTCGTACAGGCCGATCAAGAGGTGCAGCACGAACTTGGCCGCAATGCCGGCCAGCAGCCCGATCAAGGTGCCCCAGGCGGCCCGCAGCGCCTCCAGCGGCGGCTTGCGGACCCAGAGGAGTTCGGCGGCCAGCGCTCCACCCAGCGGCCCGATGATCAGCCCGAACGGCAGGAACAGGCCCACCAGCCCGCCGATCAATGCGCCCCAGCCGGCCTGACGACTGCCCCCATAGCGCCGAGCCCCCCAGGCGGAGGCGAAGTTGTCGATCAGCGAGATGGCAAGGGTCAGCGCACCAAAGCTGAGCAGAAACGGCAGGTCCGGCCACAGCTGAAAGCCGTCCATCAGCGTGGCGGCCACCGAGCCGACAAAGATGATCAGGGTGGCCGGCACCACCGGCAGGAAGGTGCCCACCATGCCGATGAGCCACGCGACCAGAAAGACCAGAAAGGCAGCCGTCATATGTGCCCGGGTACGGGGGCAAGGGGCGCAAGGTTGCGCCGCGCCCCGGGCTTCCCCGGTACGCTGTGGCCATGACCAGCGACCATCAGCTCTCCCGCACCCTATCGTTCCTGCTGCGGCATGCGCCCCAGCAGGCCGGGCTGACGCTGCAACCGGGCGGCTGGGTGAGTGTGGACGACCTGCTGCGCGGTCTGGCGACTCAGGGCCTCACCGTGGATCGCGCTCAGCTGGAGCGGGTGGTGGCCACCAGCGACAAGCAGCGGTTCACCCTGGACGCCGCCACCGACCGCATCCGGGCCAACCAGGGCCACAGCGTGCCTGTCGACCTGGGCCTGACGCCCCTCACGCCCCCGCCCCTGCTGTATCACGGCACCGCTGTCCGGCTGCTGGACACCATTCTGCGGGAGGGGCTGCGGCAGATGCAGCGCCACCACGTCCACCTCTCCGCCGACCCGGACACGGCCCGGCGGGTGGGGCACCGGCGGGGCCCGGCGGTGATCCTGACGGTGGACGCGTTCGGCATGCTTCAGGCGGGCCACCTGTTCTTCCGGTCCAGCAACGGGGTGTGGCTGACCGAGCGGGTGCCGCCCGAGTATGTGCGCGTGCTGAAGTGAGGGCGGCCGCCCCGCTCAGGCCAGCGGCCCGGCCCGGTCCTCCGCCAGATGCCAGGCCCAGGCCCGCCGCAGCCGGCCCACCGCCTCGGGCAGATGCTCGGGCGGCAGCGTGAACGGCAGGCGCAGCGAGCGGTCCGGCAGCGGCGTGACGCCCATCGAAGCGCCGGGAAACAGCCGGATGCCGGCCCGGCGGGCGGTGAGCGTGAAGCGGGTGGCACTGTCGGTCGGCAGTTCCACCCACAAAAACTGGCCGCCTTCCGGTACCAGGAACGCCCAGTCCGGCAACTGCTCCCGCAGCAACGTGA
Organism: Deinococcus sonorensis KR-87; assembly: GCF_040256395.1. Taxonomy (NCBI): domain Bacteria; kingdom Thermotogati; phylum Deinococcota; class Deinococci; order Deinococcales; family Deinococcaceae; genus Deinococcus; species Deinococcus sonorensis. Next base: position 2,109,078 of record NZ_CP158299.1, on the reverse strand, counting down.
CCAGCGTGTCGCGGGCCGGCCGCACCAGGGCGCGGCGTTCCTCTCTCAGCGCAGGTAGCTGCCGAAGCAGGTCCAGCGCGATGGCCTGCGCCGGCAGCGACGTGCCGAAATCCGACAGGGTCTTGGCCTGACTCAGTGGCGCGAGGTAGCGCTCCGGCGAGCGCAGCCACCCCACCCTCAGCCCGGCCCAGAACAGCTTGCTCAGCGACCCCACGCTGATGACGGGCCCCTCCGGGGTGTGGCTCGCCACCGGCGGCGGGGCCGGGCGGTCCAGGTCCAGTTCGCTCAGCGTTTCGTCCTCGATGGTGGGCACCCCGGCGCGGTCCAGCAGCGCGGCCACCTCGCGCCGCACCGAGGCGGGCATTACGGTGCCGGTGGGGTTCTGGAAGGTGGGCGTCAGGAAGACCAGACGCGGCTGTCCCTGCAGACCCGCTTCCAGCGCGTGCGGCGCGACCCCGTCCGGCCCCACCGGCAGGCCCTGCAGCTCGGCGCCGGCCGCACGGAACACGTCGATGGCCCCGAAGTAGGTGGGCGTTTCCAGCAGCGCCCGGTCGCCGGCGTTCAGGAAGGTCTGGGCGATCAGGGCGATGGCCTGCTGCGCTCCACTGGTGATGATGATCTGCTCGGGCCGGGTGGGCACGCCCTGCCGGGTGTAGTGGTCGGCCAGGCAGACCCGGAGCGCCGGCAGGCCCAGCGGGTGATAGCGCGACTCCTCGAAGGCGCTGCCCAGGGCCGCCTGCAGCCGGCGTCGGTGGGCCTCGGTAAGGCTCGGCACCGCGATGGTGAGGTCCAGTTCACCGGGCGGTGCGGTGGCCGCCTGGACCGGCGTGCGCAGCGTCAGGACCGGGTGGGCCCTGGGTGCGGCGGCGGTCACGCGGGTGCCGCTGCCCTGCCGGCGCTCCAGCCAGCCCTCCAGTGCCAGCAGGTCGTAGCCGGTGACCACCGTGCTGCGGCTGATGCCCAGCAGCGAGGCCAGTTCCCGTTCCGCCGGGAGGCGCTCCTGCCCGGCCAGCCGCCCGTCCTGAATGGCCCGCTGCAGGGCCTGGGCCAGCTGCCGGTAGCGGACGCCCGGTTCCAGGTTCCAGCCGTGCAGCAGGGTGCTCCAGCGAAGGGGGTCCATGCAGCAGTCTAGCAGTCCACTTCTGGCAATTGGATTGCCTCTGTCCGGTCCAATTTCAGGTGGACCGCCTCTGGTGCCGAGATGCCCGCCTGCCCAGACTGAAGCCAGGAGGCCACATGACCACACCCCCCATCTCCGCTCCCCTTTCGCCCTGGCGCCAGCTGCTCCAGGACCTGTCGCCCTCGGCCCTGCTCAGCGGTCTGGTGGCCGTGATCGTCGGCATTGCCGGCCCCACCGTGCTGGTGTACGCTGTGGCCGCCAGCGCCCACCTGCCGGAACGGGCGGTGCTGAGCTGGGTGTGGGCCAGCACCGTGATCTGCGGGCTGGTGACGGTGCTGCTGAGCCTGCGGACCCGCCAGCCGATCCTGAGCACCTGGTCCACCCCCGGCATCGCCTTTCTGGCCACCGCCCTGCCGGGGCACAGCCTGCCGGAAGCGGCGGGGGCTTTCGTGGTCTCGGGGCTGCTGGTGGTGCTGCTCGGTACCCTGCCGCCGCTGACCCGGCTGATGCAGCGGATTCCCGGCCCGTTGGCCGCCGCCCTGAACGCGGCCATCCTGCTGCCGTTCGGCTTTCATGCGGTGCAGGCGCTCACCCGCCAGCCGCTGCTGGTGGGCGGCATGATCGCGGCCTACGTGGGGCTGAGGGTTCTGGCGCCCCGCTGGGCGGTGGCCGGGGTGCTGGGCGCGGGCATAGTGCTGAGTGCGGTCCTGGGCCTGCTGCACCATGTGGCGATTCCGCTGGCTCCGGTGCATCCCCAGCTGTTGCGGCCGGAGTTCAGCCTGCGCGGCGTGCTGGATCTGGCATTGCCGCTGACTCTGCTGGCCTTCACCGGGCAGGTGGTGCCGGGGATGGCGGTGCTGCAGACGCTCGGCTACCGGCCTCCCGCCGGCCTGATCGTGCGGACCACCGGGGTCGCCTCGGTGGCGGCGGCGTTCGTGGGCTGCCACTCGCTGACGCTGGGCGCGCTGCTCGCCAACATTGTGGCCGGGCCGGAGGCGCACCCGGACCCGAAGCGCCGCTACGTGGCCGCTGTGACCGCCGGAACGCTCAATATCGTGGTGGGCAGCTTCGCCGGCACCTTCCTGGCGGTGATGTCGGTGCTGCCGCAGGACGCCATCACCGCGCTGGCCGGTCTGGCCCTGCTGGCGGCCATGGCCTCGTCATTGCAGGCGGCCCTGCAGGGTCCGGGGGGCCGGCTGGCCGCCCCCACCGTCCTGATCGTGACCCTGTCGGGCATCGCGCCGCTGGGCATCGGGGCCGCCTTCTGGGGCATTCTGGCCGGGCTGGCCGTGCATGCGCTGGAACGTCCACGCGCGGCGCGTCCGGCACCGGCGCCCACCGTGCCGGTGCCGGACCCGAACGCTCGTTAGGTTTGACTTGCTAGACTCGCGGTATGGACAAGGCAGTGATTGTGGCGGCCAGCCGGACGCCCACCGGCAAGTTTCTGGGCAGCCTGCAGGACGTGAAAGCGGTAGAACTCGGCAGCATCACGCTGCAGGAAACCCTGAGGCGCAGCGGCGTTCCGGCCGACCTGATCGACGAGGTGATCATGGGGCAGGTGGTGCAGGCGGGCAGCGGGCAGAACCCGGCGCGTCAGGCGGCCATCCGGGCCGGCGTGCCGAACGCGGCGGGCGCCCTCACCGTCAACAAGGTGTGCGGCAGTGGCCTCAAGGCGGTGATCCTGGCCGCACAGAGCATTCGGGCCGGCGACCAGCAGGCGGTGCTGGCCGGCGGCATGGAGAGCATGAGCAACTCGCCGTACCTGCTGCCGGGCGCCCGCAAGGGGCTGCGGATGGGGCACGGGCAGGTGCTGGACGCCAACACCCTGGACGGCCTGTGGTGCAGCATCAACGAGGAGGGCATGGGCCTAACCGGCGAGCGGGTGGCCGAGAAGTACGGCACCAGCCGGGAGGCCCAGGACCAGTACGCCGTGGAGAGCCACCGCCGCGCCGTGGCTGCCCAGCAGGCCGGGCGCTTTCAGGACGAGATCGTGCCGGTGACGGTGAAGGGCCGCAAGGGCGACACGGTGGTGGACACCGATGAGGGACCGCGCCAGGACAGCAGCATGGAAACGCTGGGGCGGCTGAAGCCCGCCTTCCGCGAGGGCGGCACTGTGACGGCCGGCAACGCGCCGGGCCTGAACGACGGCGCGGCCAGCGTGCTGGTGATGAGCGAGGCGCTGGCCCAGGCGCACGGCCTGACCCCGCTGGCCGAGGTGGTGGGCTACGCCAGCGGCGGCCTCGCGCCGGAGTGGGTGATGATGACGCCGGTGCCGGCCACCCAGAAGCTGATGCAGCAGCTCGGCTGGCAGGTGGGCGACGTGGACCTGTGGGAGCTGAATGAGGCTTTCAGCGTGCAGAGCCTGGCCGTGACGCAGGAACTGGGCCTGGACCCGGCGCGGGTGAACGTGAACGGCGGCGCGGTGGCGCTGGGCCATCCGATCGGGGCCAGCGGCGCGCGCATTCTGGTCACGCTGCTGCACGCGCTGCGGCAGCAGGAGAAGGAAATTGGCGTCGCGACCCTGTGCATGGGCGGCGGCAACGGCCTGGCCATGGCCGTGCGGCGGTTAAGCTGAGGCCATGAACGCACCGACCCTCTGGATGATCGTCAGCCAGTACCTGAAAAGCCCGGATGAAGTGGCGGCCGTCACGCCGCGCCACCGCGAGTGGCTGGACCAGCACTACCGCTCCGGGCTGTTTCTGGTGTCGGGACGTCAGCTGAGCGGGCAGGGCGGGATCATCCTGGCGCGAGCTGAAAGCCAGACGGAGCTGGAAGCGGTGTTCGAGCAGGACCCCTTTGTGCAGGAGGGCTGCTCCGAGTACAGCTACACCCCGTTTACCCCGGTCAAACGCGGCCGGGGCATCGAGATTGAAGGCGTGCCGCTGGTGGAGTAAGAGTCAGCGTCTCGGACCCAGGCTCCAAGGCTTCAGAAGCATACCGGTTCCAGTCGAGGGCTCTTAGAGCAGACTGGTGAATCCGCGCCTGAACTCAGGCTGAATTGCGGGGCTGGAAGACTGGGCGCAGTTTCTCTTTCCGCTGGCCAGCCTGAGCTTTCAAGGAGTCAATCTATGCATTTTGGTGTTATCGGAGCAGGACAGATGGGCGGCGGCATTGCCCAGGTGGCCGCGCAGAGCGGCTTTGACGTGACGGTGCAGGACGTGCAGCAGGAATTCCTGGACCGGGGCCGGGCCACCATCCAGAAGTCGCTGAGCAAGCTGCACGAGAAAGGCCGGCTGAGCAGCACCCCGGACGAGATCCTGGGCCGCATCCGCTTCACCACCGAGCTGACGGCCTTCGCGGGCTGCGACCTGGTGGTGGAGGCCATCGTCGAGAACCAGCAGGTCAAGGCCGGGCTGTTCCGTCAGCTGGGCGAGGTCGTGAAGCCGGACGGCATCCTGGCCAGCAATACCAGCAGCATCCCCATCACGTCGCTGGCCACCGCCAGCGGCCGGCCGGAGCGCTTCATCGGGATGCATTTCATGAATCCAGTGCCGCTGATGCAGCTCGTCGAGGTGATCCGGGGGTATCAGACCAGCGACGCCACCGCGCAGTTCGTGACCGAGACGGCCGAGCGGATGGGCAAGACGCCGCTCTCGTGCAACGACTTTCCCGGCTTCGTGAGCAACCGCATCCTGATGCCGATGCTCAACGAGGCCATCCAGTGCGTGATGGAGGGGGTGGCGGAGCCGGAAGCCATCGACGGCATCATGAAACTCGGCATGAACCACCCGATGGGGCCGCTCACGCTGGCCGACTTCATTGGCCTGGACACCTGCCTGAGCATCATGGAGGTGCTGCACCGGGGCCTGGGCGACGACAAGTACCGGCCGTCTCCCCTGCTGCGCAAGATGGTGCAGGCGGGGCTGCTGGGCCGCAAGAGCGGGCAGGGCTTCTACCGCTACTGAGCAGGTCGGGTACAGTCAGGCATGCCCATTGAAGCAGCGGAATGGCAGGACGCCTGTCGCCTGGGGCCCCGGCCCGGCTTCACCCCACAGATCAGCGTGCTGGTCGGGATGATGCACTACGCGCGGCTCACCACCCGCGAGGCCGTGGAGGGGCTGAGCGTTCAGGAGCTGGACGCCCTTCCGCCCGGTTTCTCGAATTCCATCGGCATGCTGCTGGCGCATATGGCGGCCACCGACCGGCTGTATCAGGCGGCCAGCTTCGAGGGCCGCTCCTGCTTTGAGGCGGACGACTATGCACCCTATGTGGGGGCGATGACCTTCGGCTGGAAGGGCGAGCCCGTGCGGGGCCGCACCCTGGACGACCTGCTGGCCGAACTGGACGCCACCCGGGCCGAAACCCTGCGGCAGCTGGCCGAGCACGACGATGACTGGCTGACCACCCTGCTCACCGCGCCCGGCTTCGACGACATGAACCAGCACTGGGCCTGGTTCCATGTGATGGAGGACGAGCTGAGCCACCGCGGGCAGATCCGGATTCTCCGCAAGGCGCTCGCCCTCCAGACCCCGCCGGTCAGCTGAGCGGGCGCAGCATCTGCACCACCGCTGCCGGGGCGGGCGTCTGGCCTTCCTCGGCCCCCGGCGTCACGAAGTAGAAAGACAGCGCCAGCAGCAGGTACACGGCCAGCAGCAGCACGCCCTCGAACCACGTGGCCTCGCCGTCCTTGGTCACGGTGGTCACGGTGAGCGCCACCGCCACGATGGCCACCAGTTCCAGCGGGCTGGAAAACACCAGGTTCATCGGCTTCCCGATCAGGTACGACAGGATCACCAGCAGCGGCGCCGTGAAGAGCGCCACCTGAATGGTGGCGCCGACCGCGATGTTGATGGCCAGCCCGATCTTGCCCTGCCGCGCGAAGTAGCTGCCCGCGATGTACTCGGCGAAGTTGCCCACCACCGCCAGCACAATGATGCCCAGAAAGAAGGGGCTCAGGCCCAGGGTGGTGCTGGTCGCCTCCAGCGCTCCTGACAGCATCTCGGATTCCAGGGCGATCAGGGCCGTGCCGCCGACCAGCACGGCCATCGCCTTCCAGAGGGGCCACAGCGGACCACTGTGGCCCTCATCCTCGCCTTCCAGCGCGAAGGCGTCCCTGTGCGTCACCAGTGTGTAGACCAGATTCAGCGCGTACACCAGGATCAGCACGATGGCCACGCCCAGGCTCAGGTGCTCGTCCAGGTTGGTGCGTGCCGCTGAGCTGGCCGCCGCGAACCCCGGCAGCTGCTCGGTGTAATCGAACAGCGCCGGCAGCACCAGCGCGATCACCACCAGGAACAGCATGCTGTTCAGCTGGCCGGCGTTCTGGCGGCTGAAGCGCTGGTCAGAGCGGCCCAGGCTGCCGATCAGGATGGCCAGCCCCAGCCCCAGCAGCGCGTTGCCGATGATGCTGCCGGTGATCTGCGCCTTGACCACCGTGCTGTTGCCGCCGATCAGCACGAAGATGGCGATGATCAGCTCGGCGAGATTGCCGAACGTCACATTCAGCAGCCCGCCGATGGTCTGCCCGGCGCGCGCCGCCACCTGTTCGGTGGCCTTTCTCAGCCAGTCGGCCAGCGGAATGATGGCGATGGTGGCGGTGACAAACACCCAGAGCGGTGGCGAGTGGAACACGTATTCCAGCAGCAGGCTGATCGGAATAAAGCCCAGCAGCACATTCATCCACATGAGCGGAGTGTATAGCCCGCGACTGCCGGAAGCGCCGGGGACGATGTCTTGCGATTTTGCTCAGGTGAGTACGATACTCATAGGTGTATCGGGGTCTGCCCTGATCCGGAGGCATCATGGTACAGACGGCCCTCTCCCTGCTCCTGTCTTCCATCCAGGCCCTGCTCCATCTGCTGCTTCCGCTGGGCCTGCTGCTGGGCGCCGTGCTGGTGGCCCTGCTGCTGATCGGTCTGCTTGACCGGGGCCGGTTCGAACGGACGCTCGCGGCGGCGGTGCAGCACGTGCCGCGCCTGGGCAGCTGGCTGCTGGCCGCGCTGGCCCTGGGCGTGACCGTGCTGGGCCTGGACGTGGTGCGCCGCAGCGTGGACCTGCAGCTGGGCGCCCAGGTGAACGCCCATTACGCCAATACCGCTGACCCCGAGACCAGCGAGACGGTGCAGCAGGCGCCCGTGGTGACGTACCTGACCGAGCGGACCTACACCCGCACCCTCACCCTGCCGCCGGACCTGCTGAGGCGGGTGGGCACCGAGGGCGTGCAGGTGCTGGCCCCCTATCTGCAGGACCCCAGCAGCGACACCATCATCCGGCTGCGCGACCGCTTCAGTCGCAGCGGCAACACCGTGGTGTTCAGCCGCGAGGCCACCCAGCAGGTGCAGGAGTACATCCGGCTGGATTCGAGCCGGGTGGTTGCGGACCTGAAGTTCGTCGGCGCGGCGCAGGGGGGCCGCCAGAGTCATTACAACGCCACCTTCACTGCCGAATACGCGTTTACCAATCCGCTCAGCACCCCGGCCACCGTGCGCTTCGCCTTTCCGCTGCCGGTCGGGAGCGGCACCCTCAGCGGGTTTCTCATGACCGTGAACGGCCAGACCTACCGCCCCAGCGACCTGAGCGAGGGCAGCGTGTGGGAAGGTCAGGTACCGGCCGGCGCCGCCGTGCGGGTTCAGGTGGCCTATCAGCATCAGGGGTCGCGGGGGTGGAGTTACGGCCTCGCGCAGCGCCGGGAGCCGGTGCAGCACCTGGACCTGACGGTCAGGACCGACGCCCCGGCCCGCTTTCAGCGCTACAGCCTGTACCCCACCAGCCTGCAGACCACCCCCTTCAGCAGCACCCAGACGCTGCGCTGGCAGCTGAACGAGGCCATCACGGCACAGAACGTGGCCGTCGTGTTCGCCCAGGGGTCACTGCGCGAGACGCTGGCCAAGCTGCACCTGTTCGCCCCGCTGGCCGTGCTGCTGGGCGCTGTTCTGCTGCTGCTCTGGAGCCACACCCGGCGATTCGCGCTGGGAGCGGGGCGACTGGCGGTGGCGATCGTGGCGCTGGGGCTTGGCTTCGCGCTGGGTGGGGTGCTCAACAGCTATCTGCCGCCGCTGCCCGCAGAACTAATGGGGACGCTGCTGGGGCTGCTGCTGGCCTGGCTGGCGCTGGGCCGGACATATCTGCTGCCGCTGCTGCTGACGGCCCTCTCCCCGCTGAGTTTTCTGGCGGTGGGCCATGCCGGATTGCTGTTGACCCTGCTTGGCGTGGGGGTGGTGGCCCTGCTGGTCTGGCCCTACCGGCAGAGGCAGGCTTTCGTCCGAACGGTCCGGACCAGCTGAGGAAAACGTGGGCGGGAGACGGACCTCACGACTGGTCCGTCTCCCGCCCGCACCCCTCCTCTACTTGTTCTGCTCTTGGAACTGCCGCTCCCACAGCAGGTCGCGCAGCACCCAGCCGGTGCCGGGAAAGCGCAGTCCGAACTTGATCTCGTCCAGCATGTAGGCGCGCAGTTCGGCCGCGCTGTAGCCCTGCGCCACCAGTTCGCCCAGCGTGCGCTCGCCGTCCAGCGCCGCCGCCACCCGCCCGCCACGGCCGCTGCCCACCTGATGCTTCAGCCGCAGCGCAAACCAGGCGTAGGTGTCCAGTCGCGTCAGCTTGCCGTTTTCCACCCCCTCGGCCACCCGCTCGGCCACCTCGAACAGCGGCATGTGGGTGCTGCGGGCGACCACCCGCACGCTCTTGCCCTCCGGGGTGTCGAAGAGGGGCAGGTCGCCGGTGAACACAGCGCTGGGGCTGCCGATCACCTGGCACAGCTGCGACCATTCGTCGCTGTAGCGGGCCCAGTCGGCGGTGATTTTGTCATAGGCAGCCAGCGGCACACCCTGCATTTCCTGCACCGAGAAGCTGAAGCTGCCCTGCTCCGGCAGCAGCGGACTGGCATAGATGGCGTCCAGACCGAGCCAGTCCAGGATGCCGCCGTCCACCACCTCGCCCTGCACGAACGAGACGTTGAAGGGAATTTCGGCGTCGGCCACCAGCAGACCGGTCTGCCGGCTGACATGCAGCAGCTCCATTACCCCGATGAGCGGCGCATCATAAAAAAGACCCTGCATGCCGCACAAGGTAGCAGCTTTTAATATGTCAGCGCTTCGCCCATCTGGGGCTGATGGATCCGGCCCTCCAGGCCGTTGAGCGGCCGGCCACTGCCGCCCCGGCGCCACGCCATCAGCTCGGCCAGGATGCTCAGCGCCACCTCCTCCGGGGCCTCGGCACCGATGCCCAGCCCCACCGGACTGTGCAGGCGCTCCAGCTGCTCCGGCGTGCAGACGTGGCCCTCACCCTCCAGGGTGTCCAGCAGGCCCTGCGTGCGGCTGCGCGGCCCTAGCACCCCCACGTAGGCCGCAGGGCTGCCCAGGGCGTGCCACAGGCACTCCCGGTCCCGGTCCAGGTGGTGGTTCATGATGACCGCCTGGGTGCGCGGCGACACGCTCAGGGCGTCCAGCTGATCGGTCGCCAGCAGCTGCAGGCGGGCGCCGGGAAAGCGCCCAGGCGTCAGGAACGCAGCGCGCGCGTCCACCACCGTCACCTGATAGCCCAGCGCCACCGCCTGCGCGCTGAGCGGCACCGCGTCATGGCCCGCACCGTAGATCAGCAACTCCGGGGCCGGCGCGTTCAGGTCAATGAACAGCGCCTGCCCGTCCGGCAGCTCGGCGCGGGCGGCGCGCGGTTCACGGGCGGCCAGCCGCGCCTGCGCCAGCGTCAGGACCTCGGGCGGCGTGCCGCCGGGCAGCTGCCCGCTCACCTGCACCTCTCCTGCCGCGTCCGGTACCAGCAGCAGGCGGCCCGGCCCCTCCAGCGGCTGCACCAGGGCCGCCGCCTGCCCGGACCTCAGGGCAGTCAGCCATCCGCGCGTCACCTCGTCGTCCGGGTCCACCCGCTCGATCCGCACGTCCACGCTGCCGCCGCAGCCCAGGCCCAGGCCCCAGGTGGCGTCCTCGGTCAGGTCGTAATGCACCACCCGCGCCTCCCCGCTGGCAATCACCTCCAGCGCGGCCTCCACCACCTCGGCCTCCAGGCAGCCGCCCGAGAGCATGCACACCTGCGCGCCGTCGTCCAGCACCAGCATGCGGGTGCCCTCGCGACGGTAGGCGCTGCCCCAGACCTGCACCACAGTGGCGATGGCCGCGCGCTGACCGCGTGCCAGGGCGGCGTCCAGCGCGGCCAGCAGCGTCCGGGTTTCTGCAGCGTTCATGTGGGTGGAGTGTAGCGTGCCTCCGGACGGCAGATCACGCCGACCCTCACCTTCAGCCGGCCTGCTCCTTGACCACGCCGGTTCGCAGGAACTCCTGCAGCATCGGTTCCAGGTCGTGCAGGGCCACGTCCGAGCGCATGGCGTACTCGGCGGGCGTCTGCCGGTCCGCGATGGCCCGCAGGAACGACAGGCCGACCCCGCCGTGCTGGCTGCGGAAACTCTGGTGCACCGTGGTGATGGCGTTGAGCGCGTCGCGGCCCCGCAGCGTCAGGCTGTACTGGTGGTGCGCCCAGCCGGCCAGGCTGCGCGGCAGGATCAGCGTCTGAGGGCGCAGCGGTGCCGGAAACGCGCCCTCATACGACATGCCGCACGGCATGGTGGCCACGATCTCGCCGCGCGAGTAGAAGATGGCGCCCCTGGGGCGGGCATGCAGGCCGGTGAAGTCCTCGGTCAGATTGAACTTCCACGCGCGGCTGCCCACCCCCGACAGGATGTGCGCCAGATGCGACGGCAGCGCGTAGGCGTTGAGCGGGGCGCCCTGCTCGTAGAGGTGCAGCAGCTCACCCAGCGCCTGTTCGCCGGTGCTGGTGATGGTGGCCGCCGCGACCGTACGGCCCTCGTACACCAGCACGTAGGCGGCCTGATCCGCCAGCTGGGCGTGCAGGTAGCCGTACCAGCCCAGATCGTGCAGGTGGCGCAGGAAGTCGTGGAGGTTGCAGAAGCCCTGGGTGAGGCCCATGAAGGTGGGCGGCACCTGCGGCAGAAAGCGCGGCAGGAACGGCGTGACGCCCGGAAACATCGCGCTCAGCTCCGGAATCACCAGCATCGAGTCTCCGCCCTCATCCTCCGGGTCCAGGCTGTCGGGGAACGGCTGGCCGTCCAGCGGCTCGTCCGATCCGGGGGGCAGCTTGTGCCGGGGCGTCTCGCCGCTGCTCACGATCCGACTCCGCTCAGGCCGCCCCGGTACCGCCGGCCGTTCTGCACGTACCGCTCGGCGTGGCCTTCCAGCATCACCGGGCGGACCACCCGCGCCGGCACGCCCACGGCCAGCATCCCGGCCGGCACCGCCTGACCTTCCGGCAGCAGCGCACCGGCGCCCAGCACGGCGCCGGCCCCCAGGCGACTGCCGTTGAGCAGCACGGCGCCCATGCCCACCAGACTGCCCGCCTCGCAGATGGCGCCGTGCACCACGGCCCGGTGCCCCACCGTCACGCCCGGCTCCAGGACGCAGGGAAAGCCGGGGTCGGCATGCAGCACGGCCCCGTCCTGCACGTTGCTGCCGTCGCCCACCGTGATGCGTTCGGTGTCACCGCGCAGCACCG